>NZ_JBFTJE010000002.1:0-461517 GCF_056395265.1 Cupriavidus sp. 10L43_2
CAGTATTTCCGCTTTCCGCCATTGGCCGAGCAAATCAAGGCGGCCGCCGCAAAGCAGATAGCCTGGGGCCGCGACCCGGGCGAGCATGGCCCCATCCACCTGTTTGTCGTCACCAATGCGAGCGACGAGGGCATCGGCCCCGGCACGGTCAACACCTACCGGATGCTGGAGGCCCTGGGCCGCGCCGACACCATCCCCGGTGTGGCGAAACTCGAACGGCAGGACAAGCGGCGCGAGGCCTTGCAAAAGGAATATGACGAGGCGGTCGCGGCGGAGAAGCAAGCCCGTGGAGCCATACAGGGCGCCGAGGGAATGCGCCCGTATGTGGACGCAGCGATCACCGTGAAGAAGCTGGCGGAAGCCGTCGAGAACCTGAGGCAGGCGCGAGAAAAGCAGGCGGAACTGGTCGACCAGATGAAAGCGCCCCAGGAGGCCATCGCGCCGACCGAAATCCCCGGCCTGAAGGTCCACGTCTGCACGCTGGTCGCACCGGATTCTCCACCCGGCAAATGGGAGCACGTGTACGTGCATTCAAAGCTGATGATTATCGACGACGTGTTCATGACGCTGGGCTCGGCGAATATCAATACCCGCAGCATGGCGGCGGATAGTGAATTGAATATCTGCCATGAACATACGGGGGTGACCGGGCCGTTGCGGAAGCGGTTGTGGGAGATACATACGGGTGGGAAGGGGGCGCAGGCGGATGTGAGGCAGGCGTTTAAATGGTGGGGAGATATAATAAAGAAGAACAAGGAAAGGGCGGTGATGAAAATGGCTCCCATAGCGTCCTTGATCGAATTCTACCGAGAAGATCCTAAGCGGACCTATCTGGATTGACAAATGCGATCCTTATTCTTAGTAACTATGACGTCGGTCTTGATGGCATGCCCAAAGGAGAATCCCATGCAAACCGTTGCAGATTTATCTAGCGTCCGAACCAATCTCGCCTTTGAATGCGTTATCGAGGCCGACCATCTTCCAGTACTCGACGCGGAGGCCGACAAGCTTTTTCGGTACGCCCGCTTCCTTGAGAAATCAAAGGGCCCGAAAGAGTACGACGAAGTGGCTCGCTACTATCGGATCGCGGCTGCCCACGGGCACTATAAAGCCAACAATAACTTACAGCAGTTGGTATCACACGGTCTCGCGTCATCACCTTTCGCACAAAAGGAAAGTATCGACCTCGCCGCACAGTTAATCGATGCAGGCGTACCCTCGGGGTACTACGATATTGGCTATTACTTGAACCTGGGCTATGGACTCAAGCAGGACAGAGAAATGGCGCTGCGGTACTTTCGCAAGGCGGCCGATCTTGGTAGCGCGAATGCCCAGGCATATGTGGCGGAGTTGCTCGCGCCGTTGGACAAAGCCCCGGAGATCGCGCGGAACATGCGTCAATGTGCTGCAGGCCAGGGGCACGGCGCGGCAGCACATACGTTGGGAATACATTTGAGCACCGCTGAGAAATACTCGGATGCGCTGAGTGCGTATCAAAAGGGCGTGGCAGCCGGAAATGTACTGTCTGTTCTTGCCCTCGAACAGGGATTCAAAGGGGTTCCAGCCGAGGATATGCACTATCTCGCCCTGCCGCACGATCCCGAGCGCTCCCGCCGCTATGAGCAAATCGGCAAATTCCTGGACCGCTACGACGGCCAAAACCCCAAGCTCCCCGACATCGACAACATCGTCCCCCTGCCCCCGGCCAAACTCCCGCCCTGGGACGGTACCTTCCAATGGCAAAAGGAACAGGAAGCCGCCGAGCCGCCGCCGAAGCCGTCCGACGAGTTCATCCACCGCCTGTGCAAGGCCAAGAACCTTGACCCCGCCACGGGCCTGCCCATTCCACCACCGCCCAGGGCGGCGCTGGGGACCCTTGCCGCCACGGGCGAGCCGTGCCCTGAATCCGGGAAATGGTGCGCCACCGGATTCAGCCACCGATGGGAGGCTACGCAGGTCTTCCGCAAAGGCAAGCCGATGCCCCCGCTAGTCCTCACCAGGCACCGCATCTTTGACTGGCTCGATGATGTTCTCGGCGTCCGCTATGTGGAACTGCCCGTGACCTGGAAACTGACGGCCTATGACGAGGTAGTTTGATAGCCGTCCCCTCCACCGCAGGCGGAAGAGGGGACGCAACCGCTCAATACTTCCAGAACATCTGCTGCAACGCCTTCGGGTCGTTGGTCTTGGTCAGCGCCAGCGCCATCAGGATGCGTGCCTTTTGCGGCAGTTGGTCGTCGGTGACGATCCAGTCGTATTTGTCGTCTGGCTGCTCGGCGTTGCGTACCACCACGCCGCTGCCCGTGCGGGAGGCGCGCACGATCTGCACGCCCTTGGCGCGGGCCGCCTTGAGCGGTTCCACCATGTAGTCGCCCACGCTGCCGTTGCCGGTGGCGGCATAGACGATGGCCTTGGCGCCATTCTTCACTGCCGCGTCGATGCTGGCCGGGTTCACGTTGCCGTAGGCGTAGACCACAGCGACTTCGGGCAGCTTGTCGATCTTGTCGATATCGAACTCGGTCTGCGTGGTGTGCGGGCGCGCCAGCGTGCGGTAGTACAGCGTGCGGCCTTCCACCACGTAGCCGAGCGGGCCGAACGGCGAGCGGAAAGTCTCGGTCTTGAACGTGTTGGTCTTGGTCACGTCGCGGCCGGTGTGGATCTCGTCGTTCAGCACCACCAGCGTGCCCTTGCCGCGCGACTCGGGCCGGGAGGCCACCAGCACCGCGTCATACAGGTTCAGCGCGCCGTCTGCGCCCAGCGCCGTGCCCGGGCGCATCGAGCCGACCACTACCACGGGCTTGTCGCTCTTGAGCGTGAGGTTCAGGAAGTACGACGTTTCCTCGATCGTGTCCGTGCCGTGCGTGATGACGATGCCGTCCACGTCCGGCTGCTTCAGGAGTTCGGACACGCGCTTGCCCAACTTCAGCAGGCGCTCGTTGTTGAAGCTCTCCGAGCCGATCTGGAAGACCTGCTCGCCCTTGACGTTGGCGACCTTCGAAATCTCGGGCACCGAGGCGATGATCTTGTCCACCGGCACCACGGCCGACTGGTAGGCCGCTGTGTTGGTGGCCGATGCGCCTGCGCCGGCGATGGTGCCGCCCGTGCCGATGATGACCACGTTGGCCTTGCGCGCCTCGGCAGGGGCGGTAGTGGTGGTGGCCGGGTCAGCGCCCGGGGCCGGAGCCAGTTGCGCGTGGGCCAGGCCGGACATCAGCCCGGCGGACAGCAGCAGCGCGGCGATGGGTGTCGCCATCGGCTTGGCAAGCGATTTCAGGCAGGTACGTTGCATGATGCTCCTCATGTCGGCAGGTTCGGGCGTCTTGTGGAAGCGCCGCCCCGTGTCTTCGATTCATGGACTCCGTCCGGCGTCGGACGGAGCGAGCACTATACCCACCGGCGGCGGTTGCGTCGACAACCGTCATCGCCCGCAAACGTATGCCCCATAAGACAAAGCGGCATCCTCCCCGGGGGAAGGATGCCGCTTTTTAGAGGTATTGCGAGTTGGGAGACGAGTCGGGCGAAACGGTCAGAACGCGTCGCCCGGCACGCGCACCCAGCCTTCCATCAGCACGCGTGCGCTGCGGCTCATGATGGCCTTGGTGACGGTCCACTGGCCATCGGCCTGGCTGGCCTGCGCGCCCACCCGCAGCGTGCCGGACGGGTGCCCGAAGCGCACCGCCTCGCGCTCGCCGCCGCCGGCTGCGAGGTTGACCAGCGTGCCCGGCACCGCCGCCGCCGTGCCGATAGCCACCGCCGCCGTGCCCATCATGGCGTGGTGCAGCTTGCCCATCGACAGCGCGCGCACCAGCAGGTCCACGTCGCCAGCGTTGACGGCCTTGCCGCTGGACGCCGTGTACGAGACCGGCCGCGCCACGAACGCCACCTTCGGCGTGTGCTGGCGCCGTGCGGCCTCGTCGATGTCGCGGATCAGCCCCATGCGCTTTGCGCCGTAGGCCCGGATGGTCTCGAACATCGCCAGCGCCTTCGGATCGCCGTTGATGGCGTCCTGCAGCTCGGTGCCGGTGTAGCCGATGGCGTCGGCATTGACGAAGATCGTCGGAATGCCGGCGTTGATCATCGTCGCCTTGAGCGTGCCCACGCCGGGCACCTCCAGGTCATCGACGAGGTTGCCGGTCGGGAACATCGCGCCGCCGCCATCCTCGCCTTCCTCGGCGGGGTCCATGAACTCCAACTGCACCTCGGCGGCGGGGAAGGTCACCCCGTCCAGTTCGAAGTCGCCGGTCTCCTGCACCGCGCCATCCGTCACCGGCACGTGCGCGACGATGGTCTTGCCGATATTGGCCTGCCAGATCCGCACGGTGACCACGCCGCTGCCGCTGCGCGGGATGCGCGCGGCATCGATGAAGCCGTTGCTGATGGCGAACGGCCCCACGGCGGCGGAGAGGTTGCCGCAGTTGCCGCTCCAGTCGACGAACGGCTGGTCGATCGACACCTGGCCGAACAGGTAGTCCACGTCGTGGTCCGGCCGCGTGCTGGCGCTGATGATGACCGTCTTGCTGGTGCTCGACGTAGCCGCACCCATGCCGTCGATCTGCTTGCCGTACGGGTCCGGGCTGCCGATGACGCGCATCAGCAGCTTGTCGCGCGCCGCGCCGGGCACGCGCGCGGCCTCGGGCAGGTCCTGCAGGCGGAAGAAGACGCCCTTGCTGGTGCCGCCACGCATGTAGGTGGCGGGAATCTTGACTTGCGCTACGTGAGTCATGCTTCGTCCAGTTTCCGGTGAATTCCCATCAAGCCGCGGCACGCGCCGATTCCAGGAAGTCCTGCGCGAACCGTTGCAGCACGCCGCCGGCCTCGTAGATCGACACTTCCTCGGCGGTGTCCAGCCGGCACTGCACCGGCACGTCCACGCGCTCGCCGTTCTTGCGATGGATGACCAGCGTCAGTTCGGCGCGCGGCTTGCGGGCGCCGACGATGTCGTACGTCTCGGTGCCGTCCAGGCCCAGCGTGGTGCGGTTCACCCCCGGCTTGAACTCCACCGGCAGCACGCCCATGCCAATCAGGTTGGTACGGTGGATGCGCTCGAAGCCCTCGGCCACGATGGCTTCCACGCCGGCCAGCCGCACGCCCTTGGCCGCCCAGTCACGCGACGAGCCCTGGCCATAGTCGGCCCCGGCCACCACGATCAGCGGCTGCTTGCGCTCCATATAAGTCTCGATGGCTTCCCACATGCGCACGACCTTGCCTTCCGGCTCGATCCGCGTCAGCGAACCCTTCTTGATCGTGCCATCGACCACGGCCATCTCGTTGATCAGCGTCGGGTTGGCGAAGGTGGCGCGCTGGGCGGTCAGGTGGTCGCCCCGGTGCGTGGCGTACGAGTTGAAGTCTTCCTCGGGCAGGCCCATCTTCGCCAGGTACTCGCCAGCCGCGCTGTTCAGCATGATGGCGTTCGATGGCGACAGGTGGTCCGTCGTGATGTTGTCACCCAGCACTGCCAGCGGCCGCATGCCGCGCAGCGTGCGCTCGCCGGCCAGCGCGCCTTCCCAGTACGGCGGACGGCGGATGTAGGTGCTCTGGGCGCGCCAGTCGTAGAGCGGGCTCACGGCCTCGCCCTGGTCCACCGAAATGGCGAACATCGGCTCGTAGACCTTGCGGAACTGCTCCGGCTTCACGCTCTTGGCGACGATCTCGTCGATTTCCTCGTCGCTCGGCCAGATGTCCTTCAGGTAGATCGGCTTGCCGTCGGCGTCCTTGCCCAGCGCATCGCGCTCGATGTCGAAGCGGATCGTGCCAGCGATGGCGTAGGCCACCACCAGCGGCGGCGAGGCCAGGAACGCCTGCTTGGCGTACGGGTGGATGCGGCCGTCGAAGTTGCGGTTGCCGGACAGCACCGCCGTGGCGTACAGGTCGCGGTCGACGATTTCCTTCTGGATCACCGGATCGAGCGCGCCGGACATGCCGTTGCAGGTGGTGCAGGCGAACGCGACGATGCCGAAGCCGAGCTTTTCGAGATCGGGCAGCAGCTTGGCTTCCTCGAGATACAACTCGACCGCCTTCGAGCCCGGCGCCAGCGACGACTTGACCCACGGCTTGCGCGTCAGCCCGCGCGCGTTGGCATTGCGGGCCAGAAGTGCCGCTGCAATCACGTTGCGCGGGTTGCTGGTGTTGGTGCAGCTCGTAATGGCGGCGATGATGACGGCACCGTCGGGCATCTGGCCCGGCACGTCATCCCACTGGCCGGCGATGCCGCGCGCGGCCAGGTCGGACGTCGGCAGCCGCTTGTGCGGGTTCGACGGGCCGGCCATATTGCGGACCACGGTGGACAGGTCGAAATGCAGCGTGCGCTCGTACTCGGCGTTGGCCAGCGAGTCGGCCCACAGGCCGGCCGTCTTCGCGTAGGTTTCCACCAGCGCGACTTGCGCGTCTTCCCGGCCGGTCAGGCGCAGGTAGGCCAGCGTCTGCTCATCGATATAGAACATCGCGGCCGTGGCGCCGTATTCGGGGGCCATGTTCGAGATGGTCGCGCGGTCGCCCAATGTGAGGCTGGAGGCACCTTCGCCACGGAATTCCAGATAGGCACCGACCACCTTTTCCTTGCGCAGGAACTCGGTCAGGGCCAGCACGATGTCGGTGGCGGTAATGCCGGGCTGGCGCTTGCCAGACAGCTCCACACCGACGATGTCAGGCAGGCGCATCCACGAGGCGCGGCCCAGCATCACGTTCTCGGCCTCCAGGCCGCCCACGCCGATGGCGATCACGCCCAGCGCGTCCACGTGCGGCGTGTGGCTGTCCGTGCCCACCACGGTATCGGGGTAGGCCAGGCCTTGCTCGGCGTGGATCACCGGCGACATCCGCTCCAGATTGATCTGGTGCATGATCCCGTTGCCCGGCGGGATGACGTCCACGTTGCGGAACGCCTTCTTGGTCCAGTTGATGAAATCGAAACGGTCTTCGTTGCGTCGGTCTTCGATGGCGCGGTTCTTGGTGAACGCATCGGGATCGAAGCCGCCGCATTCCACGGCGAGCGAGTGATCGACGATCAGTTGCACCGGCACCACCGGGTTGACCAGCGCGGGGTCGCCGCCCTGGTCGGCAATGGCATCGCGCAGGCCGGCCAGGTCCACCAGCGCGGTCTGGCCCAGGATGTCGTGGCAGACCACGCGTGCGGGGAACCACGGGAAGTCCAGTTCGCGCTTGCGCTCGATCAGTTGTTGCAGCGAGGCGGTCAGCGTGGACGGGTCGCAGCGGCGCACGAGATTCTCGGCCAGCACGCGCGAGGTGTAGGGCAGCTTGTCATAGGCGCCCGGGTGGATGGCTTCCACGGCGGCGCGCGCGTCGAAGTAGTCCAGTTTGGTGCCGGGCAGCGGCTTGCGGTAGGCAGTGTTCATGGCGTGGGGTGGTTATGGAGCGTCCGTGGCGGGCGGCGCGGGGCAGGGGGCCCCGCGCGGCACCGGTCAGCGCTTCTCGATCGGCACGAACTTGAGGTTCTCGGGCCCCGTGTAGTTGGCGCTCGGGCGGATGATCTTGTTGTCGATCCGCTGCTCGATGATGTGCGCGGCCCAGCCCGAGGTGCGGGCGATGACGAACAGCGGCGTGAACATCGCCGTCGGCACGCCCATCATGTGGTAGCTCACGGCGCTGAACCAGTCGAGGTTCGGGAACATCTTCTTGGCATCCCACATCACCGTTTCCAGGCGCTCGGCGATGCTGAACATCTTGGTCGAGCCGGCGTCCTTCGACAGCTTGCGCGCCACTTCCTTGATCACCTGGTTGCGCGGGTCGCCCGTGGTGTACACCGGGTGGCCAAAGCCGATCACGACTTCCTTGTTCTCCACGCGGCGGCGCACGTCGGCCTCGGCTTCGTCCGGGGTGTCGTAGCGCTTCTGGATCTCGAACGCCACTTCATTGGCGCCGCCATGCTTCGGGCCGCGCAGCGCGCCGATGGCGCCACAGATCGACGAATGCATGTCCGAACCCGTACCGGCGATCACGCGCGCGGTGAAGGTGGAGGCGTTGAACTCGTGCTCCGCGTAGAGGATCAGCGACGTTTGCATCGCGCGTTCCCACAGCTTGGACGGCGCCTTGCCGTGCAGCAGGTGCAGGAAGTGGGCGCCGATGGAGTCATCGTCCGTTTCCACCTCGATGCGGCGGCCGTTGTGGCTGTAGTGGTACCAGTACAACAGCATCGAGCCGAGGCTGGCCATCAGCTGGTCGGCGATATCACGCGCGCCCGGCGTGTTGTGGTCGTCCTTCTCGGGCAGCACGTTGCCGAGGACCGACACGCCCGTGCGCATCACATCCATCGGGTGGGCGCTGGCCGGGACCCATTCCAGCGCCGCCTTGACGTTGGCGGGCAGGCCGCGCAGGGACTTCAGCTTGGCCTTGTAGGCGGCCAGTTCGGCCTTGGTCGGCAGCTTGCCGTGCACCAGCAGGTGGGCGATTTCCTCGAATTCGCAGGTATCGGCGATGTCCAGGATGTCGTAGCCGCGATAGTGCAGGTCATTGCCGCTGCGGCCCACGGTGCAAAGCGCGGTATTCCCCGCGGTCACGCCGGACAGGGCGACGGACTTCTTGGGCTTGGGCGTGGCGAGCGGTTGAGCTTCGGACATTGTGGGTCTCCTTGTTGGTCTGGGTGCTGATGGGTACTGATGGGTGCAGATCGTTGTAGATCGAGGCGGATGGTGTCGGGCGGGCTGGCTTACTTGGCCTTGCCCTGCGCGAACAGCGCGTCGAGCTTCTGCTCGTAATCATGGTAGCCGATGCGCTCGTACAGTTCGGCGCGGGTCTGCATGGTGCTGACGACGTTCTTCTGGGTGCCGTCGCGGCGGATGGCCTCGTACACGCTCTCGGCGGCCTTGTTCATGGCGCGGAAGGCGGAGAGCGGGTAGAGCGACATCGCCACGCCCACGCTGCGCAGATCGTCGAGCGTGAAATACGGGGTGGCGCCGAACTCGGTCAGGTTGGCCAGCACCGGCACGCGCACGGCATCGACGAAACGGCGGTACATGTCGAGGTCGGTCATGGCTTCGGGGAAGATGGCGTCGGCGCCGGCTTCCGCGCAGGCCACGGCACGTTCGATGGCCTTGTCGAGGCCTTCCACGGCCAGCGCGTCGGTGCGGGCCATGATGACGAAGTTCTCGTCCGTGCGGGCGTCGACGGCGGCCTTGATGCGATCGACCATTTCGCCCTGGGTGACGATTTCCTTGCCCGGACGGTGGCCGCAGCGCTTGGCGCCAACCTGGTCCTCGATGTGCATCGCGGCGGCGCCGAACTTGATCAGCGAGCGCGTGGTGCGGGCCACGTTGAAGGCGGAAGCGCCGAAGCCGGTATCTACGTCCACCAGCAGCGGGGTGTCGCAGACGTCGGTGATGCGGCGGATGTCGGTCAGTACGTCATCCAGGTTGGAAATGCCCAGGTCGGGCAGGCCGAGCGAGCCCGCGGCCACGCCGCCACCGGACAGGTAGATGGCGCGATAGCCCGCGCGCTTGGCCAGCAGCGCGTGGTTGGCGTTGATGGTGCCGGGAATCTGCAGCGGGCTTTCGTCGGCCAGGGCCTGGCGGAAGCGGGCGCCGGCGGAGCGGGCGAGTTCGGAGGCGGAAAAGGTCATGGGCGTGTGCTTGGAGTGTTCTGGAATGGCATTGAGAGCGGCCAGATAGAGCGCAAGGGGTGTGCCATGTGGTGGCTGGCTTCGCTGGATGGCCGTTCAGATAGATAGATATCGTTAATAAACAACTATCTATGCCGGTAATCTCAACCATCGCGTGAGGTCCGACATAGGCGCTTTCGTCACATTCACATTTCAAATATGAAATGCAAGTCGTTCAGGATTGAAAGATCGAACCATCCGGCGCACAATGCAACCGTCTACACGGCCGGTCCCATCATGAGTCTCCTGCCTTCCTCCGCGCCCCTCCACGCGCCCGCCATGCCGGCCGGCGGCCGTCCCCGCATCTGGGCGATGGGCATCAGCCGTCTCTCGCGCGCCTTCGCAGAATTGATCCCGGCCTACGCGGCCCGTGCGGAGTTCCGCATCGTCGGGCGGGCCTTCGAGGCCGCCGCCAGCGCCATCAACCGCGAGGTGCGGGAGGGTCGCGTCGATGTGGTGGTGGCGGGCGGCTCCAACGGTGCCTATCTGCGCCAGCATGTGGATGTGCCCGTGGTGCTGGTCAAGGTGACCGGCTTCGACGTGATGAGCGCGCTGGCCACGGCGCGTCGGATTTCGCCGAAGGTGGCGCTGGTCACCCATGCCTCGACCTACGCCGAAGTCGACGAATTCGTGCGCGCGTTCTCGCTCGACATCCCCCGCTACACCTATCTGACCGAGGATGACGCCACGGCACGTGTGCGGGCGCTCAAGGAAGAGGGCATCCGCGTGGTGGTGGGGCCGGGCATGGTGACCGACCTGGCCGACAAATACGGCTTGATGGGCGTTTTCCTATATTCGGGCAATGCGGTGCGGCTGGCGCTGGAGGATGCGATCGAGGCGGCGCGGCTGCGGCGTATCGAATCCACCCGGCGCGACTACGTGAATACGATCCTGGCCCACCTGAACGAAGGCGTGGCCGCCGTGGACACTGAAGGCCGCGTGCAGGCGTTCAATCCGGCCATGGAACGGTTCCTCGGCACCCCGACCGGCGTGGCCGTAGGGCGCAAGCTGTCCACGCTGGCGCCGGGCCTCGCGCTCGACGCCGTGATGGAAAGCGGCACCCGCGAGCTGGAGGCCATCCACCGGCTGGGCGACCGCATGGTGGTGGTCAACCGCATTCCCATCGTCGGGGAAGCCGGCACCACGGGCGCGGTGCTGACCATTCAGGACGCCAACGCCATCCATCGCGCCGACCGCAACCTGCGCTCGCGCGCCCGCGCCCGCCCGGCCGGGGTGCGCTACAGCCTGGACGACCTGGCCGGCGCCTCCCCGGCGATGAGCGACCTGCGCGCGCTGGCCCGGCGCTACGCGCTGGTCGATTCCACGGTGCTGGTTGGCGGCGAGAGCGGCACCGGCAAGGAAGTGCTGGCGCAGGGCATGCACGACGCCAGTCCGCGCCGCGCTTTCCCGTTCATTGCCGTGAATTGCGCGGCGTTTCCCGAGTCGCTGCTCGAATCCGAACTGTTCGGCTACGAGGAAGGCGCGTTCACCGGCGCCCGGCGCGGGGGCAAGGCGGGCTTGTTCGAATCGGCCCACAACGGCACGTTGTTTCTCGACGAGGTGGGCGACATGCCGCCAGCGCTGCAAACCCGGCTGCTGCGCGTGCTCCAGGAAAAACAGGTGCTGCCGATTGGCGGCATCGAGGCCGTGCCGATCAATGTGCGCGTGATTGCCGCCACGCACCGGGACCTCGCCGCGCGGGTGCGTGAGGGCACCTTCCGCCAGGATCTCTACTACCGGCTCAACATCCTGCGCATTGAAATGCCGCCGCTGCGCGAGCGCGTGGCCGATCTGCCCGATCTCGCCGAACTGCTATACCGGCGCGCGCAGGAGCGGCTCGGCACCAAGGCCCCGCAGCGACTGCCCGCGACGGTGCGGGAGCGCCTGACCCGCTATGCCTGGCCCGGCAATATCCGTGAGCTGGAGAACGTGACGGAGCGGATTGCCGTGCTGGTGGCAGGCGCCGAACTCCAGCCGGCGGCGTTGCAGCGCGAGCTGCAGGCGGCCGTGCCGGAGCTGTTTTCTTCGGAGAACGGCGAGGGGGCGCCAAGGGTGCCGATGGAGATGGAGATGGCGATGCTGACCGCGCCATCGGAAGAGAGCCGCTCGCTGGCCGGCGTGGCCAAGGCGAGCCAGGCGGAGCACATCCGCCGGGTGCTGGCCGAATGCGGCGGCAATCGGACGGCCGCCTGCGCCCAGCTTGGGATCAGTGCCACCACGCTCTGGCGTCGGCTGAAGGAGGGCTGATCAGAACATCGATCGGCCTCTTCGAATCTTGAATTTTTCAATTAACCGCCGAAATTTTGCCCCACCACCGAAAGTCGGGCTGGCAGGGCATGCGGTCGGTCGGTGAGTTAGTCAGCCAATCAGCGGATCACACATCGTCCGCAAGCCGGACGCCCGTGAACTGCCAGCGCTGGTGCGGATAGAAGAAGTTGCGATAGCTGGCCCGGATATGGGATTCCGGCGTCACGCATGAGCCGCCGCGCAGCACCATCTGGCTGCTCATGAATTTGCCGTTGTACTCGCCTACCGCGCCCGCGCTCGGGCGGAAGCCGGGATAGGGCAGGAAGGCGCTGGCCGTCCATTCCCAGACATCGCCGAACATCTGGCGCAAGGCTCCCGAGGTGTTCTGCCGATCCGGCAGCGGCCGCAGCGTGCGGCCTTCCACGAAATTGCCGGTCGCCGATAGGTTGCGCGCCGCGTGCTCCCATTCGGCCTCGGTCGGCAGCCGGCGCTCGGCCCAGCGCGCGAAGGCGTCGGCCTCGAAGAAGCTCACGTGCGTGACTGGGCTGTCCGCATCCACCGGCTGCATGCCGCGCAGCGTCATCTGCCACCACGTGCCGTCGCGCTCTTCCCAGTACAGCGGCGCCTGGATGGCGTTGTCGCAGACCCAGCGCCAGCCATCGGAAAGCCACAGCCCGGCCGTCTGGTAGCCGCCGTCCTCGATGAATTCGAACCATTGATGGTTGCTGACCGGATGCGAGGACAGCGCATACGGCTGCAGCAGCACGTTATGGCGCGGGGTTTCGCAATCGAACGCGAAGTCATCGCCGGCATGGCCGATGGCCACCACGCCGCCCGAGAACTTCAGCCACTCCGGCGCCGGGCGCGGATCGGCGATGACCGGCGCGGTCAGCGCGGGCGCATATGCCGGACGCAGCGGATTCTGGGCGAACAGATGCAGGATGTCGGTCAGCAGCAGTTCCTGGTGCTGTTGCTCGTGATTGAGGCCGAGCGTGACCAGCGCGGCTTCCGCGTCGGTCTGGGCATCGGTGAGCAGCGAGAGCATGGATTCGTCCACGGCTTCCCGATAGGCCAGGATCTCGTCCAGCGACGGCCGCGTCAGCAGCCCCCGGCGCGGACGCGGATGCCGCGCGCCGACTGCCTCGTAATAGGAGTTGAACAGGTAGCGGTACTGCGGATCCACCGGCTCGTAGTCGGGGATGCGCGCGGCCAGCACGAATTCCTCGAAAAACCACGTCGTATGGGCCAGATGCCATTTGGCAGGACTGGCATCGTCCATGGATTGCACGGTTGAATCGGCGTCGGAAATATCCGCCACCATGGCTTCCGTGGCGGCGCGCACGTGCCGGTACTGGCCGAGCAGGGCGGGCTCGTGCGGCGGATGATTGGCGGCGGCAGGCAACAGTGCAGAGGTCATGCAGGCTCCCAGGGACGACTCGAATGCGACGCGACGGCAGGCCGATGGGAATCGACCCGAATCCGACCCATGATAGACCCGTTCGCCCGGCGGAGCGAGCCGGGGGAAGGTGAGGCGGGCCGTAGGCCGATGCCTACACCCGGCGGCACGCGTGACGCACCGCCGCAAGGCCCGGACGCAAAAAAAGGGCCGCGCCCGGAAGGGCGCGGCCTGGAGGAAAAACCGGTGCCAAGGGAGGCGGCACCGTTACCACGGAGGAGCGGAAAGCAGTTCTGGCAGCAGATCAGGCAGCGGCGCGGGTGGCGTCGTTCAGCGCGGCGATGGCCGTGCGGGCGGCGCTCAGGCCAGCTTCGCGGCTGTCCGGGCCCATGGCCAGGCCGTGGGCGCGCACGATCGAGATGTCGGCGATGCCCAGGAAGCGCAGGACCGTATCGACGGTGATTTCATGCAGATCCAGCGCGTCGGCGTTCTGGCGTACGCCACCACGGGACGACACCACGATGGCGCGCTTGCCCTTGAGCAGGCCTTCCGGGCCGGCTTCGGTGTAGCGGAAGGTGCGGCCAGCTTGTGCCACGCGGTCGATCCACGCCTTGAGCTGGCTCGGGATGCCAAAGTTGTATTGCGGTGCGCCAATCACGACGACGTCGGCAGCCAGCAGTTCGGCCAGCCAGGCTTCGGTGCGATCCAGTTCGGCTTGCTGCACGGCGTTCAGGCCATCCTTCGGGCCGCCCAGCACGGGCAGCAGGTTGCCGGTCAGGTGGGCCGGGGCGTCCTGGTCCAGGTCACGCACGGTCACCTTGGCGCCGGGGTTCTTGGCGACCAGGTCGGCCACCACGCTGGCGGTCAGCGAGCGCGAAACGGAGTTGTCACCAAGGACGCTGGAATCGATCTGCAGGATGTTCATGTCTTTCTCCACTAGGGTTCGGTTGGATGGAATGAATGATAGCGGCTGGGCATTGGTGCCGGTAGTGAGGCAAAATGCAAATAATTGTTCTATCTTCGCAACGACCTGCGTCCTCAACGCCCCCAATCGCCGCCATCGCCTCACCGGAGACCCGGATGCAAGACCTCAATGACCTGTCGCTGTTCGCCCAGGTGGTACAACACGGCAGCTTCTCGGCCGCGAGCCGCGCCAGCGGCGTGCCGAAGTCGCGGCTTTCCCGCCGCATTGCCCAGCTGGAGCGCGACCTGGGCGTCCAGTTGCTGCGCCGGACTACACGTCAGGTGCGCGTAACGCCACTCGGCGAGCAGTACTACGCCCGCTGCCGGGACATGCTCCAGGCCGCCGAAGCCGCGCGGGAAGTGATCGAACATGCCCGCGAGCAGCCGGGAGGATCGCTGCGCATCAGCTGCCCGGTGGCCATCGCCCAGATCCTGCTCGCCCCGTGGATCGGCGGCTTCATGCGCGCCAACCCCGGCATCAAGCTGGAAATCGACGCCACCAACCGGCGCGTGGACGTGATCGGCGAGGGCTACGACCTGGCCCTGCGCGTGCGCGACGTGCTCGAGGACTCCAGCCTCGCCGTGCGTACCTTCGGCAAGGGCGAATTGCGGATGGTGGCCAGCCCGGCGCTGCTGGACAGCATCGGCCGCCCGCGCACCCCGCAGGCGCTGGAAGGCATGCCCGGCGTCGGCCAGCGGCCGCACGATGGCAAGTTCATCTGGACGCTGTTCGACAAAGCCGGCGAATCCGTCCATATCCAGTACGACCCCAAGCTCGTCTGCGACGAATTCGCGCTGCTGCGCGAGGCCGTGCTGGCCGGCGTGGGCGTGGCCATGCTGCCGGGCATGTATTGCCGCGACGAGATCGCGCGCGGCGACATGGAAGTCGTCCTGCCCCAGTGGGATTTGCCGATGGGCGTCCTCCATGCGGTGTTTCCGTCACGCAAAGGCGTGACGCCGCCGCTGCGCCGCTTCCTCGATTTCCTGGCCGAGGTACTGCCCGAGACCGCCCGCCGGGTGGGCATGATGACGACGGGCGTCATGCCGATGCACGCGGCGCCGCCTTTCGCGGCGCCTCCGCCGTTGGCCCCGTCTTCGACCATGCTTTCGCCCCCGAAGGACGAGCCCCAGCCCTGACCCCGCCATCCGCGCATTGCGCCTTTACCTTCACGCCGGTACACACTAAGGTACTTGTGCGGCGCCCCGGAGGGCGGGGGCCGTACCCCCGTTTCCAAACCAAGGGCAAGGAGGCGCAGCAATGAGTCGCACGCAAGGTTCGCAGGACCTGGGCAAGGCCGTTATCCGGATCGTGTTGGGCGTGTTGATCCTGCTCCACGGCATTGCCAAGCTGATGGCGGGACCCGGCTTCGTCATCCAGACGGTGACCCAGGCCGGGCTGCCTTCCTATGTGGCCTACGGGGTCTATATCGGCGAGGTGGTGGCGCCCATCCTGCTGATCATCGGCCTATGGACGCGGCCGGCGGCGCTGATCGTGGCCATCAACATGATCTTCGCGCTGGCGCTGGTGCATGCGGGCCAGCTCAATATGATCAACAAGAACGGCGGCTGGGAGCTGGAGTTGCAGGGCATGTTCCTGGCCAGCGCCATCGCCGTGGCGCTGCTGGGCGCGGGCCGCCTCAGCGTGGGCGGCGTCGACGGCAAGTGGAACTGACATCATGCGCACCCATCTCCCGACCCAGATCGTGAGCCGCGCCCGGGGCGTATTCGGCGCTGCGGCGCTTGCCGCACTCGCCGGCTGCGCCACCGGCCCAGATATCCGCACCGACTACAACCGCACGGCGGACTTCTCCGCCTATCGCACCTTTGGCTTCGTCGCCCGGCCCGGCACCGACCGACAGGGCTACGAGAGCCTGACCACGCAATATCTGAAGACGGCGGTCCAGCGCGAAATGACGGCGCGCGGCTATCGGTATACCCAGCAGTCGCCGGACCTGCTCGTCAACTTCAACGCGCGGCTGCGCCAGAAGGTGGTCAGCGACCCGGCGCCGATGCCGCCGCCCGGCTACATGGGTTACTACGCCTATCGCGGCGGCATGTACGGGCCGTGGCCGGGCTACGGCTTCTACAACGACACCTACGTGTATACAGAAGGCACGCTCAATATCGATCTGGTCGATGCCCGGAAGAACCAGTTGGTCTGGGAGGGCGTGGCGCAGGGCGATGCGAGCCGCGTGGATCCGCAGGACAGCCAGCCGGCGCTGGACGCCGTCGTCACTCAGATTTTCGCGAAATATCCGTTCCGGGCGGCGCCGTAAGGCCGGCCCATGCCGGCGCCGCGGCGAGGAAATCGTCCGGCGCCAGCGGGGCCGACCACAGATAGCCCTGTCCCAGATCGCAGCCAAGCGACGCCAGCGCCGCGCGCTGCGACACCGTTTCCACGCCTTCCGCCACGCATTCGCGCCCCAGGTCGCGCGCCAGCGCAATCACGTGCCGGCAGATCGCCGTGCGCTGGTCGTCCCCATCCACATGTTTGACGAACGAGCGGTCCAGCTTGATCTGCGTGAATGGCAGATCCGCGAGTAATTTCAACGTGGCGATGCCCACGCCGAAGTCGTCGATCGCCACGCCATAGCCCAGCAGCCGCAACTGGTTGAGCGCCACGGACAGCGCCACGGTGTCCGGCACCGGGAATTCCTCGGTCAGTTCGATCACCAGTTGCCGGCGGGGCAGGCCGGCGGCGGCGACCATCGCGTCCAGCCTCGGCAGCGTCTCCGGCCGGCAAAGCGTGCGCGCCGAGGCGTTGACGCCCAGCACGATCTCCAGCCCGGCTGCGCGCAGGCGCCGATGCATGGCCACGCAGGCATCAATCGCCATAAAGACGATGGGGTCGGCGGCGTCGAGCATTTCCAGCCGGGCGATGAAACGGTACGGCGGCACGTTGCCCAGCGTGGGATGGCGCCAGCGGCACAGCGCCTCGGCCCCCGCCAGCCGGCCCGTGGCGAGGGCGAACTGCGGCTGGAGCACGATGTGGAGGCCATCGGGCACGGCGGCGAGCAGGGTGGCATCGTCGGGCGTCGCCGCGTCCGGCCGCGCGCCATCGCCCCGGGCCGCCTCGGCCAGGATGCCAGCCAACTCGGCCTGCTCCGGCGGTTTGCGCAGCGCGTGTACCGCACGCAGGCCGAGCGCTTCGGCCAGACGCTGGTGCGAATCGAGGATGTCGGCATCCTGCGCGGTCATCCAGACCCAGGCCGGTGCCGTGGCCGCGAAAGCCCGATCCCCGCGCCGCGCCAGCTCGGCCATCAGGCCCGGGCCGTTGAGCCGGGGCATCGCGATGTCGCAGAACACCACGTCGAACGATTGCGTGGTGAGCCAGTCCAACGCGGTCGCGCCATCGTCGGCTTCCACGATCTGCGTCGCGCCGAGTGCGCGCAGCATGTCGGCGGCCACCGCGCGCTGGAATGCGTGGTCTTCCACCAGAAGAATGCGCAGCGTGGAAATCGGCGAGGTCATACGGAGAGGGGGAGGAGAGAAGAACGTTGCGGCGATGGTACTCCCGCGTCGTCGCTGGTCATGCAGAGTCAGAGAATCCTCTGATTTTTGGCAATTGGCCGGGATTGGCGCCATCCGGGGCGCTCAGACCCGCTACAATCGCTGCCCGTAGTTTTGACGTTTTCATATTCATCATGGGTCTGGGCTGGTTCGGATTGTCGACCTTCTGGCTGTTGCCGCTGGCATGGCGCACAGCAACGCGCGCGCTCGCCGGCGACCGCCGGCCGTTTGGTCGTGGCTCGCTGCGGGTGTGGCTGGGTACGCTGCTGGTGCTGGGCGCCAGCGCCACGCTGGAGTCCCTGACGGCGGCCGAAGGCGAGGGCGCCGGCGGCGCCGTGGGGCACGCGCTGGCGGGGCTGGCGTCGAACCTGCTGGGCTGGACCGGCGCGCTGCTGATGATGCTGGCCGTGCTGGGGCTGGCCGCACCGATGGTCTTTGGCGAAACGTGGCGCAGCCTGTTCCTGCTGCGCAAGCCGCGCGCGCAGGAAGATGCGCCGCGTCAGCCGGCACGTCCCGCCGCACGACCCGAGTCCCGGTCCGATGCCGGCGCATTCGCTGGCGCGGCAGCGTCGCCGTCGATGGCCGCTGGCCGCGAGGGGCTGGACCGTTGGGAAACCACGTCCCTGCCTACCCATAGCGCCGCCGGCTGGAGCCCCACGCCCCCGCGCACCAAGCAGATCGAAGCCGTCTCCGCACGCAAGCAGCCCGCATGGCAGCCGCCCCCGCGCACGCGCCAGTCGCCGCCGCAACCGGGCGAGATCTGGCTGCATCACGCCGATTCGCCCGGCGCTGTGAAGGCCGCGCCCGCCAAACCGGCGGCCGTGATGCCGCCGCCAGCCGCGAAGCCGGCGCCGGTGTCGCCGGCCCGGGCCGGTGTACCCAACCCCGCTCCCACCCCTGCGCCACAAAAGCCCGCCGCGCCGCGCGCGACGGTGGTGAGCAGCCCGTTCCGCAATCCCGCGTTGGGCCTGCGCTCGGCCATCACCACGCTGCCGGAAGCCGCACAGGCTGCGACGGTAGCGGCGGCGGTGGCGGCGGCCCCGTCCGACGTGGCCGTCATGGAGCCGCCCGCCGTCACGGCGACGATGCCGATGGAGCCAGAAGTCGTGGCACGCGCGGAAGCGATCGTGAACGGGATCGACGATCTCGCCACAGTGGATACCGTGGATACCCCCGCGCCTGCCGCCGTCCCCGCGCCTGCCGCCGTCCCCGCGACACCCGACGCACCCGTGACGATGGCCGCGATCCGCCAGGAGGCCTTGGAACTGCTGGCCGAACTGCGCGCGCTGGCGGGCCGGGCAGGGCAGGAAGCGGCGCCCGATGTAGTGGCAGAAACAGTGGCAGAAACAGTGGCAGAAACGCCCGTTGCCGAGCCAGAAACGGTGGAAGAGCCCGTGGCGGCAGTGCTTGCCGAGCCGGAAGCCGCACCGGAGCCCATCGCTGAACCCCAACCCGAGCCAGAGCCGGAACCCGAACCCACGTTCTCCGTGGCGGACGCCGTGGCATCGGCCGATTTCGTCATCGAGGCGCCCACGCCGTCACCGGCCGCCGCCGAGGCATCGGAAGACGATGCAAGCGACGACACCAGCGACGACGTCCCCCCCGCGTTCGACGCCAACACGCTGGTCCAGCCCGCGCCCAAGCCGCGCATCGTGCTGCCTGCGGTGGTCGGCCGGACCGTGCCGCTGACGCCGGCCGCTGCGCCTGTAGCAACCCCCGCCCCGGTCACCCCGCCGCCGCCCCGTATCGTGGATTACCGCCTCCCGAGCGCCAGTCTGCTCGAAGCGGCCGTCGAGAACGGCGAGGAAGTGTCCGAAGAACATCTGCGCGAAACGGGCGAACTGATCGCCCAGCGTCTGGCCGAGTTCAAGGTGCCGGTGTCGGTGGTCGGCGCCAGCGCCGGGCCGGTCATCACGCGCTTCGAGGTGGATCCGGCCATGGGCGTGCGTGGTGCACAGGTGGTGGGGCTGATGAAGGACCTCGCGCGCGCGCTCGGCGTGACGTCGATCCGCGTGGTGGAAACCATTCCCGGCAAGACCTGCATGGGGCTGGAGCTGCCCAATGCCAAGCGCCAGATGATCCGGCTGTCCGAGATCGTGGCCGGCGCGGCGTTCCAGGCGCATGCCTCGCGGCTGGTGCTGGCGATGGGCAAGGACATCACCGGCAACCCCGTGGTGACCGACCTCGCCCGCGCGCCGCACCTGCTGGTGGCCGGTACCACCGGCTCGGGCAAGTCCGTCGCGGTCAACGCGATGATCCTGTCGATGCTGTACAAGGCCACGCCGGAAGACGTGCGCCTGATCATGATCGACCCCAAGATGCTCGAATTGTCCGTGTACGAGGGCATTCCGCACCTGCTGGCGCCCGTGGTCACGGACATGAAGCAGGCCGCGCACGCGCTGAACTGGTGCGTGGGGGAGATGGAAAAGCGTTATCGGCTGATGTCCGCGCTCGGCGTGCGCAATCTGGCCGGCTACAACCAGAAGATCCGCGCGGCCGAGGCGGCCGGCGAGAAGGTGCGCAACCCGTTCTCGCTGACGCCGGACGCGCCCGAGCCGCTGTCCACGCTGCCGCTGATCGTGGTGGTAATCGACGAACTGGCCGACCTGATGATGGTGGCCGGCAAGAAGATCGAGGAACTGATCGCCCGACTGGCGCAGAAGGCGCGCGCCGCCGGTATCCATCTGATCCTGGCCACGCAGCGGCCGTCCGTGGACGTCATCACGGGCCTGATCAAGGCCAATATCCCGACGCGCGTGGCGTTCCAGGTGTCGTCGAAGATCGATTCGCGGACCATCCTTGACCAGATGGGCGCCGAAAGCCTGCTGGGGCAGGGCGACATGCTGTTCCTGCCGCCCGGCACCGGCTACCCGCAGCGCGTGCATGGCGCGTTCGTGGCGGACGACGAGGTGCACCGGGTGGTGGAGCACTGGAAGCAGTTCGGCGAGCCTGACTATGATGAAGCCATCCTGGCCGGCGACACGCCGGAAGGCGCCACCGACCTGTTTGGCGAGACCGGCGGCGAGGGCGAATCCGACCCGCTGTACGACGACGCGGCCTCGTTCGTGCTCAACTCGCGGCGGGCGTCGATTTCCGCCGTGCAGCGCCAGCTGCGCATCGGCTACAACCGTGCCGCACGGCTGATCGAGCAGATGGAAGCGGCGGGGCTTGTCTCGCCGATGGGCCGCAACGGCACGCGCGAGGTGCTCGCCCCGGGCGGACCCGAGTAACGCCCCGGCAGGCCGGGCGGAGGAAACCAGCGATGACACCGATCCACGGCAACCTGCTGCAAGACGTGCCGGCGAACGCGCCGGGCGAGGTGTTTACCGCGCTGACCCAATGGCCGGGTGCCGGAGATGTGCGGATCGAGCGGATCGTCTCCAACGGGCAGGCCAGCCCGCCCGGCTTCTGGTACGACAACCCCGAGGACGAATGGGTGGTCGTGGTCAGCGGCAGCGGCGCGGTGGAGATCGAGGCCGGCGCCACGCACACGCTGGGCGCCGGCGACTGGCTGCACCTGCCGGCCCATTGCCGCCACCGCGTGGCCTGGACCGACGCCGCCCAGCCGACGATCTGGCTGGCCGTGCATGTTGCACGCCAGCCCTCCGGCGACCAACCCCCCGGCCAATCCGCCAACCAGGCTGGCCCAACTTCCTGATCCACTGCCGTTATGATGTCGGGACATCCCCACGCGGAGCCCCGGCTTGCCTGCCTCGACCCAGCGTTTTCCCACCGCATTCCCGCTGCTCGTGGCGTGGATGGCGCTCATGGCGGCCCTGCTGTGCGCCCGCCCTGCCCAGGCCGAGCCGCTGCGCGTTGGCTCCAAGCGCTTCACCGAGTCGTACATCCTCGGTGAAATCCTGACCCAGACTGCCGCCGCTGCGCACAGCGAGGCGCGCCATCTGCCGGGCCTGGGCAACACCGCCATCGTCTTCGAGGCGCTCAAGGCGGGCAGCATCGACCTCTATCCCGACTACACCGGCACGCTGGCCGGCGAGATCCTGAAGCTGCCGCCGGGCGCCACGCTGGCCCAGATCAACGCGGCGCTGGCGCCGATGGGCCTTGGCGCGGGCATCCCGCTGGGCTTCGAGAATACCTATGCGATTGCGGTGGCCGACGCCCGCGCGGGCAATCTGCGCAAGCTGTCCGACCTTGCCGGCCAGCCCCGGCTGCGGCTTGGCCTGTCGCACGAGTTCCTGGGCCGGGCCGATGGCTGGCCGATGCTGGCGCAGCGCTATGGCCTGACGCAGCGGCCGGTCGGCATCGACCATGGCATTGCCTACGAGGCGCTGGCCGAGGGGCAGATCGACGCCACCGACATCTATTCCACCGACGCCAAGATCCGCAAATTCCACCTGCGCGTGCTGGAGGACGACCGGCATGTCTTTCCACCTTACGAAGCCGTGATCGTCTATCGGCTCGACGCGCCGCGCCGGCATCCGGCCGCATGGCAGGCGTTGCAGGGGCTGGCCGGCCGGATCAGCGTGACGGACATGATCGACATGAACGCGGCGGCCGAGATCGATGGCGAGTCCTTCGGGGCCATCGCGCGGCGGTTCGTGGGCGGGGCGGGGGGCGCGTCGACGGGGGAAAAGAAGGGCGACCGGCGCGATGGCCTCGGCGGGGTGCTCTGGAGCGCCGATACCTGGCGGCTGACCGTGCGGCATCTGTCGCTCGTCGGCGGCGCAGTAGGGGCGGCCACGCTGCTGGGCGTGCCGCTCGGGATTGTCGCGGCGCGCCGGCGCCGGCTCGGGCAGGCGGTGTTGGCCGTGGTGAGCGTCTTGCAGACGATTCCCTCGCTGGCCCTGCTGGCCATGCTGATCCCGCTGCTGGGCCAGATCGGCGTCTGGCCGGCCATGGTTGCGCTGTTCCTCTACGCGCTGCTGCCCATTGTCAGAAACACCTGTACTGGATTGCAACAAATCGCGCCGGGCATGCGGGATGCGGCGCGCGCGCTGGGCTTCCGGACCGGGCAGGTGCTGCGCTATGTGGAGTTGCCGCTGGCGATGCCGATCATCCTGGCCGGTGTGAAGACGGCCGCCATCATCAGCGTGGGCACGGCGACCATCGCCGCCTTCGTCGGGGCCGGCGGCTACGGCGAGCGGATCGCCACCGGTCTGGCGCTCAACGATTCCACGCTGCTGCTGGCCGGCGCCGTGCCGGCGGCGGTGCTGGCCCTCGTCATGCAGGGCGGCTTCGGGCTGGTGGAAGCCTACTGGGCCTGGCGTCGCCGCGCCTGAATCGTCGGGCTTCGTCGGCTATCGGCCGGCTTTCGCCAGTGTGCCCAGTGTCTTCACCGCAGCCTCGGCCGTCTCGTTCCAGGCGTGCCCGTAGTTGATCCGGATGCAATGGCGAAAGCCCTGCCGCGCTGAGAACACCGGCCCCGGCGCAATGCCGATACCCGCCGCCCGGGCCGCCTGATGCAGCGCCAGCGCGTCGAAGCCTTCGCCCAACTCCACCCACAGGAAATAACCGCCGTCAGGCCGCGATACGCGTACATCGTCGGGGAAATACCGGCCAATGGCGTCGATCATCTGCCCCTGCTGCATTTCCAGCACATGGCGCAGCCGGCGCAGATGCTTGTCGTAGCTGCCATGGCGCAGGTATTCGGCCAACGCCAGCTGCGTGGGCACGCCGGCGGAGAGCGTAGTCATCAGCTTCAGATGGCGGATGGCCTCGCCGTAGCGCCCGGGCGCCACCCAGCCGATGCGGAAACCCGGCGCCAGCGTCTTCGAGAACGAACTGCAGTGCATCACGAGCCCTTCGGTGTCGAACGCCTTGGCCGGCAGCGGGCAGCGGTTGCCGAAGTACAGCTCGCCATAGACATCGTCCTCGATCAGCGGCACGCCGTGGCGCGCGAGCAGGGCCACCAGCGCGCGCTTGCGGTCCTCGGCCATGCTGGCGCCCATCGGGTTCTGGAACTGGGTCATGAACCAGCACGCTTTGATGCGATGGCGCCCGAGGGCGGCCTCCAGTGCGTCCAGATCGAGGCCATCGACGGGATCGACCGGAATTTCCACCGCCTTGAGCCGGAGCCGCTCCAGCGCCTGGAGCGCGGCGTAGAACCCCGGCGATTCAATGGCCACCACATCGCCCGGCTCGGTCACGGCCATCAGGCAGAGGTTCAGGGCGTCGAGCGCGCCGTTGGTGACGATGATGTCGTCCACCGGCTGCGGCGCGCCGGTGCCGAGGTAGCGCAGGCCGATCTGCTGCCGCAGCGCGGCATTGCCCGGCGGCAGGTCGTCCACGCTGTTCCACGGATCGAGTTCGCGGCCGGCGCGCGCCAGCGCCTTGCCCAGCCGCTCCCACGGGAACAGCTCGGGCGAGGGAAAGGCGGAGCCGAACTGCACCAGATCGCGCTCGCGCGCGCCGTCGAGCACGGAGAAGACCAGCCGGGAGACATCGACCTCGGTCGACACCTTCTGCGGCGCGTGCGCCCGGGGCGCCGGCAGCACGCGGGTGGCCGCGCCCGCCACGTAGTAGCCGGATCGCTCGCGCGCCCGCACCAGCCCGCGCTCCTCGAGCCGGTAGTAGGCCTGGAAGGCCGTGGACGGGCTCACGCCATACTGGGCCACGGTCTTGCGGATGGAGGGCAGGCGCGTGCCGGGCGGCAGCGTGCCGTTGCGGATGTCGGCGGCCAGTGTCTCGGCCAACGCTTCATAACGTTTCATGCTTTGGGAATCGGCGCAAATCTGATACGGTAAAAAGTCATGCGGCTGATTCTGTTCCGTTTCGGGCTCAGGCCGCAAGATGTCGGGTCCAATCCGTCCCCATGCAGTCCGATTACAGGATGCGCCCCATGCGATGTTTCGGAAGGTGGTTGCCGGCCGCCCTCGCCGCGCTTGCGGCCTTGACCGTGATGAGCGTACTGACTGCGCTGCCCGCGCGGGCAGCGGCGCCGGCGAGCGCGCCGTCCCCGGAGCAGATCGCACGCGGCCGCTACCTGGCCGGCATCGCTAACTGCGCCGCTTGCCATACCAAGGAGGGCGGGGCGCCCATGGCCGGCGGTCTGCCGCTGCGCACCGGCGCCGGCACGGTCTATTCGACCAACATCACGCCTGACGCCGCCACGGGCCTCGGCGAGTATTCGCTCGATGATTTCGACCGCGCCGTTCGCCGCGGCGTGGCGCGCGACGGCAAGCGCCTCTATCCGGCCATGCCGTACACGTCCTATGCCCGCATGACACGTGACGACGTGGCGGCGCTCTACGCCTACCTGCGTGCCGAGGTCAGGCCGGTCAGCCAGTCCAACCCGGACGCCGAGATGCGCTGGCCGTACAACATGCGCTGGCTGCTGGTGCCCTGGAACTGGCTGAATTTGCGCGATGACCCCGTGCGTACCGATGCCTCCAAGGGCGCCGCCTGGAACCGGGGCGCCTACGTGGTGCAGGCCGTGGCGCACTGCGGCGCCTGCCATACGCCGCGCGGGCCGCTGTATGGGGAGAAGGGCCTGGACGAGCGCAGCCGGCATTTCCTGGCTGGCGCGTCCGTCGAAGGATGGTCGGCCACCAACCTGACGGGCGACCAGATCACGGGCCTCGGCGCGTGGACGAAGGCGGACGTGGCCGAGTACCTGCGCACCGGCCGCAATGCCCACGCCACCTCGTTCGGGCCGATGTCCACGGTGATCGCCGCGTCCACGCAGCATATGGCGCCGGGCGACCTGGACGCCGTGGCCACCTATCTGAAGTCACTGCCCGGCACGCGCGGCGAGACCCAGCCATTCCGCTACGACCCCACCGTGACCACGCTGCTGGAGCAGGGTCGATTCGATGCGGCCGGTGCGCGCCAGTTCGCCACGTTCTGCATGCCCTGCCACAACGCCAGCGGACGTGGCTTCGCGCGGGTGTTTCCGCCGCTGGCGGGCAACCCGACCGTGGCCGATCCAGACCCGGCGTCGCTGATCAACCTGCTGCTCGAAGGCGCCGTCACCGCGCGCGTGAGCACCGCGCCCACCGATTACCACATGCCCGGCTATGGCTGGACCATGGAAGACCAGGAGCTGGCCAACCTGCTCACGTTCATCCGCGGCAGCTGGGGCAACCGTGCCGCGCCCGTGACGGAGGCCGCCGTGGCCGCCCGCCGGCGCGAACTCGGCACGCCCACGCCCGAACCCGCACGGCCTCCATCGCGCTGACGCCATGACGATCACTCGCAGAGACTTCCTCAATGGCGCCGCGCTGACCATCGCGGCCGGTATCGCCCCGGCGGGCTTGGTGCGTGCACAGGCCACGGCGGCCGGCTACCCGCCGGCGCTCACCGGGCTGCGCGGCAACCATGCCGGCACGTTTACGCTGGCCCACGGGCTGGCGCGCGAAGGCACCACATACCCGACCGTGCTGGCGCGTGAGTCGTATGACCTCGTGGTAGTGGGCGGCGGCATCAGCGGGCTGGCGACGGCCTGGTTCTATCGCCAGAAGTTCGGCGCGGACCGGCGCATCCTGATCCTCGACAATCACGACGACTTCGGCGGCCACGCCAAGCGCAACGAATTCACGGTGCGCGGCAAGACGCTGGTGAGCTATGGCGGCAGCGCCGAGATGCCGCCATCCGCCACCGACAGCGCGGCCATGCGCACGATGCTGGCCGGGGTGGGCATCGACATCCGCACCGCGCCGGCACCCGGCCCGGGCGACGCTTATCAGCGCCGGGGGATGGGCCGCGCGGTGTTCTTCGACGCCGAGCACTTCGGCCGCGACCAGTGGCTCGCGGGCGATCCGTTCGCAGACGGGATCGATGCCCGGAACGCCGCCAGCCAGCCGCCCGCCGACGGCATCGCCCATTTTCTCGATGCCGCGCCACTGCCCCCGGCAGACCGGCAGGCGCTGCTGCGGCTGGCGCAGGGCGGGGTGGATTACCTCGCCGAGATGAGTGGGACCGATCGCACGGCCTACCTCCAGCGGACGCGCTATGCGATCTTCTTGCGCGAGAAAGCGGGGCTTGGCCTGCCGGCCGTGCGTTTCCTGCGCAGCCGCAGCCACGATGCCTATGCGCTCGACGCGGACGGCATCTCGGTGGCGCAGGCTATCGCCATCGGTCTGCCGGCGGGGGCGGGCATGCCCAAGCCGGTGCTCGATCCGCGCCTCGGCAAGTCGCCAGCCTCGCGGCTCTGGTTTGCCGATGGCAACGCCACGCTGGCCCGGGCGCTGATCCAGGCGCTGGTGCCGGGCGTGTCCCCGGCATCGCGTGGTGGCGCGGGGCTGGCCGATGCCCGCTTCGACTATGCCCGGCTGGACCGCGACGGCAGTCCGGTGCGCGTGCGCCTGAACAGTACGGCGGTGGCCATCGAACCCGATGTGCGCATCACGCGCGTGACCTATGGCTGGCAAGGCAACCTGCAACGCGTGGAGGCGCAGCACGTGGTGGTGGCCGGCTACAACATGATGGTGCCGTTCATCCTGCCGACGCTGCCGGTGCCGGCCAAGGCCACGCTGCGCGCGTGCGTGAAGGCGCCGCTGGTGTATACGAAGGTGGCGCTGGACGACTGGCGCGCCTTCGAGACCCTCAAGGCGTGGCGCATTCATGCGCCGACCATGGCGTACTCGGACCTGTGGCTGGAGGCGCCGGCTGGTGCTGCGGCCGATCCGGCCAATCCGGCGGTGCTTCACATGCTCTACGTGCCCACGGTGCCGGACAGCGGCATGAGCGCGCGCGAGCGCTTCCGCGCCGGTCGCGCCTTCCTGCTGGGCACGCCCTTCGACGCCCTCGAGCGCGAAATCCGCGCCCAACTGGACCGCATGCTGGCCCCGGGCGGCTTCGCTTCATCGAAACAGATACGTGGGATTACGCTGAACCGCTGGGCGCATGGCTACAGCTATATGCCGGGCGGGCTGGCGCCCGACGACGCCTCGCTGCAGGCCGCGCTGGAACAGGCGGGGCGAGGGGTCGGCAATGTGCGGATTGCCGGCGCGGACAGCGCCGGCAGTGCATCGGTGACGGGCGCGGTGGATACCGCGTGGCGCGCCGTGGACAGCCTGTCTCGCCCCGCAGCCTAGCGGGGCAGGAGCGGGAGGCGGGCGGCTCCGGTCAGTTGCCGGTGACGAACTTCTGGAGCAGCCGGCGGAATTCCTCGAATTCCTGCTCGCTGAAGCCCTTCAGGTGATGGTTCAGCACCTCGGGCGCGATATCGGGGATCTGCGTGGCGACGGCCTTGCCTTTCTCGGTCAGGATCAGATTGACCACGCGCCGGTCGTCGATGCTCCGGCTGCGCTCCAGCAGCCGCTTTTCCTCCAGCTTGTCGAGCATGCGCGTCATCAGTCCGCTGTCGATGCCGAGCAGCTTGCTGATCTCGAACGGCGTGGTCGCCATGCCGCGGTTCAGCGACAGCAGGATGCCCATCTGCTGGCCATTGATGTCCAGCGGACGCAGGGCCGAATCCATCTCCAGCAGCAGGCTGTTGCGCGCCTTGTTGAGATGGAAGCCAATGCTCTGTGTGAGCTGGAAGTTGTCTTTGGTGTAGTGGTTCACTGCGCTTACCCCCTCTTGCATCCAATCGATCAAGCCGCGCGACGGCTCGCCAGCGCGTGAGCGCGGCTGATACGGCCGTCTGTTCTTTGCCTTCGGTGGCGTGCGCGCATACGCGGTGCGCGCCGGGACATGTGCCCCATGCCATGTCCGCAGCTAGTCTGGCAAATCTTGTAAAAAATGTGAATTCAATTTTATTGTGATTTGATGTAAATGCCGCTGGTATCTAAATTGCCGCCCAAGAATAATCCCCTAGATAATCACCCATCCGGGTGGCACGATTTCCTTCGAGATAATGATGGATGACCCAAGCGGGTAAGTTGCAAGGTACGGCATCGACACTGGCGCAGGGCGCCTGGAAAAGAAAACTAAACACGCGCGCAAGAACGTTCATATCGGCGATCCGGTCATGGAGGCGCAGGCTACGTTACATTCGCCGCAGGGCGTCGCCCCGTTTAGCACGCCAGCTCATCGATGAGAGCCACCATGCATCCTTTCGCCCGGGCCTCGATGGCGGGCCTGATTGCGGCCGCCGCATCGGTGGGCCATGCCCAACCGGTGCCGGACGCGCTGGTCCCTTCGCAGGCACAGCCACCAGCCGCCCCGCCAGGCAAGTCGGAAAAACCGCCGCTGTCGTTCTTCGACCCCGAGGACGGCATGCTCGACATGAGCGATTTCCTGCTCCACCACAAGGGCGCGCTGCCCGTGCCGACCATCATCACGGAGCCGGCCGTCGGCTATGGCTTCGGGCTCGGGCTGCTGTTCTTCTCGCAATCGCTGGCCGACCGGGCCGCCGAGGCCCACGCCAGCGGCGAGGGCCCTGCGCCACCCAACATCACCGGCATCGGCGGCGCCTATACCGAAAATGGCACCTGGGCGGCCGGGCTCGCGCATTTCCATACCTGGCAGGGCGACCGCATCCGCTACCTCGGCGCGATCGCCAAGGTGAGCGCGAATCTGGAGTATTTCGGCTTGTCGAACCAGCCGCGTCACTATTCGCTGGACGGGGTTTTTCTGGTGCAGCAGGTGCTATTCCGCGTGGCCGATTCGCACTGGTATGTCGGACCGCGCTATACCTATTTCGATTCCACGGCCACGTTCAAATTCGGCGGCAACGCCCCGGAAGTGGGGGGAGTGACCAGCGAACAGCGCATCGGAAAGGGTGCACTCGTGGTCGATTATGACTCCCGCGACAATATTTTCTTCCCGGGCAAGGGGATTTATGCCGAATTCGAGGCCCAGTTCGCGCGCGGGGCGCTCGGCAGTTCGCAGGACTTCAATATGTATAACGCCCGGGGTTTCACCTGGCTGCCCATCGCCCGCACGCTGATCCTGGGGCTGCGCGCCGACACCAAGTTCTCGACGGGTGATGTGCCGTTTTATGCACAGCCCTATGTCGACCTGCGCGGCGTACAGGTAGGCCGCTACCAGGACCGCAACGCCGTGGTTTCCGAGGTGGAGTTGCGTTGGGACGTCACGCCGCGCTGGTCGGTGCTCGCCTTCAGCGGGGTGGGCAAGGCCTACGGACGCTGGAACGACTTCTCGGACGCCAGCACCGTGGTCAGCGTGGGCACCGGCTTCCGCTATGTCATCGCGCGGAAGCTGGGGATTTCGATGGGGATCGACATCGCCCACAGCCGGGACCAGAACGCCTTCTATATCCAGATGGGCAGCGCGTGGCGCTGAGTGGCTGACCACGCACCGCCCATCCGCCCTGATCCTTACACGGCCGGGAAGTCCAGTGTGGTGTCGTTCAGGCGATTGATCATATTGGTGAAGAGGATGGCGCCGACCGCGTGCACCGCCTCCACGATCTGCGTGTCGTTGAAGCCGGCGGCGCGCACTGCCTCCACGCTCGCGGCCGGCAACGTGCCGCGCGTGCCCACCAGTTCGAGGACGAAGCGCACCAGCGCGTCGGTCCGGGCGTCCTGCGGATAGCTGCCCTGGCGCAATTGGCGCGTTTCCTCAGCGGTATAGCCAGCCAGCTTGGCGATCATCGTGTGGGCGGCCACGCAGTAGTCACAACCGCTGTGCTCGCTCACGGACAGGTTGATCGCTTCCCGTTCACGCGCAGAGAGTGAACTTCCCTTGACGACTTCGCCGACCTGCAGCGTCTGCGCCAGCACGGCCGGCGCGTTGCTGCCGATGGTGGCGTACATATTCGGCACCTTGCCGAGGCCCTTGCGGATGGCGCCAAACAGTTCGGCGGTCTGGCCGGTGGCTTGCTGGACGGGGGCGGTATGGAGACGGGTGGTCATGATTGCAACTCCTTGCTGATGCGATGGGTGAGAGTTCTGGGTTCCTTGCTGCGGAGACACCGTGCTGCGTGGCGCTTCCTTGGACTCCATAGTAGGAGCGCCGACGATCCGAATGGACTAGAATTCACTCAACTATTTGCTCAATCGTCTCAATGGATAGTCTCAGCGAACTCGTACGCCTGCTCGCGCCATCGGGCACCGTGGACCTGCATTGCCGCGTGGCGGGGGTCTGGTCGACCTTCAACGCCCAGGCTGCGCCGGGGCACGTGCCGTATCACGTGATCCTCGAAGGTGAGATCGAGATTGCCGTGGGCGATGGCCGCCTGCGCGCCACCGCCGGCGACGTGCTGCTGTTCCCGCATGGCGCCGCCCACACGCTGATCGGCCTGCAGGCCGGCTCGCGCGCCGTGGCGGCGTCGCGCCATTTCAACGGGGTGGTCACCGAAGTCACCGTGCCCGGCGCCGCCGCGCCGCTGGACATCCTGTGCGGCACCTTCGTGCTGGGCAGTTCGGCCGATGTGCTGCTGCGCACGCTGCCGGAGGTGCTGTGCATCGGCACCGACGATCCCAACCTTAACGGGAATGCGAGCTGGCTGCGCGGGCTGATCGGCATGATGCATGCCGAGGCGGACCGGCCACGGCCGGGTGGGGCGGCGATTGTGGCGGACCTGTCCACGGCGCTGTTCACGGTGCTGCTGCGGGCCTTGATCGATCGGGGCGGGGTGTCGCGCGGGCTGATCGCGCTGATGGCGGACGCCCGCATGGCGCGCGTGGTGGAGGCGGTGGTGCGGGCGCCCGAACAGCCGTGGACCGTCGATAGCCTGGCCGCGCTGTGCAACGTCTCGCGCGCGACCCTGGCGCGGCGCTTCAGCCAACTCGGCGGCATGACCCCGCTGGAACTGGTGACCACGCTGCGCATGGATCGCGCCGCCCGGCTGCTGCGGCAGGACGGGCTCTCCGCCGCCGCCGTGGGCGAGCAGTGCGGCTACGCCTCGCAGGCCGCGTTCGGCCGCGTGTTCGCCCAGCATTTCGGCATCGCCCCGGGCGCGTACCGGCGCCAGCATCGTGCGCGCCGGGCCGCCGACGATTGATCGATGTGAGCCATGATCGACATTTTTGCTGTGGGAGGTGATCCGTCACGAACATGCGGCACCCGCCCGCTGGCGGGCAGGGCCCCGCGTTGACTAGACTCGACGGAACGACAGGAATCTCCAGGAGGGCTGCGCCATGGCCGCACGTTCCATCGCCTCGCTATCCATCAGCTTCGGGCTGGTGTCGATTCCCGTGAAAGTGTTCTCGGCCACCGAGAGCAAGTCCGGCATCAGCTTCAACCTGCTGCACAAGGGCTGCGGCTCGCGCCTGCGCCAGCAGTACATCTGCCTGAAGGAAGACGTGGTGGTGGAGCGCGCCGAGATGGTCAAGGGCTACGAGTTCGAGAAAGACCGCTACGTCACGTTCACGCCCGAGGAGCTTTCCGCGCTGGAAGAGGCCGCGCAGCAGACCATCGACATCGTCTCGTTCATGCCCGCCGGCGCCATCGACCCGATCTACTACGACAAGCCCTACTACCTGGGCCCGGACAAGCGCGGCGCCAAGCCGTACAACCTGCTGGCCGAGGCCATGCGCAAGACCAAGACCTGCGCGCTGGCCAAGTGGTCGTGGAAGGGCAAGCAGTACATGGTGCAGATCCGCGTCGGCGACGATGGCCTGATCCTCCAGCAACTGCTTTATGCCGACGAAGTACGCGACATGGCCGACCTGCACGTCGAGGAGACCGACGTGCAGCCCGCCGAACTGGCGCTGGCGCAGCAGTTGATCGAGCAAAACTCGGTGAAGGGCTATGACGCCTCGGCCTATACCGACGAGGAGAAGCAACGCATCCTCGAGCAGATCGACAAGAAGATCTCCGGCAAGAAGATCACCGTGGCGGCCGAGGCCCCGGCGCCGTCCGGCGGCGAGGTCATCGACCTGATGGAGGCCCTGCGCAAGAGCATCGGCGCGAACAAGCGCCAGCCGGCGGCGGCCAAGAGTGCGGGGAAGGTTGCCGCCCCCGCTGCCGAAACCGCGCCACGCAAGACCGCCCGCCGTGCCGCTGCGGCGCCGGCCAAGACCGCCGCCGAGCCAAAACGCGCTCGCAAGCAGGGCTAGCGCGATGACGGATGCGTATTGATGGATGACTACTCCATGCGCGATGTCCAGGGCGTTCTGGGCATTTCGCGCACCGTGGTGACGGCGCTGATCGCCGCTGGCGTGATCGCCCCCCGGCGCGGCGCGCGCCAGGCCTATCGGTTCACGTTCCAGGATGTGGTGCTGCTGCGCACGGCCCAGTCGCTGCGCGATTCGCGTATTCCCACGCGCCATATCACCCGCTCCCTGAAACGGCTGCAGGGGCTGGGCGAGGGGCGGCCGCCTACCGGCCTGCGCCTGTCCGCCGTGGGCGGCGACGTGACCGTGCAAGACCGCCAGGGCCGCTGGCACGTGGACACCGGCCAGTTCGTGCTCGACCTGGACGCGGCCGGCAGACCGCCGCACCCATCGGGCAATATCGTCGATCTGCGACACGCGCGCGCACCGGCAGCGCCGTCCCCCTCGGTCGGCGACACCGATCCCACCGGCTGGTTCGAACGCGCCGTGGCCAGCGAGCAGCATGACGACGCCCCCGGCGCCGAAGCGGCCTATCGTCAGGCCGTAGCGGCGGCGCCGGACTACCTCGACGCCTGGCTGAACCTGGGCTGCCTGCTGAGCGAGCAGGGCCGCCATGCCGATGCCGTGGCCAGCTACCGGGCCGCGCTCGCGGCATTGCCCGCGCAGCCGTTGCTGCACTTCAACCTCGGCGTGGCGCTGGAAGACGCCGGCGCGCCGCGCGAGGCGCTGGAGAGCTACCACGCGTGCATCGAACTGGCCCCTGATTTCGCCGATGCGCATTACAACGCCGCGCGGCTGCACGAGGCCCTCGGCGACCCGCGTCGCGCCATCCGGCATTACAACCAGTACCGCAGGCTCGAGCCAGTGGACTAAACGCCACAGCGACGCGCATGTAGGCGCTTGTCGGACAGCATTGAAACGGCAGGCCGGCCCACAATCAGCGGACAGTCCAGGTTGGCGGAGGGGAAGTCTTGGGCATGGCATGGCGCGACCGCTTCGAGGGATGGTCTTTCTCGCCCGTCACGTGGCTGGTGTCGTTGGTGGTGTGCGCCGTGACCACGGCGAGTGCGCTGTGGGTGGGGCAGCAGTATGCCCAGCAACTGGTGGATCGCCGCGAGTCGATCGTCGCCCAGGACGTGGTGGCCGCCATCGAGCGCATCATCGCCACCGTCGAGCGCGAGGGCGCCCTGCACGTGGCGCCGCTGGCCGGCCGGCCCTGCGCAGAGATCGGCCGCCCGCTGCGCGAGCGCGAAAGCTACATCCCCTATGCGCGCGCGGCGGCCGTGGTGGCCAATGACGTGATCTATTGCTCGTCGGCGCGCGGCGAGATCAAGGTGCCGCTGAGCTGGTATTTCGGCGATAACAAGGCCGCCGCGCGACAGCAGCGCATCGTGCTGGTCGGCCGCACGCCGTTCCGCGAACAGGCGCCCGCGCTGGTGCTGTACCTGCCCAGCGCCACCGAGCCCTCGCAGGGCGCGATTTTCCTGATCGACGGCACCTACCTCGTGGACACCCTGGCGCACGGCAAGGAATTCGGCGCCGGCACCATCGCCCTGAGCGTCGGCGAGGCCACGATGGACCAGGACGGCACCTACCGCGACGCGCCCACCGCCATCCCACGCAGCACGCTAGCCCGCTCCACCGCATATCCCCTCACCGTGGCGGTGGCGGCATCCCCGGCGTTCTCCTGCGAGCTGTTGCACCGCTACGCCCTGTTCATCGGCGCCATCGGGCTGCTGCTCGGGCTGCTGGCCGTGGCCGGCTTCCTGGCCGTGGCCGCGCCGAAGCGGCTGCTGCTCCAGGCCGTGCGGCAGGGCCTGCGGCGTGGCGAGTTCCATCTGGCCTACCAGCCGATCGTGGCGGTGCGCACGCGCGAGACCATCGGCGTGGAAGCCTTCCTGCGCTGGCGCCATCCGCGCTGGGGCATGATTCCGCCCTCGTCGTTCATCGAAACCGTGGAATCGACGGCGGTGATCGACGACATCACGCGCTTCGTCCTGCATCAGGCCGTGGACGACATGAACCGCTACCGCCCGACGCGCGCGCTCCATGTTGCCGTGAACGTGGCGCCGCTGAACCTGCGGCGCAAGGGCTTCGCGGCGGAACTGGCGGCATTGCAGGCATCGATGCCGGACGGCTCCGGGCTGGTGATGGAAATCACCGAGCGCCACCTGCTGGCCGACCACGGCGCGGCCATGGAGGCGTTCGACCGCCTGCACCACGCCGGCATCCGCCTGGCCGTGGACGACTTCGGCACGCGCAACAACAACCTCGACATGATCCGCAACTTCCCGTTCGACTACCTGAAGATCGATCGGCAATTCACCCAGGACGTCTCCCCGGACGGCCGGGCCCTCCTGCGCAGCATCGTGGCAATGGCCCACCACTTCCGGCTGGTGGTCATCGCGGAAGGCATCGAATCAGAAGCACAGCACGCCTTGCTGGCCGAAGTCGGCGTCGACTGCGCCCAAGGCTACCTGTACCGCCGCCCGGCCAGCGCCCGGGAGATCCTGGGGGACGGGGAGGTGCAGGAGTCGAAGGCGGTGGTGGCGGCTTAGGTGGTGGCGCAGGGGGGCCATCACATTTACTTCAAAGGCAGGTCGACCGTGGCCCGCTGAAGCTGGTCGGCGCGCCAGTGGTTAAGCTCGGCCTCACAGGCCAACCGCCAGATTTCCAACGCGTTGCCAATCGCGCCGCCGCCCAGCGCTGCGGCAAGCGAGCACTGATCCTTGCGATAGGTGGCAAAGGCTTTCGTGCTGGCAGCCAATCGCACTTTTGCGAAATTGACGTATTTGGGGTCTTCATCCCATCCGGCAAGTCGGCCACTGGCCTCCGCCTCGGCAGCCTTCAATGCTTTCCGACTTTCGTCGACTTTCGCCACAAGGCATTCGCGCATGCCAGCCCGCGAATACGCTCCGCACGCTTCGCGCAAGGTCCGCTCGTTGACCGTGGCAGCGGGCGCCGCGTAAACCGGCATTGAACCAAGTGCCAGCCATAGGGCGACGAATCTTATTGCGCGGATGATGTCGGAGTGCCTCTCAAAAGTGATGTCATATCAAGCCGGCCATCCTATTCAATTGCGCGATATCGGCCAATGACACCCGACAAACCTCACCCCTCCGCCCCAATCATCCAGCACGCCACATCCAGCCTGACTGTCTCGCCGTGCACGTACGGGTCGAACGCCGGGCGTACTACGTCGATGATGGCTTTCTGCCGGGTTTCGTCGAGGTTGGGGAGGATGCGGCCCAGGGGGCCGAGGCGGGTGATGTAGGTGAGCAGGTCTTTTTCGGCGAAGGTGCAGGTGACGTCGATGGGCTGGAGGTCGATGTCGTGCCAGCCGCTGTCTTTTAGGATTTGTTCGACGCGGGCGGCGTTGGCGAAGGCGAACTGGCCGGGGGCGTTGGGTTGGCGCGGGGGCAGTTCGGGCAGCAGCGGGGCGGCGGCCTGTTCGGCGGTGGTCATGAAGGGGTTTTCGCCGGCGCTGCGCCAGGCGATGACGCGCAGCAGCCCGTTGGGGCGGAGGGCTTGGCGCAGGTTGGCGAAGGCGCGCACCGGGTCGTCGAAGAACATCACGCCGAAGCGGGAGATGATCAGGTCGAAGCTGGCCGGGGCGAAGGCGTGCGTCTGGGCATCGGCGAGGATGAACTGCGCCGGCACCTGCTCGCGGGCGGCGCGGGCCTGGGCGGCGGTGATCATCGGGGCGGAGATATCGATCCCGGTCGCATGGCCGGCCGCCCGGGCCACGGCCACGGTAGTGCCGCCGGTGCCGCATCCCACGTCCAGGACGGCGCGCGCCTGATGCTCAGTCGTGGTCCGGGCCAGCAGGTCTTCGAACGGCTGGAACAGCTGGTCGAGGATCGCCTGGGCATCGACCCAGGCATTGCCGGCCGTGCCATTCCATAGCGCGGTCTGGGAGTCATCGGTCGGGCGGGTGGCATCCATGCGGGTCTCCGGGTGGTCTGGCGTTGTCTGCACGCGTCGAAGCCAGCAATATGCCAGTTGCGCCGCGCCCCGCCGGATGCCCTCACAATCGAAATGGCCGGAATTCTTGACTTATCGTTCCAGAACGCCTAGATTTCACCCATGGCCAGACCAAGAGAATTCAACAAGGACGAAGTCCTCGACGCGGCGATCGGCGTGTTCGGGGAGCATGGCTTCGCGGGTACGTCCACCGAGATGCTGACCGCCGCCATGAAAATCGGGCGGCAGAGCCTCTACGCCACGTTCAACGATAAATGGCAACTGTATTGTTCCGCGGTGGAGCGCTATGCCGGGGCGGAAACGCAGGCGCACATTGCCACGCTATACAGCAATGCCAAGGCTTTCGAGGGCATCCAGCGGATGGTCGAACGGGTGGTAATCCACGCCGGCGAGCCGTGTCTGGGCGTCAGTTCGATCAGCGAGTTTGGTACCGAGCGCGCGGACCTGACCCAGATTCGTCATGATGCGGCGAACGTCCTGGCCAAGGCCTTTACCGCCAGAATCAAGGAAGCACAGGTTGACGGCGATATTGCAGCGGATCTCGATCCGCATCACATCGCCGGATTCCTGCAGGCGAATTTCGCTGCCATTCGGCTCGCTGCCCGTGCTGGAGCCGGCGAGGCGGAATTGCGCACCTTTGGAAAGCTCACGCTGAAAGCGCTGCGGTGAGCTGTTTTTTTTCTCTATTTTGGAACGAACGTTCAAGAAAGGATGACAAATGAAAGTCGTAATGCTGAATAGCCCGGACGTGATCGATGTGGTCGAGGCGCCCATCCCGGTGCCTGGAAAAGGGGAGGTACTGGTCGAGGTTGCCGCTTCGGGCGTGAATTTCATGGACATTGGCGTCCGGCGGGGGGAGTTCTGGACGGAAATGCCTTACCCGAAGGCGCTGGGCGTCGAAGGTGCCGGACGGGTGGTGGCCACCGGTGAAGGCGTCGACGACATCCAGCTCGGTCAGCGCGTGGCCTGGGCTTACGCGCCCGGCAGCTATGCCGAGATGGCCGTGGTCCCGGCAACCTCCCTGGTGCCCGTGCCCGATGGCATCGACGATCGGACTGCTGCCTCCATCATGATGGCGGGGCTGACCGCCAGCCACTTCGCGACCGAGTTCTATCCCGTGCAACCTGGCGACGTCGCGCTCGTACACGCGGCGGCCGGTGGCGTTGGGCTGCTGCTGACGCAGATCATCAAGCTCCGGGGCGGCCGGGTGATTGGCCGCGTATCGTCGGAGAGCAAGGCGGTGATCGCGCGGAATGCCGGAGCGGACCACGTCATCGTGGACAAGGCTGGCCAATTTGCCGAAGAGGCCGTGCGCCTGTCCGGCGGCGAGGGCGTGCACGTCGTCTATGACGGCTCCGGTCCCGCGACCTTTCAAGGGTCAATGGATTCGCTCCGGGTTGCAGGGACGTTCTGCTGGTTCGGGCCGGTCCTGGGTGGCCCCGGTCTCATCGACATCATGAGCCTGCCGAAGAGCGTCAAGCTTGGCTACGCGGTCTTCGCCCATCATGTGCGTACGCCGGAACGCCTTCGGGCGCACGCGGCGCAGCTCTTCCGGTGGGTCCTCGACGGCAGGTTGCGCACGACCATCGGCGGTGTTTATCCGCTGGCGGCCGCCGCGCAAGCCCATGCCGACATGGAAGGGCGGGCGACCACCGGCAAGCTGCTCCTGGTGCCGTGAACGTGCCTATTGCATCGCGCTCCAGAGGGCAGGCAGGCGCGGCAGCGTGATGGTGGCGCGCGTGCCGCCTTCCGGGCGCGGGGTCAGGTCCAGTTGACCTTGATGCGCGTCCACGATGGCCTTGCAAATGGTCAGGCCCATGCCCATGCCGTTCGGCTTTGTGGTGAACAGCGGCTCGAAGATGCGGTCCGCCAGTTGCGGATGGAAACCTTCGCCGCCGTCGTCGATGTCAATGCGCAGCACGTCTTGCGAGGGGCTGCATGCCAGCACCAGCAGTCTTTCGCCAGCCGGCTGCCCATGCATGGATTCCGCGCCGTTGATCAGCAGGCTGATGATGGCCTGTTGCAATTGCACACGTTCGCCGCGTACCTGCGTCGAAGGCGGGAATGCATCGAGGCGCAAATGCACGTTCATGGCATCGAGCGTGCAGGCGACGATCTCTGCCGCCTCTCGAACGGCCTCGCCGAGGTCGAAGGCGGTGAAGGTCGGCTCGACCTGGCGCGCCTGCGCGCGCAGGCCGCTGATGATGGTGCGGGCGCGCATGGCGCAGGCGGAGATGTGCGCGAGCATTTCGCGGGCGGCATCGATGTTCGGGGTGCTGCGATCGAGCCATCTCAGGCCGGCCCGGGCAGAGGAGTCGAGGGCCGAGACGGGCTGCGCAACTTCGTGCACGATCGACGCCACCATCTCCCCGAGCGCCCTGAGCTGGCTGGCACGCGCCAGTTCCGAGAGCGTATCGCGCATTTTTTCCTCGGTACTGCTCAGCCGCGCGCCCTGCACCGAAAGCGCGTCATGAAGGCGCGCGTTTTCCAGGGCGAAGCTGGCCTGCAAGGCAATGATCTCGACCACGGCGATCTTTGCCGGGGTAAAGGCGCCTGCCGCGTGCCGGTGTTCCAGATACAAGGCGCCGACCGCCGCGCCATCGCACCGCATCGGCACGCAGACTACGGAGCGGGGCGCGCAACGTCGGACATAGTCGTCGCCCCCCCAATGATGCGCGGCGCAGGCATCGTGGAGCGCCAGTCCGCTCTGCATGTGGATGGCTGTCGACAGGATGGACAGCGGCAGGTCGGCCATGGGCAGGGGCTCGGTACAAAAGGCCTGGGCGTCCGATGCCGTGGCGCTGGCTACGGTCTCCCAGCTGTCTGCGTGCACGACCGCGATAAAGCCCCACGTGGCCTCCGTGCTTTGCATGGCGGCATGGAGCAGGGTGCCCAGGCGCCTGGCCGGCATGACCTCCGTGGCCAGGGTCCGGGAGGCCCGCCGTAGCGTGTGCATGTCAAGGTCGGGTAGCCATGACGATGGGGGGCCATCGAGTGTTGGCGCGATTTCGGCGGCGCTCCTCTCGGAGGCCGGTTTCCAGGCCGGCGCGGTGCGCCGGGAATTGTCGAGTTCGTTGTTCATTCTTCTTGCCTCTCGCCCACCTGTCGTGGACCCCGTTCAACCTGGATCCGTTCACTTCATGTAGTGAACGCTCCATTAACCAACGTTAGCACATCGGCGTTGACAATGACAGATGGAAATCTGATGAGGTGTGGATTCCGGCTCGCAGAAACGAGGTGGCTAATGATTCTAAACTGTTGAACTACAACGGTATTTCGTCGCTAACTTGCAACTGCTTTTAGGGCCATGTATGATCATTCACTCATGTAGCACTCACTGTATGAAAATTGCAGTACGAGTTCTGGTCGGAGAATGTTGGTGCGGCGGATCGGCATGCCGCCACCATAGGAGTGATATGACCCCAGCAGGAAAAAAGGCTGTGCGCGGAACCGGCATCCGGGAAGCGACGGCGCAAGCCACCCGCGACAAGATTCTTCGCGCGGCGACCAAGGTCTTCGCTCGATACGGCTACGAAGGCGGCAGCGTGGAAAAGATCTCCAGCCTGGCGAAGTCTTATGACCGGATGATCTATTACTACTACGGGAGCAAGGAGGGGCTGTTCGTCGCGGTGCTGGAAGACATCTACCGGCGAATGGACGAGGCCGAAGCCAAGGTGGCGCCGGATCCGGCGAGGCCGGTGGAGGCGCTCGAGATCCTGATCCGGTTCAAGCTGGACTACTACCGGCGCAATCCCGAGTTCGTCAATCTGCTCAACACGGAGAACCAGCACAAGGGCCGGCACGTGTCCAAGCTGGAGCGCCGGGGCGAATATTCGGCGCATGCGGTGCAGATCGTGGCCCGGATACTGGCGAGTGGCGCCGAGCGGGGTCTGTTCCGCCCGGACCTGAATGCGCGCGATGTGTTCCTCCTGATCGCATCGGCGGCCTATTTTTATACGTCGAACCGCTACACCTTGTCGGTGTTCCTTGGCGAGGAACTGGATACCCCGGAAGCGGTGCGCCATTGGGAAGAATTTGTGATAGATAGTGTGTTGCGCGCCGTCCGCGCGGATGCCCCCGCCCCGGCAACGCCGCCTTCCGCCCCATAGCCATGAACTATTTCCGTGCCCACACCGTCGAGGAAGCGCTCGCAACGCTTGCGGATGATCCGCGGCGGCGTGTGGTCTGCGGCGGAACCGATGCCTTCGCCGATCTGGCGCTCGTGCCGGCCCGGTCGGAATGGGTGGACATCAGCCGCATCGACGCCTTGCGCCGCATCGAGCGGTGCGATGGCTGGGTGCGGATCGGCGCCGCCAGCGCCTGGGAATCCGTCGCACTGACCACGTGGCTGCCGGTGGCGCTCCGGGACGCGGCGGCGGCCGTTGGCTCGCTGCAGATTCGCGTCCAGGGCTCCATCGGCGGCAACCTGTGCCACGCGTCGCCGATTGCGGATGGCGTGCCGCCCTTGCTGTCGCTTGATGCGCAGGTCGAACTGGCGAGTGTCCGGGGCGTGCGGCGGCTGCCGCTGCACGAATTTCTCCTGGGCGCCCGTCAGGTCGCCCTGAAGGCCGATGAACTGCTCGTCGCCATCCTGTTTCCGCTGCCGGCCGACGCGGACCGCACGGCGTTCGTCAAATGCACAAATCGTGACGGCTCGGCCCTCGCCGTGGTATCAGCCGCCGTGCGGCTGCGCATGTCCGCAGTGAACACAGTGGAGGACGCCGCCGTTGCTGTCGGCGGCGCCTCGGCGGTCGCGCTGCGGATGCCGGCACTGGAGGCGTCATTGCTGGCGCAGCGGCCGGAAGCACTGCGCGACATCATCGACGGCGCCTCGCTTGCAGCCCTGTCTCCGATAGAAGACTGCCGCGCGACTGCCGCCCATCGCACCCATCTCGCACGGCTCGCCATCATGCGCGCCTTGACCCATTGCATCGAGGAGGCCGCTCATGGCGTATCTGCTGGATGACATTTCCCTTTCCGTTCCCAACGCAGGCGCTGCCGGCGAAGCACCGACGCCGCCCGGTGAAGAGGGCTTCGAACTGAACGGCAAGCGCCTGCCGCTGCCAACGGACCAGTCCCAGCGCCTTCTCGACTACCTGCGCGCCGGGCTGCGGCAATTCGGCACGAAGGACGGCTGTCGCCAGGGTGACTGCGGAAGCTGCACGGTCCTGGTGGATGGCGAGCCGCGCTATGCCTGCCTGACCCCCGTGGGGCAGGTGGCGGGTCGCCGCGTCGTGACCGTCGAGGGACTGGCCGAAGGCACGCAGTGTGGCGCGCGGCTCCAGCAGGCGTTTCTCGCGCATCAGGCGGTGCAATGCGGCTTCTGCACGCCGGGCATGCTGATGGCGTCGGCGACGGCGATCGACGCCGGCCGCGTGACCGATCGCGCAACTGCCCGTGCCGCCATCGAGGGCGTGCTGTGCCGGTGCACCGGCTACCAGAAGATCGTGGACGCCGTGACCGAAGTCGGTTGCGGCAGCGGGGTGCGGCATTGCACCCCCCCGCCATCCGAAGGCCCCGCCGTGGGCGTGCCCCTGACTCGGCTGGATGGGCCGGAGAAGGTCGATGGGAGCCAGCGCTTCGGCGGCGACGCTTACCCGGCCAACAGTCTGGTCGTGCGCGCGGTCCGCAGCCCCCATCACCGTGCGCGCTTCGCATTCGGCGACCTGAACGCGTTCGTCGATGCGCATCCCGGTGTGCATCGCATCCTGACCCATGCCGATGTCCCCGGGATCAATCTGCATGGTGTGGCCACCCCGTACGCCGATCAGCCTGTCCTGCCGGAAGCGGAGACGCGGCACTATCTCGAAGCGGTAGCGCTGGTCGTCGGCGAGCGCGAGGCGATCGAGGCCCTGTCCCTGGCGCGCTTTCCCGTGGCGTGGGAGCCCCTCGCGCCGGTTCTGACCCCCGCAGAAGCCGTAAGCGAAGGCAGCCCGCAGCTCCATGCCAACCGTCCGGGTAATGTGCTGATCGAAGGGCACGTACGCCGCGGCGACACCGGGCGCGCGATTCAGGACGCCCGTCACGTGGTGAGCGCCCCGTTCAACTCGAGTTTCGTCGAGCACGCCTACCTCGAGCCGGAAGCGGGCTGGGCGCGGCGCGTCGGCGACATGATCGAGATTCACTCGTCCACCCAGGCGCCGCACCCGCATCGCGGCGATCTGGCCCGTATCCTTGGCGTGCCGCCCGAGCGGGTGCGCGTGGTGGCCACGGCCGTCGGCGGAGGCTTCGGCGGCAAGCTGGACATGACGGTCCAGCCGCTGCTCGCCATCGCGGCGTGGCACCTCGACAGGCCCGTGGCCATGGTGTTCTCGCGCGAAGAATCGATGGGCACCTCGACCAAGCGCCACCCGGGCCGCATGACGTCTACCATGGCCGCCGATGCCGATGGCCGGTTGTGCGCGGTGGAGTTCGAGGGCGATTTCAATACCGGTGCCTTTGCCTCCTGGGGCACCGCTGTGGCCAATCGGGTGCCGGTGCACGCTGGCGGCCCGTACGTCCTGCCGCACTACCGTGCGCACACGCGTGCCATCCATACCCACATCACCCCCGCCGGGGCGTTCCGTGGCTTCGGCGTGCCGCAGACGATGATGTCGCAGGAGCAACTGATCGACGAACTTGCGCTCGCGGCGGGCATCGATCCGCTGGAGTTTCGGGCGAAGAACGCCCTGCGGCCCGGCGACTCGTTGCCGACCGGGCAGGTGCTCGACCACAGCGTGGGGCTGGTCGAATGCCTCGACGCGCTGCGTCCGGCATGGCAGGCGGCACGGAGCCGCATCGCCAGCCTGAACGCAGCCTCGCCCAGCCATATTCGCCATGGCGTCGGCATCGCCGCGTTCTTCTATGGCTGCGGCAACACGGCGTTGCCGAATCCTTCCACGGTGCGCTTCGGTGTCCGGCCGGACGGCACGGTGGTCCTGCATCAGGGCGCGGTGGACGCGGGGCAGGGCGCGAACACGGTCATTCCCCAGATCGCCGCCGACGCGCTCGGTGTTCCGGTCGACCAACTACAGTTCATCGGGCCGGACACGCATCTCACACCGGATTGCGGCCGCACCTCGGCGTCGCGCCAGACCTTCATCACGGGCCGCGCAGCCTATCTTGCCGGTACGGCCTTGCGCCACCGGCTGCTGGCGCTGGCAGGCGCGGCGGCCGATGCGAAGATCCGGGTCAGTGCGAGCGGCATCGCCATCGACGATCGTGCCCTGGATCTTCGGACGCTCCCGGTCGACGCCCACGGCTATGTCGTCGCGGCGGAAGAGCGTTTCGATCCGCCCATCACTTCTCTAGATGCCGCCGGGCAAGGCAGTCCCTACGCGACCTATGCGTTCGGCGCCCAGATGGCGGAAGTGGTGGTGGACTGCGAGAGCGGACGCGTCCGCGTGCTGAAAGTGGTGGCGGCGCATGACGTGGGCCGCATGGTCAACCCGACGCTGCTCGAAGGGCAGGTCGAGGGGGCGGTGGCGCAGGGCGTCGGCATGGCGTTGATGGAGAAATACCACCCGGGCCGGCACAACAATCTGCACGATTACCTGATTCCCACGGTGCACGACATGCCCGAGGTCCAGTCGATCTTCATCGAGGCGCCCACGGCCATCGGCCCCTACGGGGCAAAAGGCATTGGCGAGCCGGCATTGGTGCCCACGGCGGCCGCCATCCTCAATGCCATCCATGATGCGATTGGCGTGCGGATCCGCGAGGCGCCTGCTACCCCCGATGTCATCCGTCGCGCGCTTGCCGCCCGCGACGCGGCATCCGGCCTGCCCCGATAGTTCCTTCGAACGGCCTAGACAATGACAACAAAAAACATTGACCAGCCCGCGTTGCCGAGCCCATCCAGCCTGGACTGGTATGCGGAACTGAGCCCGCAAGCCAGGCGGACGTTCCTGGCATCGTTCATCGGCTGGGCCACCGATGCCTTCGATTTCATGGTGTTCAGCTTTGTCCTCGCGTCACTGATCGACGTCTGGGGACTGGACCGGGGCCAGGCAGGGCTGCTGGGCACCGTGACGCTGATCTTCTCCGCGATTGGCGGATGGATCGCGGGCATGCTGGCGGACCGCTACGGCCGGGTCAAGGTGTTGCAGGGCACAATCCTCTGGTTCTCCGTCTGCACGTTCGCGATCGGCTTCGCGCAGAATTTCGAGCAGATCTTCGTGCTCCGTGCCTTGCAGGGGCTCGGCTTCGGCGGGGAATGGGCCGTGGGCGCCGTGCTGATCGGGGAGATCATCGCCCCGAAGCACCGTGGCAAGGCGGTCGGCCTGGTGCAAAGCGGCTGGGCGGTCGGCTGGGGGCTCGCGGCGATTCTCTACAGCATTGCGTTCTCGGTGCTACCCGAGTCGCTGGCGTGGCGCAGCTTGTTCTGGGTGGGCGTCCTGCCCGCGCTGCTCGTCCTGTACGTGCGCAAGCACGTGCCGGAGCCCGAAGTGTTCGCGACGGCGGCCGAGGCAAGGCGACAAGGGGTCAAGCCCGCTTCGATGTGGGTCATTTTCTCGCCGGCGTTGCTGCGCCGGACCGTGCTGGCCGCGCTGCTGTGCACGGGCATCCAGGGCGGCTTCTATGCGATGTCGACATGGCTGCCCGCCTACCTGAAGCTGGAGCGGCACCTGTCCGTGCTGAACACCGGCGGCTACCTGATGGTGATCATCGTGGGCTCCTTCTGTGGGTATGTCGTCGGCGCCTATCTGTCCGACTACTGGGGGCGCCGGCGCAACTTCATCCTGTTTGCGCTGCTGTCGATCGCCTCGGTATACCTCTACCTGACGCTGCCCCTTTCCAACGCGGAGATGCTGTGGCTCGGTTTCCCGCTGGGCTTCGCGTCCTGCGGCATTTTCAGTGGGGTCGGCGCCTACCTGACGGAGTTGTATCCCTCGGAAAGCCGCGCCAACGGGCAGAGCTTTACCTACAATTTCGGGCGCGGCATCGGCGCCCTGTTTCCGAGTCTGGTCGGCATGCTCAGCCACTCCACGAGTCTTGCCATGGCCATCGCCATTTTCTCGGGGGCCGCGTACGGCGTGGTGCTGCTCATGGTCTTGCTGTTGCCCGAGACAAAGGGGCAGGCGCTGGATACCGTGTAGACCCATACCTTGGTATGGATGCGCGCCTGCCGGCGTATGTCAGAGCATTCCAGATTCACTTCTTCTATAGCGCACCGTTTCCGACCATGACTGCCCCCCACCATGCTTCCACGGCTTATCCGCAGGTGCTCGCCCAGGGCACGGTCCATATCGTGGACGACGACGAACTGATGCGCAAAGCCCTGACCAGCCTCCTGGAGTCCATCGATCTGCAGGTCCGGGCGTTCGGGTCCGTGGAGGACTTTCAGCGCGCGCCGAAAGTGATCGGCCCCGCCTGTCTTGTGCTCGATGTCCGCCTGCGCGGGCAAAGCGGGCTCGCGTTCCAGAAGTCGGCAATGCAAAAGGGCCAGCCGCACATGCCGATCGTCTTCATGAGCGGCCACGCCGATATCGCCATGTCGGTGAAGGCCATGAAGGCTGGTGCGGTCGATTTCCTGGCCAAGCCGTTCCGGGACCAGGACATGATCGACGCCGTCATTGCCGCGCTGGAGCGCGACATGCAGCAGCTTGAAACGGAGCAGTCGTTGCGCGGGCTGCGACGGTCCTGGGATACGCTGACCGCCCGTGAGCGCGAGGTCCTCCGGCATGTCGTGGCCGGCATGATGAACAAGCAGATTGCCGCGGCCATGGGCATTGCCGAGATCACCGCGAAGATTTATCGCGGCCACGCGATGCGCAAGATGAACGCGCGCACGGTGGTAGAGGCCGTTCAGATCTTGCGCGCGCTGGGCGAGGCGCGCGCTGCCTAGCCCGGCCACCGGCGAAGCGTTCGCGTAAATGAAGGTTTAGGGACCGCCATCTCACCGGATGATGGCGCCTTGCACCGCGTCATGGTGATATTCCGCAGCGCCGTTTGGTTGACGGCGAACGGAGAATGCCAATGACTATGGAACCGGGAGCCCTGACGAGTGTGCTCCTGCTCGGATGCGCCGGATTGCTGCTCTTTGCACTGGTTTGTGCGCAATGGATGTACCGGCGATGCAAGGCGCGAGAATCCGAGCTGCTGACCATGCAGGCATCGTATGCGCATGACTTGCGCACGCCGCTGACACGCATGCTGCTGCGTTGCGAGATGATCGACGACGCGCCGCTGCGTCACGCCATGGAGCGTGATCTCGACGAAATGCGGGAACTCGCCGAAGCCAGCCTGTCCTGCGCGCGCATGCAGAGCGGCCTTGTACAGCCGCTGCGGAGCGTGGACGCGGATAGCCTCCTCGACGTGCTGGTCCAGGACTATCGGGATGCGGGCTGCGTACTGGCGCTGGAAGGGCAGGTGGGACGCCCGATCGTCACCTGTCCACACGCGCTGCGCCGCGTGCTGGTCAACCTGATCGACAATGCGTTTCGCTATGGCAGCGTTGTCCGCATCGCCGTTCGCATGGAGAATAGGCGCCTGCATCTGGCTGTGATCGATTCCGGACCCGGGATCGCGCCATCGGAGCTGGATGCCGTGTTGAGGCCATGGTACCGGTCGCCGCACACCGCCAGCCGGGGTCCGGGCAGCGGCTTGGGGCTGGCCATCGCCCTGCGACTGGCCAAGGCCATGCGTGGGGAGTTGAAGCTACAGAATCGGCGCGAGGGCGGCCTGGAAGCGAGCTTGTCGCTGCCGCTCTGAGCGGCGCGGATTCACTGGGGAGGCAGGATTTTGAAGGAAGACACATCGGCGGCAGCATTCGTCGCACGATTGACGGCGCAGGGCACGACCCGCGTCACGGAAGCGGCCGGGTGCCGCATGGTGTGGCGCCGCTTTGGCAGCGGGCCGGATGCGCTGCTCGTGCACGGCGGCCACGGCAGCTGGCTGCACTGGGTGCGCAATATCGAGGCGCTGGCGGCCCGCCATACGGTCTGGGTGCCCGATCTGCCCGGCTACGGCGTCTCCGGAGACCCGGTGGGGACCGACATGCCGGCGCTGGTGGAGGCCGTGGTGGCGAACTTCGCCCAACTGCCCGATATGGGCGATGTCGATCTGGTCGGCTTCTCGTTCGGCGGGCTGACGGCCTCGCATCTGGCCTCCCGCCTGCCCAACGTGCGCGGGCTGGCGCTGCTGGGGCCGGGTGGCCACGGCGGCACACGGCGGCAGACCATCGCGCTGGTCGACTGGCGCCGCGCCGAGAGCCCCGAGACGCTGGCGGCGGCGATGCAGCAGAACGTCGCCGCGTTCATGATCGCGGACCCCGCCAAGGTGGATGCGCTGGCGCTGCTCGCCTACACCGAGTCCTGCCGCGACACGCGCTTCCGCAGCAAGCAGATTTCACGCGCCGGCGGGCTGCGCGCGGCGCTGGACCGCTTCGGTGGGCCGGTGCTGATGGCCTTCGGGGAGCACGACGTGACCGCCGATCCGCCAGAGGTGCTGGCAAGCCTGATCGACGGGCGGGAAGGCCGGCGCGGCGAGATCGTGCCCGGCGCCGGCCACTGGGTCCAATACGAGGCCGATACGGCCGTCAACGCGCTGCTGCTGGCGTGGCTGGCGCGCTGAGCGGACGATAAACGTAGACTGGCCCGGTCAGCCCGAGCTGAACTTGGACCACCCCGCGCCACCCCGGCCGCCATCGGCACGCCCGGCCAGCTTCACCGGCCCGCAGCAGGCACACCCTGCACCATGGCCCGCCAACTCCGACGGCACGGCCCCCGGTGCCCCCGCCAACGCCGGCGCGGCCACCAGCGCCCGCGCCGCAGCCTTGCCACAGTGCGGGCAGCCAACCGGCTCGTCCCGCTGCGCCATCGGCCGCATCAACGCAAAATCGCCGCAATCGTCACACCGGTAGTCATAGGTGGGCATCGCTTCTCGCTGGGTCGGGAAATAAGAGGGGTTCAGCTTACGCCAGGCCTTGTGAGACGTCGATGGCGGGGAACCCGGGCGGTTAGGGGCCAGATGCGTTTCCCCCGCTGACCTATCCTGAAACCATCCCGGGCTCAGCGGCTTGATGCCGGGTGGCGCATGCGTTCCTGTCCTGATTTGTCCGGGCATCGTTCGTCGGCGTTCCAGGCCGTGCTTTCTGCAGGCGTGATGCCATGTCCACGTACTTTCTTCCCGTTCTGGTTGCCTTGGCGACGCTGGGGGTGTCCGGGGCGGCCGGCGGGGCGCCGGCGCCTTCGCAGGGGCAGCCGTCTTCGGCGTTGTCGGTGACGTTCATCCATCCCGAGACCTATACCGATGCCTCATGGTCGCAGTCGTATGGCAGTGACCGGCAGGTGCTCGATGACATCCGAAAGCACTTCGCCAAACTGGCGGCGCGCAAGTTGCCGGAGGGGTATTCGCTGACGATCGAGGTGCTGGACATCGATCTGGCCGGCTATATCGACTGGCGCTACGCGCAGCAGGTGCGCGTGATCCGGGATGCCACGTGGCCGCGCATGACGCTGCAATATGAACTGCGCCACGGTGACGAGGTGGTGGCCAGCGCGCAGGAGCGCATCTCGAACATGAATTTCGGTTGGGGCGTGAACCTGTACGGGCCGTCGGACCGGCTGCGCTACGAGAAGGTCATGATCGACGACTGGTTCGGGCGCCGGATCGGCAAGCTGACGGGCAAGAGCTAGGCCGCCTCGCCCCCGGCAGGCGGGAAATGAAGCGCGATGGTCAGGCCGCCGCCGGGCGTGTCGCCGAGCACGATTGCCGCGCCGTGGAGTCGGGCGATTTCCCGCACGATGGATAGTCCGAGCCCGCTACCGGCGCGCGCTGCGCTGGCCTCGCCCCGATAGAAGCGCTGGAACACAGGTTCCCGGTCCTGCGGCGCGATGCCGGGGCCGTTGTCCTCCACCTGTAGCCGCGTGCCGCGCACACGCACCGTCACCATGGCGCCAGCGCCCGCGTAGCGCACCGCGTTGTCGATCAGGTTGCCGAGTAGTTCCTGGAGGAGTTCGGGCTGGCCGTCGATCTCATCCTGCGCGTCGCCAGCTTCGGCAACGTCTCCTTCGAAACCCAGATCCACCCCGTCCCGCCGGGCGAGTGGCGCCCAGTCCAGGGCCACCGCCTGCGCCAGCGCGCCGAGCCGCAGCCGGTGGAGCGTGGGCGCGTAGCCGCTGTCCGGCTCCAGCCGGGAGAGCGACAGCAGCTGCTCCACCTCCTTCGCCGCCTGCCGGACCGAGCTGTTGAGGCGGGCCAGATGCGCCCGCGCGCCGGCCAGTTCGCGTTCGCGCAGCGCCAGTTCCGATTCGGCCTGGATGATGGCCAGCGGCGTCTTGAGCTGGTGCGCGGCATCGGCAAAGAAGCGCTTGCGCCCCTCGACCATGCGCTGGAGCCGCGCCACGTACTGGTTGACGGCGTTGACCAGCGGCTGGGTCTCCACGGGCAGCGTGGCGGCGTCCAGCGGCTGGAGGTCGTCCGGGCCACGCGCGCTTATCGCCTCGGACAGCCGGTGCAGCGGCCGCAGCCCGCGCCGCACCCCGAACCAGACGATGGCCAGCGCCAGGCTGACCAGCATCAGCTCCTGCAGCAGCGATCCCATCAGGATGTCATTGGCCAGTTGCGCGCGCGGCTCGGTGGTCTCGGCCACGAGCACCCAGACCAGTTGCGTGCGCGCGGAGCGCACGTCGTGCAGCGGCAGCGGCATGGCGGCCATCCGCACCGGCTCGCCGCGATAGTCGGCATCGTAAAACTGCGTGCGATAGAGCGCGCGCACGGGTTGGGCCGGCATCGGCAGGGCCGGATAGCCGGTGATGGTGGCGCCGGTCTCGTCGCGGATCTCGTAGTAAATGCGCGAACCGGCTTCGGCGTCGAAGACTTCGAGGGCGAGGTAGGGTACCTCCACCTCCACGCGGCCGTCGCGCAGACTAATGCCCTCGCGCATGGCCTTGAGCGAGGCGGCCAGCGTGCGGTCGAACGCCTCGTGGGCGGCGGCCATGGCGCGGCGGTCGGTCAGCCAGGCGTCGAGCGCCAGCAGCCCGAGCAGCGGCAGCAGCAGCCACAGCGAGAGCTGCCAGCGCAGGCTCGCCGATTTCATCGCCGAGGTCCTGACCGGCTCACGGCTGGGCGGCGAGGTTGGCGTCCTCGGGGGCCGGGGCGCGCACCTCGAGCAGGTAGCCCAGCCCGCGCAGCGTGACGATGCCGACGCCGCTGCCTTCCAGCTTCTTGCGCAGCCGGTAGACGTAGATCTCGATGGCGTCCGGGTTCACCGACTCCTCGATGCCGAAGATCTTCTCCGATAGCGCGGCCTTGTTGACGGCCCGGCCATCGCGCATCAGCAGGATCTCCAGCACCGCGCGCTCGCGCCCGGTCAGCGCCAGCAGTGTGCCGTGCAGCGTGAAGGCCCGGCTGACGGCGTCGTAGTGGAGTGGCCCGCAGTGCAGCGCGGTGCGGTCGTGGCCGTGGCTGCGCCGGATCAGCGCGCGGGCGCGGGCTTCCAGTTCGGTCAGGGCGAAGGGCTTGGCGAGGTAGTCGTCGGCGCCGAGGTCCAGGCCGCGCACGCGGTCTTCGACGGAACCGTGCGCGGTCAGGATCAGCACCGGCACCGGGTTGCGCCGCTGCCGCAGGCGCCGCAGCACTTCCAGGCCGTCCAGGCGGGGCAGGCCGATATCGAGGATGGCCAGCGCGTAGTCCTGCGTGGAGAGCAGGTTGTCGGCGCTCGCGCCGTCGTGCATGCAATCGACCGTGAAGCCGCTCTGGCCCAGGGACTCCACGAGGGAGGCGGCCAGTTTCAGGTTGTCTTCGGCAAGCAGGATACGCATGGCAGGGGGACGGCAGTAGCGGCAGGGGAACGGCAACAGCGCGTGATTGATACCGGGAAGCAGCGGGGCGGGCTAGCTAGGGAAAGCCCCAATCCGCACGCCCGCAACGGTCCGTATTTGAAGGATTTTCGAAAGCGATCTGAAAGTGAGCCTCCCATACCATTCGCGCCGTTCACTCACAAAAAAGACACAGGAGACAGGCATGAAACGGATGGCATGGGTCGTTGCCGGGATGGCTTGCGTTGCTACGGGCGGTGCGGCAGCGCAGTCCAGCGTCACGCTGTACGGCATCGTGGATTCGGGCGTGGAGTACCTCAACCACGCCGGGCCGGGCGGTGGTTCGGCAGTCAAGGTGATCTCGGGCGGCAAGAATACCTCGCGCTGGGGCCTGCGCGGCACCGAGGACCTGGGCGGCGGCCTGAAGGCCGTGTTCCAACTGGAAAGCGGTATCGCCATCGACACCGGCAAGCTGGACACCGACAACACACTGTTCGACCGCCGCGCCACCGTGGGCCTGCAGAACAAATGGGGCCGCCTGCTGCTGGGCCGTGACTTCACCACGACCTACGATTTCATGCTGCCGTTCGACCCGATGGGCTACGCGCCGAACTACTCGTGGGCGACCTCGTCCACGGCGTCGGGCGGGCGCAAGGACGGCATGTTCTCGCGTGCGACCAATGTGGTTCGCTATGACGGCACGTTCGGCGGCGTGAAACTGGGCGCCACGGTTTCGCTGGGCGAGGTGCCGGGCGAGTTCAAGTCTTCGTCGAAATACGACGTCGGCGTCGGCTATTCGTCGGGCGGCTTCGCTACCGCCGTGACCTGGGATCGCCAGAACGGCGCGGGCGGCAGCACCACGCCGGCCGATACGATGGACTATATCCAGGGCGTCCACGCCGGCCTGAGCTATGACTTCGGCTCGCTTGCGCTGTACGGCGGCTACCGCAACTACAAGCGCACCTTCACGAACGGCGCGGCCTCGCAGCTGAGCGACCTGTACTGGGTGGGCGCGGCGTACGACTTCACGCCGGCCTTCACGCTCTACGGCGCGGTGTACAAGCAGAACATCAAGGGCGCGACGGACGGCGATCCGATCCTGTTCTCGCTGCGCGCTCAATACAATCTTTCCAAACGCACCATGGCCTACCTGTCCGCAGGCTATGCCAAGGCGCGCAACGGTCAGACCGTGAGTCTCTCGCGCGACTTTGTGGGCTCTGCCAACAATCAGGTCGGCGTCACGGCGGGTCTCCAGCACCGCTTCTGATTCTTCACAGTCGGATTGTTGTTTGGACCATCGTGGTGGGTGGTCTTCCGGCGGCGCGAGGGGCTCGCGCCGCCGGTTTTTGCTTTTCGGCGCTATCTATTTAGTCGCGCCGGTCACGCGCCAGATCACATTGCCGACGTCATCGGCCACCAGCAACCCGCCGCGCTTGTCCACGGCCACGCCCACCGGGCGGCCCTGGGCGTCGCCGTCGGCGGTCAGGAAGCCGGTCAGCACGTCGAAGGGCGCACCGTTGGGCTTGCCCTGCTCGAACGGGACGAAGATCACCTTGTAGCCGGCACGCGGCTTGCGGTTCCATGAGCCATGCTGGCCGATGAACATCCCGTGCTGGAACCTTGCCGGCAGGCTGTTGCCGGCGGCGCTGGCCAGCCCTAGCGAAGCCGTATGCGTGCCCACCGCGTAGTCGGGCACGATGGCCTTCGCCACCAGATCGGGGGTCGGCGGCTTCACGCGCACATCCACATGCTGGCCGTAGTAGCTGTACGGCCAGCCGTAGAAGCCGCCATCGCGCACGGAGGTAATGTAGTCCGGCACCAGATCGCTGCCGATTTCATCGCGCTCATTCACGGCCGTCCACAACATGCCGCTGGTCGGCTCCCAGGCCATGCCGTTCGGGTTGCGCAGGCCGCTGGCGAACACGCGGTGCTGGCCGGTCTGGCGATCCACCTCCCAGATGGCGGCGCGGCCCGCTTCCTTGTCGATGCCGTTTTCGGCCACGTTGCTGTTCGAGCCGACCGTGACGTAGAGCTTGTTGCCGTCCTGGCTGGCGATGATGTTCTTGGTCCAGTGATGGTTCAGCGGCCCGCCTGGTAAATCCACGAGTTTCTGGCCCGGATCGGTGATGCTCGGCTGTCCCGGCGCGTAGGGATAGCGCACTACGGCGTCGGTATTGGCCACGTAGAAGTCGTTGCCGACCAGCACCATGCCGAACGGCGAATTCAGGTCCTTGAGGAAGACGGAGCGCTCGTCGGCCACGCCGTCGCCGTTGGTGTCGCGCAGCAGCGTGATGCGGTTGGCGCTCGGCACACCCGCGCCGGCGCGCTTCATCACCTGCTTCATGACCCAGCCCTTGATCCCTTTGCCGTCGTCCGGCTTGGGCGGCGCGTTCGACTCGGCCACGAGGACATCGCCATTGGGCAGCACGTAGACCCAGCGCGGATGGTCGAGCTTGTCGGCGAATGCGGTCACCGTCATGCCATCCGCCGCCACCGGCTTCTTGCCGTCCTCCCAGCCCTTGGCCGGCGCGATATGCACGGTCGGGATCAACGTCTTGTTCGGCTCGGGCAATTGCGGCGAGGCGCCGATGCCGGCCGACTCCGGCAGCTTGGCGGATTCGCCGCATCCCGTGGCGAGTAGCGCAGCGACGGTCAGGCAGACGGCCAACGGGAGAGGAAGAGGGCGGAAGCTCGGCATGTCAGGCTCCTTGCGCGCGAGGCGCCATGCTTGGAGCATAGGAAATCACTTGGCAGGCGTCTGTCGGCCAGTGTCCGACTTTAGGCCACTCAGGCCAGCAGGCGGTGCCGCTTGTGCCAGTCGTGCAGCGATTCTTCCGGCCAGGTCTCGCAATGGCGATGGCCCTTGCCGCGTGGCACATCCACCCATGGCGCGACGTTCTCCAGCGAAGCCTCCACCACTTCGGGTGGGCGGGGCAGGGGCGTGTCGATGGCGCTCGCGTTGGGGTAGACCATGTCGGGCCAGCGCGGGTCCCAGAGCCACAGCGGACTGCCGCACTCGGCGCAGAAATGGCGGAAGGCCTTCGAGCGCTTGGGGCGCTGGCCGGGCTCGCGCATCACAGCGTGATAGCGCGAGACATGCTTCTTGCCGCGAACGCGCAGCGAGTGGGCATCCCCGCCGAGGTTGATGCCATAGCCTCCGCCGCCGCCAGTCTTGCGGCAGATCGAGCAATGGCAATGCATATAGGGGCAGGGCGAATCGGACTCCAGACTGAACTGCACGGCGCCGCATTGGCACGAGCCTTCGAGATGCATGATCCCTCCTGGTTGGCACGGTCGATGCCTCCCAGTGTGGGCGACGGAGCCGGTCGCTTCAAGCACGCCAAATCTGCAGAATTCGCGAAAAGTGTGGCGTTGTCGGAGAGTGTCTGTCAGCGCCGATGAGTTTTTGTAAGGAGATGTTGGAATGAGGCACGCGGGGCACGAGTCGGCTTCTAAACTTCGGTGCGCGGCGCAGGAAGGCAAGACATCCTGCGTGCGGCATTGCGTGGTGCCCGCGCTGCCACAGGTTGTACGCGGGCACCGTCCGAGATAACAACATCTTGAGAGGTCTCATATGTCCAAGAACATGTCCACGAACCGAATCATCCGCACTGGCTCGCTGATCGGCGCCCTGACCGCTGGGCTGTTGTCCGCCACCGCTTTCGCCCAGACCACGGCCGCCCCGGCACCCGCCGGCGGCAACGCCGCCGTGCCGCCGGGCATGACGCAGATTCAACCGCCGAAGGACCCGCTGGTGGAGCGCCGCGAAGCCCGCAAGGTTGCGAGCGACCAGTACAAGGCCGAGAAGGCCGCCGCGAAGGGCGAATACAAGCAGGATGTTGGCGCCGCCAAGCAGGAGCGCAAGGACGCCAACAAGGCGGCCAACGAAACCGCCAAGCAGGAACTGCAGGCGCCGAAGCAGTAAGCGAATCCCACCCGGATTCCCGGGGGCGGGGCTAGACCAGCCGCGCTCCCGGCCACGCGCCAGACATCACGATATTCCGCACGGACTGCCGCACGGTCTGCATGATGTCCCACAGCTCGGGCACCACGGTGCGATTGCGCGCCGTGGCCAGCACTACCTGGCGCGTCACCACCGGCTCCACCAGCCGGGCCGAGTGCAGCCGCCCCTGCGCCACGCGGTCCGCCACGGCGGCGAACGGCAGCAGCGTGGCGCCGCAGCCATCCTCCACCAGCCGCATCGACACCGTATTCGAGGCATCGCACTCCAGCGCCATGTTCAGCGTGGTGCCGGCGCGCGCGGCCAGCGATTCGGCCAGCACGCGCAGGCCATGCCCGGTACTCGGCAGGATCAGCGGCACTTCGCCCAGCCGCCGCACCGGGAAGGTCAGGCCGAGGTGGCTCCACGAGGTGGGCGTCACCAGCGTCAGGTCTTCTTCCAGCAGGACATCCACCTTCAGCGCGCCTTGCTGCTCGGGCAGGTAGAGCAGGGCGACGTCGATCTCGCCGGCAGCCAGCCAGGCAAGGATCGGGCTGGCCAGCCCTTCGGCAAAGCGCAGCTTGGTCGCCGGAAAGCGCTGCTTGAGCGCCGTGCCGATGGCCGCGAAGGCCGTGTTGGCGATGGTCGGCTGCGCGGCGATGACCAACTGGGACGGCCCCTGTGCTGTGGACTTGCGCACGGCGGCACGGGCCTCGTTGAGCGTGACCGCCACCTGGCGCGCGTAGCCGAGCAGCGTGGAGCCGGACTCGGTCAGCACCACGCCCCGGCCGCTGCGGTGGAACAGGCGCGTGTCCAGCGCCGCCTCCAGCCGGGCGATCTGGCGGCTGACCGTGGACTGGTCCGCGCCAAGCTCCAGCGCCGCGCGGGAGATGCTCTGCGTGTTGGCCACGCAGACAAAGCACGCAAGGTCGTCGGAGTTCAGCGCCGACATCAGCCCGCCGTCTTGGGCTTGTCGCCGATGGCGAACGACGACATATGCTCGATCGCCTTGACCAGCCCCGAATGGTCCCAACCCGCGCCGCCCTGCGCCACGCAGACGTTGAACAGCTGCTGGCAGGACGCCGTGTTCGGCAGTCCCACCCCCAGCGCCTTGGCCGTGGACAGCGCCAGGTTCAGGTCCTTCTGGTGCAGTTCGATGCGGAAGCCCGGGTCGAAGGTGCGCTTGATCATCCGTTCGCCATGCACTTCCAGGATGCGCGAGCTGGCAAAGCCGCCCATCAGCGCCTGACGCACGCGCGCCGGGTCCGCGCCGGCCTTGGCGGCCAGCACCAGCGCCTCGCCCACGGCCTCGATGGTCAGCGCCACGATCACCTGGTTCGCCACCTTGGCCACCTGGCCGTCACCGACATTGCCGACCAGCGTGATGTTCTTGCCCATCAGCTGGAGCAGCGGCAGCACGCGGTCGAACACATCCTGCTTGCCGCCGGCCATGATCGACAGCGTGGCCGCCTTGGCCCCCACCTCGCCGCCGGACACCGGCGCATCCACATACTCGCAACCCAGCTGCTCGATGCGGGCCGCGAACTCGCGCGTCTCGATCGGGGAGATCGAACTCATGTCGACCACGGTCTTGCCCTGGCTCAGGCCCTCGGCCACGCCGTGCTCGCCGAACAGCACGCGCGCCACGTCCGGCGTATCGGGCAGCATCAGGAAGATGACGTCGGCCTGACGCGCCACCTCGGTGGCATTGGCGCAGGCCTGCATGCCGGCATCCTGGAGCGCCTGCGGCACGCCGCTGCGCGTGTGGGCGTAGACCGTGTGGCCGCCCGCCTGAAGGTGTTGCGCCATCGGCGCGCCCATCACGCCGAGTCCGATGAATCCGATCTTGCTCATATCCGTATTCCTATATAGATAGCGTCATTGCGCAAAGCGCTCGCGCAGCGCGCGGGAGGCGTCGCGCAGCAGCGTGTGGTCCAGCCCCACGGCGACGAAGTGCGCGCCCATGTCGAGGTAGCGGCGGGCGTCTGCCTCCACGGGAGTCAGCGTGCCGATGGCCTTGCCGGCGCGGTTGGCGGCGTCGTAGATCTGCGCCACGGCGGCCTGCACCTCCGGGTGGTTCGGGTCGCCGAGGTGGCCGTAGGCGGCGGCGAGGTCGTTCGGGCCGATGAAGATGCCGTCCACGCCGGGCTCGGCGCAGATCTCGTCGGCAGCCTCCACGCCCTTGCGGCTCTCGATCTGCACCAGCACGCAGATGTTCTCGTTGATGGTCTTGAAGAAGTCCGGCAGCGTGCCGTAGCGGTTCTGGCGCTGTACGCCGGACACCCCGCGCACGCCGTCCGGCGGGTAGCGCGTGGCCCGCACTGCGCGGCGGGCTTCCTCGGCCGACTCCACGAACGGGATCAGGAAGTTATAGAAGCCGATGTCCAGCAGGCGCTTGAGCAGCACGGGATCGTTCCAGGGCGGCCGGACCACGGGCGCGCTGGTGCTGTCCTTGAGCGCCATCAGCTGCGGCACGAAGGTCAGCACGTCGTTGGGCGCGTGCTCGCCATCGAGCAGCATCCAGTCGAAGCCGGCCAGGCCGATGATCTCGGTGGTAACCGGCTGGCCGAGCGAGGTCCAGCAGCCAATCAGGCGCTTGCGCGCGAGGATGTCCGCACGGAACTGGTTGGGCAGCGGGGAAAGCTGGGGCAGGTGAGGGGTCGTCATGAGAATTCCTTGAGCCTTGGGTTCAGTCCGCCGCCAGGGCGGAGAGCGGGCCGGGGGATTGGCCGCGCGCCTGGAGCACGCGCGCCGCGGCGTCGTCGAGCTGGGCCAGCGTGCCGGCATCCACGGGGATAAAGTCGGCGCGCGCCCTGCGCCATGCGCGCTCGGGGTCGCCGGGGAGGCGGATGGCATCGTTGCCCGGTTGCAGCCGGGACGCCTTCAGCCAATCGACAAAGGATTCCACCTCATGGCCGAAGGTGGTGCTGCTGCCCAGGCGGGCCGGATCGAAGATGATCGCCAGCATGTTGTTCCAGACCGCATGCTCGTGCGTCAGCGTTTCCGGGCGGATGGTGTGGCCGCCAGTCACGGCCGCGCCGAGCAGCTCGCACATCACGGCCAGCACGTAGCCCTTGTGCTCGCCGAAGGTGCGCAGCGCGCCGTGCGGCGTACCGGGCGGCGGGAACATGACCGACGGGTCGTCGGTGGGATGCCCGTTCGGGTCCATCAGGCTGCCCGGCGGCACCGGCACGCCCTTGTTGTTGGCCACGCGCACCTTGCCCATTGCGATGGCGCTGGTGGCGAAGTCGAGCACCAGCGGCGGGGCCCCCGCCACCGGCACGCCGATCGTGAATGGATTGGTGCCGAAGCGCGCGTCGTAGCCGCCATGCGGCGCCACGAGCGGCTTGGACAGCACATTCACGAAGTGGATCGAGATCATGCCGGCCGCCGTGGCCTGCTCGGCCCAGTGGCCCACCCGGCCCAGATGGTGCGAGCGCCGCAGCCCCATCACGCACACGCCGTGCTGCTCCGCGCGGGCGATGCCCATGCGCATCGCCTCCTCGGTCACGGCCTGGCCCATGCCCCGGTTGCCGTCCAGGCTCAGGATGCCGCCGGACTCATGCACCACGCTGACCTGCTGGTTGAGCTGCAATTGCTCGCCCTGCCAGGACAGCACGTACTTCGGGATCATGCCCACGCCATGCGAGTCATGGCCCGAGAGATTGGCGCCGACGAGGTGGTCGGCGGTCAGCTGCGCCTCACGCGCATCGGACCCCGCCGCCAGCCACAGGTCCACGACCCAGCGATGCAGGCCGGCGGTCGGAATACGGTGTTCTGCCATGCGTTACTCCAGGTGGATGTTGGCGACCTTGATCAGGTTGGCCCACTTGGCCACCTCGCTCTTCTGGAACTTGCCGAGTTCGGCCGGGCCGGCGCCAGACGGCTCCACGCCCATGCCCACCAGCTTCGCCTTGACGTCCGGCTGGTGGATGATCTTGCCGATCTCGGTGGCCAGCTTGTTGACGATGGGCATCGGCGTGCCGGCCGGCGCGAAGATCGCCTGCCACGAGACGATTTCATAGCCCGGCAGGCCCGATTCGGCCATGGTCGGCACATCGGGCAGCTCGGCGGCGCGCTTGGCGCCGGTGGTGGCCAGCGCGCGGAACTTGCCGGACTGCACCATCGGCATGGCGGCCACGCTGTTCTCGAAGACGATATCGACCTGATTGCCGAGCAGCGCCTGTACCGCCTGGCTGCTGCCCTTATAGGGCACGTGGGTCATCTTCAGGCCGGCCATGTTGGCGAACAGTTCGGCCGCCAGATGCTGGGAGGTGCCGTTGCCGGACGAGCCGAAGTTGATCGACCCCGGTTTGGCCTTGGCCGCTGCCATCACGTCCTGCACCGACTTGTACGGGCTGTTCACGTTCACCACCAGCACATTGGGCAGTGTGCCGATCAGCGCCACCGGCTGGAAGTTCTTGACCGGGTCGTACGGCATCTTGGGGTACAGGCTCACGTTGATGGCGTGCGAGCTGATGGTGCCGCCGAGCAGCGTGTAGCCGTCCGGCGCGGCCTTGGACACGTAGTCCGAACCGATATTGCCGCCGGCGCCGGCGCGGTTTTCCACCACCACCGACTGGCCGAGCACCTGCGACAGCCGCTGGCCGATCAGTCGGCCGAGCAGGTCCGTGGTGCCGCCCGCCGCGAATGGCACGACGTAGTTGATCGGCTTGCTGGGGTACTGGTCGGCGGACTGGGCTTGCGCCAGTGGGGCCGCCGCCATGCATCCAAGGCAAAGCACGGCCAGGGCCGGCCGCATCAATCGATGAGGGAAGGACATTGCATGGTCTCCTGTTTTCGCGAGCATTGTTATGGGACGGCCGGGATGGCCGTCAGGTGTCGCGGGCGGGCGCGCTGTCATGGCAGCATCGCCTCGGTAGCCAATCTACACGGGCGCGAGGCGGGCTGCCTTGCATAAAACGCATAACAGAAATGCACGATAGACCCCGCGGCGGCGCCCGTCAAACGGAAAAATCGCTGTCATCGCCGCCTGCTTCGGGTCTGGCGCCTGCTTGGCTCCACCTTGGCGCCGCCTCCGATCCTGTCCATACTTTTCGTCATGACCGCTCAAACCCCATCCTCCCAAGCCCGCACCGGCGGCCGTGTCCTCGTGGACCAACTGCGCCTGCATGGCACGGAGCGCATCTTCTGCGTGCCCGGCGAGAGCTTCCTGGACGTGCTGGACGCGCTGCACGACCAGCCGGCCATCGACCTCGTCGTCACCAAGCACGAAGGCGCCGCCGCCAACATGGCCGAGGCGGACGGCAAGCTGACCGGCCGCCCCGGCATCTGCTTCGTCACCCGGGGGCCGGGCGCCACCCACGCCAGCATCGGCGTGCATATCGCCCAGCAGGACTCCACGCCGATGATCCTGTTCGTGGGGCAGATCTCCCGCGCCCACAAGGGCCGGGAGGCGTTCCAGGAGGTGGATTACGCGGCAGTGTTCGGCACGATGGCCAAGTGGGCGGCCGAGATCGACGATCCGGCCCGGATTCCCGAGATGGTGGCGCGCGCCTTCCAGGTGGCCACGTCCGGCCGGCCCGGCCCGGTGGTGCTGGCGCTGCCCGAAGACGTGCTCGACGATCTGGTGGACTGCGCCGATGCCGAGCCGTACCGCACCGTGGCGGCCGCCCCGCGCGCCGAGGATGCCCGGGCGCTGGCCGCCGCGCTGGCCGAGGCCCGCCAGCCGCTGGTGATCGCCGGCGGCGCCGGCTGGACCGACGCGGCAGTGCGTGACTTCGCCGCCTTCGTCAAGGCATGGAACCTGCCCGTGGCCTGCGCCTTCCGCCGGCAGGACGTGATCGATAACCGCGACCCGCACTACATCGGCCATCTGAGCCTGGGCGTGAGCCCCAAGCTGGCCGAGCGGGTGCGCACGGCCGACCTGATCGTGGCGGTCGGCACCCGGCTGGGCGACATCGCCACCGATGGCTACACGCTGCTGGAAGTCCCGCGCCCGAAGCAAAAGCTGGTGCATATCCATGCCGATAGCGGCGAGCTGGGCCGCGTCTACCAGTCGGCACTGCCGATCCATTCGGGCGTGGTGCCTGCGGCAGCCATGCTGGCCGCGCTGCCGGCGCCGGCTTCTATCGGATGGAAGGACTGGACCAGCGGCGCCCGGGCCGAGCACGAGGCCTTCGTCACGCCGCCCAAGCCCCATGCGGAACTGACGGGGGTGGATATGGCTGCCGCGATGTCGCACCTGAACGCGGTGCTGCCCGAAGACGCCATCCTCAGCAACGGCGCCGGCAATTACACGGTCTGGCTGCACCGCTTTTATGCCTACAAGCGTCCGCGCACGGAACTGGCGCCCACCTGCGGCGCGATGGGTTACGGCCTGCCGGCCGCGATTGCCGCGAAGCTGCGCGCGCCCGAGAAGACCGTGGTCTGCCTGGCTGGCGACGGTTGCTTCCTGATGTATCCGCAGGAGATCGCCACGGCCGCCGCGCATGGCGCCAACCTGATCGTGATCCTGGTGAACAACCGCATGTACGGCACCATCCGCATGCATCAGGAGAAGCGCTACCCGGGCCGTCAGAGCGGCACGACCATCGCCAACCCTGATTTCGTGGCGATGGCGCGCGCCTGCGGCGCATGGGCGGAGCGGGTGGAGAAGACAGAGGACTTTGCGGCGGCGTTCGAACGCGCCCGCAACGCCGGCCAGCCGGCCGTGCTGGAGCTGATGACCGATCCGCTCCAGATCACGCCCGCAATGCGCGTGACCGAACTGCCGGCCTGAGCCCGGATCAGACGCTGCCTAGGCGATCTAGAACAGCGCCGCTTGTGGCCGGGCCTCGTGCCCGGCTTTCTCATGGCCGGACGTCGGGCGGGCCAGGATCTCGCGGATCTGCTCCAGATACCGCTCGCCCACCGCGCGATGGCTCTTGCGAGCCTCATCCGCCAGCGCGCGGCGCGACGGCGCCCGAATCCCGATCAGGCGGCAAATCGTTGAAAGATAAGGCTTTTTGTCGTCGACGGTGGCCCGGCGCGCGGCCGACAGCAGGGCCGCATCGCCAATGCGCCCCCGCAGCCAGACCAGCACCTGGCGGTCATATTCGTTCTGCACACGGATCAGGTGGATCAGGTGTTCCATTCCGCACTCCGATATACTGTTCATTCATACAGTTACTGTAAATATATACAGTGCATCGGAATTTTCAAGGTGTGCGTCGGAAAATGCTTGAAAGTTCTTGCGCTGGGCCGGCACGCGTGGCCACCATGGCGGTCTGCCAGCCGCCTTTTCGCATCGAATCATGGACGACACCACCGCCACCTTCCACAAGCTGCGCCCGCGCCTGCACGGGATTGCCTACCGGATGCTCGGCGCCGTGGCCGAGGCCGAGGACGTCGTACAGGACGCCTGGCTGCGCTGGCACACGGCTGACCAGACGGAAATCGAAAATGCCGAAGCCTGGCTGGTCTCGGTAACCACCCGCATCGCCATCGACCGCCTGCGCGCCGCCAAGATCCAGCGCGAGCACTACACCGGGATCTGGCTGCCCGAGCCGCTGATCACGGACAGCCCGGACAACCCCGAGGCCATCAAGGAGCGCGCCGACGACATCTCCGTCGCCTTCCTCCTCCTGCTGGAGCGCCTGACGCCCGAGGCCCGCGCCGCCTTTCTGCTGCGCGAGGTTTTCGACAACGACTACGACGAGGTGGCGCGCGTGATCGGCAAGAGCGAGGCCAGCTGCCGCCAGCTGGTCAGCCGGGCAAAAACCCAGCTACGCGACGACCGGCCGCGCTTCGCGGTGTCCCCGGACACCCATCGGCACATGGTCCAGGCGTTCGCCCAGGCGATGCAGGGCGGCGACTTCGCCGGCATCCAGGCGCTGCTGGCCAACGACGCCACCCTGGCCGGCGACGGCGGCGGCAGGGTCCAGACCTTCCCCAAGCCGCTCGAAGGCGCACGGCGCATCGCGCAACTGTTCTACGCCACGCGCCTCAGATTCCCCGGCGAGGGCCTCCGGGTGCGGCTGGTGCTGCTCAATGGCGAATGGGCGCTGCTGCGCTACTTCGACGGCGCGCTGGAGTCCGCGCAGACCTTTGTGGTCGAAGGCGACCGCATCGCCCGCATCCACGTGCAACGCAACCCGGACAAACTGGCGCGGATTGCGGCGTATTTTGGCGGAGAGGCGTAGGGAAGGGGCGGCCGCTGTGAGTTGGTGCGCCGTGATCGCAGTCATGTCCAGGTACGGGCTTGTCCCGGCTGCACCGGCATAACGCCCGGCGGGCGTTTTCTGCGGCCTGATCCAAAAAAGAGCCCGCCAAGGCGGGCCCAAAGACGAAGGGAAAGTCTCCGTCAAGTGGATTTCAGCGTGGCCGCTGCGCTCAGAAGCGGTGGCGGATGCCGACGATGGCGCCGAACTGGTTCTGGCCGGCGCCCACCTGTTCGGTTGTGGCCGTCAGGGTGCTGGCGCTGCGGTTCAGCGACGGGCCGAAGCCGGACAGGCCCATGGCCGAGCCGTCCCGGTTCTGGGCGTAGGCGACGATGGTGTACAGGTCGGTGCGCTTGGAGAACGCGTACGTGCCAGACAGCACGAAGCTGTACGGGTCGCCGCCGCTGTTGCGCACGTCGGTGTAGTAGGCCGCGCCAGTCAGCGTGATGGCCGGCGTGACCTGGTAGTTCGCGCCGATCCAGTACAGGTTGGTGCGCAGCGAGCTGCTGGCGAAGTCGCCGTAGTACCAGCGATAGCCGGCGAAGGCACGGGCCCGGCCGAAGTCGTAGCTGGCGCCGAGGGTGGCGCGGCGCTCGCGGTTGTCGTCCGTGGCGACGGTGCTGCCGCGCACTTCGTCGTACACCACGCGGGCGGACAGCGGGCCGGCCGTGTAGCCGACGCTGGCGCTGAAGTTGCGGCCGGCCTTGTAGTCGCCCGGCACCTCGCCGCCGGCGCTGCTGTCGTAGCCGGTGCTGTAGAACAGACCGTAGTACAGCGCGCCGGTCTGGCCGGTGAACTTCACCGAGTTATCGGCGCGGCCGGACATCCACTTGTCGTGCATCAGCACCGAGTAGCGCGTGGCGATGGCCATCGGGTCATAGGCCAGCGAGAAGTCGTACAGCACGGTCTGATGGCGGCCCAGCGACAGCGTGCCGTACTGGTTCTGCAGGCCGACGAACGCCTGACGGCCGAACATGCGGCCGCCCTGGTTGGCGCTGCCGGTGTCGAGGTCGAAGCCGTTTTCCAGCGTGAAGACGGCCTTCAGGCCGCCGCCCAGGTCCTCGGCGCCGCGCAGGCCCCAGCGGGAGGTGGAGAGGTTGCCGGCGGACATCCGCACGACGTTGTTGCTGCCGCCGGTGGCCGCGTTCGGCACGTGGGTCAGGAATTCCACGCCAGCGTCGACGACGCCGTAGAGCGTGATGCTGCCCTGGGCGTGGGCAGCAGCGGGCAGGGCAGGGAGGATGGCCAGCGTGGCCAGGCAGGCGAGACGGGTCTTCATGCGTTCGTGATCCTTGTTATGGTCGCCGCCCGCGCACCCCGTAAGGGCTCGGGCGTGCCGGCGGCGACTGCAATGTAACGAGGGATCAGGAACGGGAGAAGCGCGTCTGGGCTGACAGACTGTCCCGGGATTTGAACAATTGGGGCGTCAAGCGCCCCTCAGCGCTCCGTCAGCGGCTGCCCTTGAGCAACGGACATTGCGACTTCGACGGCGGGATGAACGCCTGGTCGCCCGGCACCGTGGCCAGCACCTTGTAGTAGTCCCACGGATACTTGGACTCGGCCGGCGTCTTGACCTCGAACAAATACATATCGTGCACCATGCGCCCATCGGCGCGGATGCGGCCGTTCTTGGCGAAGAAGTCGTTGATCGGCATCGCCTTCATCCTCTCCATGGTCGGCGCGGTCTCGTCCGTGCCGGCCGCCTGCACGGCCTTCAGGTAGTGCGTGACGGAGGAGTAGACGCCTGCCTGGCTCATGTTCGGCATCTTCTTGACCTTGTCGAAGTACTTGCGCGACCACGCGCGCGTGGCGTCGTTCATGTCCCAGTAGAACGCCTCGGTCAGCACCAGCCCCTGCGCGGTCTTGAGGCCGAGCGCGTGGATGTCGTTGATATAGAGCAACAGTCCGGCCATGCGCTGCTTGCCGTCGCGCGTCAGGCCGAACTCGGAGGCGGCCTTGATGGCGTTGACCGTGTCGCCGCCCGCGTTGGCCAGGCCCACCACCTGCGCCTTGCTCGCCTGCGCCTGGAGCAGGTAGGAGGCGAAGTCGCTGGTACTGAGCGGATGGCGCGCGGCGCCGAGCACCTGCCCGCCGGCCTCGGTGACCACCGTGGTGGCTGACTGCTGGAGCGTGTGGCCGAACGCGTAGTCGGCGGTCAGGAAGAACCACGTCTTGCCGCCGCGCTGGACCATGGCCTTGGCCGTGGTGTTGGCCAGCGCGTAGGTGTCGTAGGCGTAGTGGACCGAAACCGGCGTGCACAGGTCGTTGGTGAGGCGCTCGCTGCCGGGGCCGGAGAACACCACGATCTTGTTCTTCTGCTTCGCCACGTCGAGCACGGCCAGCGCGGGTGCCGAAGCCGCCACATCCAGGATGGCATCGACCTTGTCCGTATCGAACCATTCACGCGCCTTGTTGGCGGCGATGTCGGCCTTGTTCTGGTGATCCACCACCACCAGCTCGATTTTCTTGCCGAGCACCTTGCCGCCGAAGTCGTCGATGGCCATCTGCGCCGCCGTGGCGCTGCCGCGCCCGGTCACGTCGGCGTAGAGGCCGCTCATGTCGAGCAGCAGGCCGATCTTGACGACATCATCGGAAATCCCTGCCTTCGGCTGGGCCGAGGCGATGCCGGCCACACCGCCAGCACCGGCCAGCGCCAGCAGGGCAGCGGCCGTCCGCCGCCATGTCGCTGAAGTCTTCATGGTTGTCTCCTCCAGTTTTTTATCTAGTTCTTCTACGATTTAAAAACGCACACCGCGGATCACACCGTGGCCACCGGCGTCACCGGCGAGCCCACCGCGCCCGGCAGCCGCAGCGGCGGCGCCGTGAGCATGAAGCGCGAGCGGCGGTGCGCGCGCAGCCAGTCCGCCAGGTCCTTGAGATACCAGAGTTCGCCAAGCGGCAGCCCCAGCTTGAACAGGCAATGGTGGTGGAGCGGCAGCAGCGGATGCGTCTTCGCCTCGTCGGGCGGCGGCAGGGCCGGGTAGCGCTCCACGGCGTAGTTGTCGGCGATCAGCGCGGCGATGCCGGAATCGGTGATCCAGTTCAGCAGCCGGGCGTCGCGCCCGTTTAGCGCTGCGCAACTGTGGTGGAGCACCGCTTCGTCGGGCTCGCGCTGCATCGACAGCACGACTTCGGCAAAGCCGGTGCGCAGCAGGAGCATGTCGCCGGGCTCCACTTCCACGCGATGGGTGTCCATGGCGTGCATCAGGTCGTCGTAGCCGACGTTGCGGAAGTCCATGCCGAACACATCGGCCAGATCCACCAGCACGCCCCGGCCCTGCATGCCCTTGACGGCGAAGTTCTCGATGCCGAGCGCATCCGCGTGGCTGTGGGTATGGCCGTGGCTGCAATCGTGGGCGGCGAACTGGTCGTCATCGGCATAGTCGACCGGGCCGACGATGTCCGCGTTGGCGCGATAGCCGTTGTAGTAGACGCGCTCGAGCTTGCCATCGCCGTCCGCATCGAACAGCGCGCCCACGTGGGCCAGCGAGTCCCACTGGGTGGAGTACTGGAGGCAGAGCAGCACCTGATCGTCGCTGATGACATCGGTCGCGGCCGGGTTCACCTTGGCCAGCGGGAAGTTCATGTACGGGGAGTCGTCGCGGAAGGTGGGGCGCAACTCGGGCGGATGGCGGCGCGGATTGAGCTTGTTGCCGCCGGGGTAGTCCAGCGGCAGCGAGAGGCAGAAGCTGCGCCCCGCCTGGATCTCGCGCGCGCCCTTGACCACCTGCTCGGGGCCGATCAAATTGACGCGCCCCAGTTGATCGTCAGGACCGAAATCGCCCCAGTTGGAGCCCTGCGGACGTTGCTGCCAACGCATGCCTGATACCTCCCTCGCGAAAGATGTTGCCGGTTGAAGCGCCGCCGCCACATCGCGGCGCAGCATCCGGTTATACGTGATCCATGCGGCGCGGTCATTCTGCGTCGCATCAAGTTTCGCGTGACGAAATAGGAGGAGGAAGGCGAGGGGGACGGCTATTCGCCGAGGAACTCGGCCACCACCTCGAGCCCTTCGACGTGGTCGGCCACGACCTTGGCGATGACGGCCAGCGGAATCGCCAGCAGCATCCCCCAGGTGCCCCAGAGCCACGTGAACAGCAGCAGCGAGACGAAGACGGCGACGGCGTTCATGCGCGCCATGCGCCCCGTCATCCAGGTGGTCATGCCGGAGCCGATCAGCGTGGCGATCAGCATCGACCCACCGGCCGCCGCTGCCGCGACGGACAGCGTGCCGAACTGCATGAACCCGGCCACGCCCAGGCACAGGGCGATCAGTACCGCGCCGAAGTACGGCACCAGGTGCAGCGAGGCAGCCGCCAGCGCCCATGCGCCGGCATTGTCGATCGACAGATACCTGAGCAGGATGTACGTACAAAGCCCCAGCGCGGCGTTCGTGATGACCAGCATCAGCATGTAGCGCTGGATCGCCCGGTTGATCTCGTCGAGCATGTGCACGCTGATCTTCTTCTGGCTGATGGTGGTGCCGGCCATCTTGATGAACTTGCGCTTGAACATGTCGCCGCCCAGCAGCAGGAACCAGGTCAGGAACAGCACGACGATGGCCTGCGCCAGCATCGCGAAGACGCCCATCGATCCCACCCAGATGGCGTTGTTGAGGGCGTCGGCGGAACGTTCGACGACGATCGGCGCGCCCTTGGTCGGCGGTGGCTGACCGGTACCGACCAGTACCGTGGTGGCGCGGCGGATCTTTTGCAGCATGGAGTCGTCGCCGCTCACCAGTTCGCCCAGCGAGCGGGAGAGCTTGCTGGCGATGGCGGGCAGCCGGTCGACAATAGATTCAATCTGCCCCTGGAGCAGATAGGCGCCGCACAGCAGCAGGGCCAGCATGCCGAGCAGCACCACGGTCGCGCCCACGGCGCGCGGCACCCGCTGGCGCTGGAGCCACTCGACCATCGGATCGAGCAGGTAGGCGATGACGATGGCCACCACCACTGGCACGATGAAGTCGCGGGCGAGGTGCAGGGTGTAGAGCGATGCGAGCGTCGCCAGAATGACCAACGCCGTGCTGGCGCGGCGCACAGAGACAGACAGCTTGGGGGGCGTACGGGTGGGTGACGCCGGCGCGGCGTCCGCGGGCACCTCAGCCGTGACTGCGGGCACCCCCTCCGGTACGACATCCGGCACAACATCAGGTCCGGCCACGGTGCCGGGCGGGGCGGCCCGCATGGCGGGCTGGATCGGTACGCGCGACATGGATGGCGGGGCGGCTCGCAGACAAGAAGGACATGGCGTCACGAGGCGGACGCCTGCCATAACGATAGTCACTACGGGGCGCGGGAGGGTGTCGGTGCGTTCCGGGTCGCGGTGTAGGACAGCGGCGCGACCTTCCAAGGCGGGCTTGGGCGTGTGCAGCCTGATACACGAAAGCCGCACCAAAGCAAAAGCCCGGTCTCGTGAACCGGGCTTCTGGGGATTGCGTGGCTGGCGTAGCCGGGGGGCGATCAGCGCATGGCGGGTTAGCGCGTCAGCGTCGAATGATCGTCGCCGTGAGGGCGGGCGCCCGACTGCTTGAGCAGCGGGTCATTCTTGAGCACCCAGCGGGCGCCGAAGGCCAGTGCGACGATACAGGCCAGCATATACGCAACGATCACAGTGAGAGTCAGCATGGCATCACAGGAGTAGGTTGCGACCGCGTTGCCAGCTTTCGTTGGCGGGCCGATGGGAACGAATTGTATGTGAGACAAGACGTTTCGCCGGCGCCGAATTGCCTGAAATTTTCTGTATGCCGATCTAAGCCTGACTAATATCGGCAGGTTCTACGAGGGGCATGGATCATGACTGCCCCGCATCAACCTCCACCCCTAGAAGTAGCACCCCATCTCGTATTGCTGCGAGCGCAAAGCATGGACGTCGCTGCGGTAGCGGTCCGCGCGGCTCCAGTACTCGGTGGTATGCATGGCGCGCTCGGCGGCCCGCGCCTGGTACTCGAGTGCCCGGCACTGATTCCAGAAGACGTTCTGCGCGCGCAGGTCGAGATCGTCCTCGCGCCCCTGCCAGACCTGGATCTGTTGCGCCATCTGGGCGCGGCTCTGCAGGTAGGCCTGCTCGTCCTGGCGGATCTTGGGGGTCTTGGTGATGGTGGTCACATTGGCACGCATGGTGGACGTGACATCGCGGTAGCCCGCCGGGCACGATGCCGCCGTATAGAGCGTGTCCTTGCCGCTCTGGCACTTGGTGACGGCATGGGCGGCGCCGGAGGCGGCCAGCATCAGCAGCAGGATGGCAAATTGTCTGGACATGGCGGCGCCTTGGACGAATAGCGATGTCATCCAATGTAGGCAGCGATGCGCCGCGCTGCCAGTGCGGCAAGGTATCCAGATATTTCAGGTACGGGGGTTGCCGCGCTTTCGGTGTCCAGGCAGCGCCTTGGCGCCCTGCATTTCGGCATTGGTGGTCAGCAGCATGTCATACAGTTGCTGCGCCGCCGGCGACAGGGACCGGCCGCGCCGCCGGATCAGCCCCACGGTACGCGAGACGGTAGGCTCCACCAGCGGCACGCTGGTCAGCGTGGGATGCTTGCCCGGCGGCATGGCCAGCCGGGGTACCGCCGCCACGCCGAGCCCGGCTTCCACCAGGCTCACCAGCGTGCTGACGTGCCGCACCTCGCAATACCACTGCGGGCGATCGGGCACATCGGTCAGCGCCAGATCCAGCAGCATGCGGTTGCCGCTGGCCTTGCCCACGGTCATGTAGTCGTATTGGCCCAGTTCGGCCCAGGTGACCTTGCGCTTGCGCGCCAGCGGATGGTCGGGCGGGCAGGCCACCACGAACGGTTCCTTGAGCACGGGTTCGAACTCGACGTCGGGCTCCTGCGTGCCGATGTAGTTCAGGCCGAAGTCGGCCTCGTTGCGCACGATCAGGTTCAGCACCTCGTTGGCGCCTTCGTCGATCAGCCGCACGACGATGCGCGGCCACGTCTCGTGGTACTTGCGCAGCACCGCCGGCAGGAAGTAGCGCACCGCCGAGGGCACGCACGCCACCGTGACTTCGCCGGTCACGCGGGTGGCCACGTCCCGGATGCCGAGCAGCGACTCCTCCAGCCCGTTCAGGAGTTCGCGCGCCTTGCGCGAGAACTCCCGGCCCACGGCGGTCATCTCCACCGAGCGCGTCGTCCGGTCGAACAGCCGCACGCCGAGGGCGTCTTCCAGCTTCTCGATCCGGCGCGACAACGCCGGCTGGGACAGATGCAACTCCGTCGCTGCCGCGCGGAAGCTGCTCAGTTCGGCCACCGCCACGAAGGCGCGCAGATCGGAAAGGCTGAAGTTCATGCGCGGCTCATTTGTGGCTCATGCCGAAATCAGATGCCAGACCGCCTCGGTCTCGCGCGCCACGCCGTCTTCCTCGAGCTTGCGCAGGTGGGCCAGCAGCGAGCGCTGCGCCACCGGATGCATGCGCTCGGGCACGTCGTCGTAGACGCTGGCGAGCAGCGTGCCGATATCGGCCGGCGCCAGCGCGCGCAGCGCGTTCAGCACCTTGGCCTCGCGCTGCTGCCGATGGCGAATCAGCAGCCGGATGGCATCCCGGGGGCGCGGCATCAGGAAGCCGTGGCCCGGCGCAATCCACTCCAGGTCTTCGTCGAGCAGCGCCTGCAGGGACGCCAGATAGGCGCGCATGTCCCCATCGGGCGGATTGATGACGACGCTGGAACCCTGCATGACGTGGTCGCCCGTGAACAGCGTCTTCTCTTCCTCGAGCAGGTAGCAGAGATGGTTCGATGCATGCCCCGGCGTGTGCACCACCCGCAGCGTGGCGTGCGGGCCGAGCACGATCCGCTCTCCGTGCTCGGGCGTGCGGTCCGGCGCGAAAGTCTGGTCCTGGCGGTCCTGCACGGCCGTGACGCGCCCCCAGACCGGCGCGCCGGTGGCCTCGCGCACCGCCACGGAGGCGGGCGAATGGTCCAGGTGGGTATGCGTGACGAGAATCCACTTCACCGGGCCCGGCGCGGCGGCCAGCACGGCGGTGATATGGGCCGGATCGGCGGGGCCGGGATCGATCATCGCCCAGGTGTTGTCCGCGCCGCCGCCCACGAAGTAGGTGTTGGTGCCGGGGCCGGTCATCACGTTGCCGTTGTCCGCCGTGACGCGCCAGACCCGTTCGGAGAGCTTCACCGCTGCGCCCGGCGCCAGCGCGTAGCGGCCATGGCCGGCGCCATCGGGGTCGATCCGGGCGATTTCCGCGTACGGCGCTTCTTCCGGCATCACCGGCCGCACGCCCTTGGGGCCGGTGGCCAGGCGCGGCATGATCTGCACGATGTTGCGCAGCTTTTGGGCATGGTCGAAGCACGCCTGCGCAGTCGGGAAATGCGAAATCGACTGGAGCATGCGGCGGGTGACGTTCACCAGCGAGATATTGTTGGCCGGGTCCAGCGCATCGACGGGCCGCATCCAGCGATGCTCGACCGCTTCAACGCCATCGTGCCGCGCGGTCTGCCCAGCCGGCGCCAGCGCGAAGAAGAAGCGCGTGTCGAAGCGCTTCGGCAGGCCCGGCGGCGTCAGCCAGTGGCTGCCGTAGGCCAGTTGGTCCACGGCGAGGCGCACGCCCAGCCGTTCGCAGACATGGGCGATGCCGGCGCCGCCGTAGCCGGCGGCTTCGCGCAGGCTGCCGTAGGTGTCCGCGTCGAGTGCATCGAGATCCACATTCTGGCCGTTGGCATCGCGAGCGAACAGCAGGCCGGCTTCCTCGAACGCTTCACGTGCGGCGCAGAGGTAATAGTCGAGCCCGTTTTTGTCGACATTGAGCCGGGCGCTGGCGGCGGCATCGTCGAGGCCATCGCACAAGGGGTGAAGTGCCGCATCCTGCTCATCGAGTGTGCCGCCCGGGAAGACAAAGGCACCGGCGCTGCGGTCGTCGTCGCGCTGGGGGCGGCGCATCATCAGCACCTCCATGCCCGCCGGGCCGTCGCGTAGCACCAGCACGCTGGCGGCGGCGCGCAGGGCTTTGGAGCGAACGGGGGCGGCAGTGGCGTGGGTCTCGGACATGGACGGAATGGGGCGCAGTATCAGAACAGGCGCCAAGTGTAATGGGTTCGGGCGGTTCGAATCTGCCGCGATGCAGCAGGAATCCCGCGCTGCTCTTGGGATGGGGGCGGATTTCAGTCCGGAAACAGCGCCATCTGCCCAGTCAGCAGCGTGTCGAAATCATCGTCGAGGAAGGGCAGGATGGCGTCGGCAATCGGCTGGAGCTGTTTTGTGATGTAGTGGTCATAATCGATCGGCGACTGGCGCGGATCGAGCGTCTCCATCGGCATCGGCCCGGCCACCGTCATCACATAGCTGATCCAGCCGCCGTTCTGGTACTGGCGCGGGCGGCCCTGGCTATCGTTATAGGCATCGGCCAGCCGCGCGGCGCGCACGTGAGGCGGGACGTTGCGCTGGTAGTCGCCAAGCTGGCGCCGCAGGCGCTTGCGGTAAACCAGTTGCGCGTCCAGTTCGCCGGCCAGCGTGCGGCGCACGATGTCCCGCACATAATCGCGGTACGGCTCGCGGTTGAAGATCATCGCGTAGAGCGTCTGCTGGAACTGCTGCGCCAGCGGCGACCAGTCCGTGCGCACCGTCTCCAGCCCCTTGAACACCATCTCGGCGCGGCCATCGGCACGCATGACCTGACCGGCGTAGCGCTTCTTGCTGCCCAACTCGGCGCCCCGGATGGTTGGCATCAGGAAGCGCCGGAAGTGGGTCTCGAACTGGAGTTCCAGCGCGCTGTCCAGGTCGAAGGTCTGGCGCAGGTGGTCGCGCCACCAGTCGTTGACGTAGGCGACAAGTTCACGCCCGATGCGTGCCGCATCGTCCTCGGCATGGGCGCCGCGCAGCCAGACGAAGGTGGAGTCGGTGTCGCCATAGATCACGTCATAGCCGCGCGCTTCGATCAGCAGGCGCGTCTGGCGCATGATCTCGTGGCCGCGCATGGTGATCGACGACGCCAGGCGCGGGTCGAAGAAGCGGCAGCCGCTCGATCCCAGCACGCCGTAGAACGCATTCATGATGATCTTCAGCGCCTGCGAGAGCGGCTTGTTCTGCTCGCGCTTGGCCGCCTCGCGGCCCTGCCAGATCCGCGCGACGATGGCCGGCAGGCAGTGCTTGCCGCGCGAGAACCGCGCGCCCCGGAAGCCGGGCACCGAATCGGCGTCATCGGGGTGGGCCAGCCCCTCCACCAGCCCGATCGGATCGATCAGGAAGGTGCGGATGATCGACGGATACAGGCTCTTGTAGTCCAGCACCAGCACCGACTCGTACAGGCCCGGGCGCGAATCCATGACAAAACCGCCGGGGCTGGCCTCGGGCGCCAGTTCGCCCAGATTCGGCGCCACGTAGCCCTGCCGGTGCATCAGCGGCATATATAGATGTGTGAAGGCGGCCACCGAGCCGCCGCTGCGGTCGGTCGGCAGGCCGGTGACGGTGGCGCGCTCCAGCAGGAAGGTCAGCAGCTCGGTGGCGGCGAAGATGCGGGTGACCAGCTCGCAGTCGCGCAGGTTGTAGCGTGCCAGCGCGGGCTTGTCCTCGGCGAACATGCGGTCGATGGCGTCCATGCGGTCGTAGGGGTTGTCGATCGCCTTGCCTTCGCCGAGCAGGGTCTGGGCCACCGACTCCAGGCTGAACGACGGGAAGCTCCACGTGGCGCCGCGCAGCGCCTCGATGCCGTCGATGATCAGCCGCCCGGCCGCCGCCGCGAAGTAGTGCTGCTGCCTGGCGTGCTCGCGCCACTCCATCTCGGCGCCGCCCCGGCCCAGCCGCAACGGCACCTGGAACTGCACTGCGTGGGCCTGCAGCACGCGAAGATCGAACTGAACGAGGTTCCAGCCGATGATGGCGTCCGGGTCGTGCTCGGCCAGCCACTGGTTGAGTTTTTCGAGCAGGGCGGGGCGGGTGTCGCAGTATTCGAGCGCGAAGTCCAGCGGGGCCGGATCGCCCGCCGGCGCCGGGCCGAGCATATAGACCTGCCGCTGGCCGCAGCCTTCCAGCGCAATCGAATACAGCTCGCCATGGGCGGTGGTTTCGATATCGAGCGAGACCAGGCGCAGGGTGGGGCGATAGTCGGTGGCCGGCTTCATCTGCGCTTGGCGCAGCACGCCGTGCGCGTCCGGCTGGCCGTCGAACCAGACCGGCGCGGTGATGAAGCGCTCCATCAGGTAGCGCTCGGGCGGGCGGATATCGGCCTCGTAAACATCCACGCCAGCCTGCCGCAGCGCCTTGTCGATCCGGATCAGCTGGCGGTGCTGCTGGCAGTAGAGCCCGAGCACGGGCCGACGGTGGAAGTCCTGCAGCTCGAGCGGGCGCAAGTCCACATCGCGCTCGCCGCGCAGCAGCGGCTCGGCCTGATCGCGCTGGGCCTCGGGCACGAAGGCCACCGACGGCTGGGGCGGCAGGCGCAGCAGGCGCGGCCCCTGGTCCGTGGCCAGCCAGAAATCGACCTCGGTACCGGCGGGAGTATCGCGCCAGTGCCGGGTCAGGATGAAGCCCTGCTCAAGTGCCACGCTGGAAGCCTATGGAAAACCTGTGGGGAGGTGCTGGCGGGATTCTAGCCCCTACCGAACCGTTTGCAGGAAGGCCAGCAGGTCGGTGATCTCGCTGTCGTCGCCGATGCCCCAGAAGCGCATCTTGTTGCCCGGCACCACCTTGTTCGGGGCGTGGATGAAGGCGCGGAGCGTCTCGGGGGTCCAGACCACCTTCGATGTCTTCATGGCATCGGAATAGCGGTAGTCGGAAGTCCCGCCCGCCGGCCGGCCGACGATGGCGTTGAGGTGGGGGCCGAAGGTGCCGCGCGCCGCCGGGCCGATCTTGTGGCAGGAGGCGCACTTGCGGTCGAACACAGCACGTCCGGTCTCGATATCGCCGGCGGCATGGGCGCTGGTCTGGATGGCGATGCCGGCCAGCAGCGCGAGGAAGGGGAAACGCATGGTGGGTAAGCGAGGGGAATTGCAGCGGCGACAGTGTAGCCGCCCCCTCGGCTTTTCCCTTCGTCACCCCGAAAAATCGGCCGAATCACGATTCTACATGGCCTGATAACTATGATTATCTCGACCCGATATTTAAGCCGACAACAGCGGACCGCCAGACAGCCCTGAAAGTCGGACAATCCTGTCGCGCGGTGCCTGACTGGCGACTTGCGGCTGGTAGCTTGGTATATCCTGTCGCCGCGCCTTTTCGCGCATAGATATAAACAGGTGCCGGTGCCAATGAATGACAGCGTGAAGATGCAGTGGGACGATGGGGAGCGCGTCTTCCATCGAGGGCGGCACCCGGGCGGCGGCAACGGGCCGACCGTCCTGCTGGCGCGGCCCGCCGCCGAGCACCCGCTGCCTGCCTCGCTGGATCGCCTCGCCCACGAATTCGGCCTGAAGGACGAACTGGATGGCAGCTGGGCCGCCCGTCCGCTGGCACTGGTCCACGAAGGTGGCCGGAGCCTGCTGATCCTGGAGGACGCCGGCGGCGAACCGCTTTCGCAGCAACTGGGCGTGCCGATGGAGACGGAGACGTTCCTGGGGCACGCCATCGGCATCGCATCGGCACTGGGCAAGCTGCACCAGCGCGGGCTGGTCCACAAGGACCTCAAGCCCACCCATATCCTCGTGAATTGCGCCGACGGCCAGGCCCGGCTCACCGGTTTCGGCCTTGCCTCGCGGCTGCCACGCGAACGGCAGGCCCCGGAGCCGCCCGAGACCATCGCCGGCACGCTCGCCTACATGGCGCCCGAGCAGACCGGGCGGATGAACCGGTCGATCGACTCGCGCAGCGACCTCTATGCCCTGGGCGTCACGCTGTACCAGATGCTGACCGGTGTGCTGCCATTCGTGGCGACCGACGCCATGGAGTGGGTCCACTGCCATATCGCCCGCCTCCCGGTGGCGGCGCGCACGCGGGTGGAGACCATCCCGGACATGCTCTGCGACATCGTCGCGAAGCTGCTGGCCAAGACGGCCGAGGAGCGTTACCAGACCGCCGCCGGGCTCGAGCATGACCTGCGGCGCTGTCTGGACGACTGGAGGCGGCAGGGCAGCATCGACGCACTCCCACTCGACGGGCACGGCACGCGCGACCGGCTGCGGATACCCGAGAAGCTGTACGGGCGTGAGCAGGAGGTCGATACGATGCTCGACGCCTTCGCGCGGATCGTCGACGGCGGCGTGCCGGAGATGGTGCTGGTCTCCGGCTATTCCGGCATCGGCAAGTCGTCGGTGGTCAATGAACTGCACCGGGTGCAGGTGCCGCCGCGCGGGCTGTTTGCGTCCGGCAAGTTCGACCAGTACAAGCGCGACATCCCGTATTCCACGCTGGTGCAGGCCTTCCAGGGCCTGGTGCGCTCGCTGCTCGGCAAGCCCGATGCGGAGCTCGAACGCTGGCGCGGCGCGCTGCTGGAGGCGCTGGAGCCCAATGCGCGGCTCATGACGGACCTGATCCCGGAACTGAAGCTGATCATCGGCGAGCCGCCGCCGGTGGCCGAACTGGAGCCCCAGCAGGCGCAGCACCGCTTCCTGCTCGTCTTCCGGCGCTTCATCGGCGTATTCGCCCGGGCCGAGCATCCGCTGGCGCTGTTTCTCGACGACCTCCAGTGGCTCGACGCCGCCACGCTGGCCCTGCTGGAAGACCTGCTGAGCCATGCGGACCTGCGCTACCTGATGCTGATCGGTGCCTATCGCGACAACGAGGTCGACGACGCGCATCCGCTGGCGGGCACGCTGCGCGCCATTCGCGGCAAGGGCGTCAGGATCGACGAAATCCGGCTGGCGCCGCTTACCGGCGGCCATGTCGAGCAACTGGTGGCAGAGTCGCTGCATGGCGAGCCGGCGCGCATCGCGCCGCTGGCGCAGTTGATCTGGGACAAGACCGTCGGCAACCCGTTTTTCGTGATCCAGTTCCTGCACGGGCTGGTCGATGAGAACCTGCTGACCTTCGACCATGCCGCCCGGGATTGGCGCTGGGAGGCCGACCGCATCCACGCCAAGGGTTACACCGACAACGTGGTGGAGCTGATGGTCGGCAAGCTGGCCCGCCTGCCCGACGCGACCCAGCAGGCCTTGCAGCAACTGGCCTGCCTCGGCAACGTCGCCGGCATCACCACGCTCTCGACCATCCTCGGCATGGCCGAAGGGCAGGTCCACGCGGCCTTCTGGGAGGCGATTCGCCAGGAGCTGGTCGAGCGGCAGGAGGGCGCCTACGCCTTCGTGCACGACCGGATCCACGAAGCCGCCTATTCGATGATCCCCGAAGCCTCGCGCGCCGAGGCCCACCTCCGGGTCGGGCGGCTGATTGCCGCCCAGACGGCACCGGGCGAGCGCCAAGGCGCGATCTTCGAGATCGTGGGCCAGCTCAACCGGGGCGCCGCGCTGATCACCGAACAGGACGAGCGGGACCAACTGGCGGAATTCAACCTGCTGGCCGGTGAGCGCGCCAAGGCGGCGACGGCCTACGCCTCGGCGCTCACCTATTTCGCGGCGGGCGCGGCCCTCCTGAACGACGACGGCTGGGTCCGCCGGCCTGCGCTGCGATTCGCGCTGGAGTCGGGTCGCGCCCAGTGCGAGTTCCTGTCCGGGCAGGCGCCGGTGGCCGAAGCGCGGTTCGCGGCGCTGTCCGCGCGCGCCACGACGACGGTCGAACGTGCCCAGGTCACCTGCTGGCAGGTGGACATCTACGTGGTGCTCGGCCAGCGCGACAACGCCATCGCCGTTTGCCTCGCCTTCCTCCGCCATGTGGGGATCGACTGGTCCCCGCACCCGGACGAGACGGCGGTGCAGGCCGAGTACGCGCGCATCCGGTCCCAACTCGGCGATCGGCCGATCGAAACGCTGATCGACTCGCCGCCGATGGAGGATCCCGCCTCGATCGGTACCGTCGACGTCCTGATCAAGCTTTTCGTGCCGGCGTCGCATACGGATGCCAACCTCGCGTCCCTGACCATCTGCAAGGCGACCAACCTCAGTCTGGAGCACGGCAACGCCGATGCCTCGTGCGTGGCCTACACCAACGTGCCCCGGGTGGTCGGGCGGCGCTTTGGCGACTACGCGCGCGCCTTCCAGTTCGGCCAGCTTGGCTGCGAACTGGCGGAGCGGCGCGGGCTCGATCACTACGAAGCCCGCACCTACCTGTCCTACGCGCTGTTCGCCCGGCGCTGGGCGGAGCCTGTGCGGACCACCAACGACCAGTTGCGCCGCGCCTTCGACGCCGCGAACCGGACTGGCGACGTGCCGTTCGGCGCCTTCGTCTGCAACAGCCTCGCCGCCAACCTGCTGTTCATCGGCACGCCGCTGGCGGAGACCCAGAGCGAAACCGAACGCGGCCTGGCCTACGTGAAGATGAAGCGCTTCGGCCTCGTCATCGGCTTCATGGAGACCCAGCTTGCGCTGATCCGGATGTTGCGCGGCCTGACGCCGGCATTCGGCACCCTGGACGACGCGCAGTTCAACGAAGCCCAGGTCGAGGGCCGCCTGCCCATGGGCTCCATCCTGAACGCCTGCTGGTACTGGATCCGCAAACTGCAGGCGCGTTATGTCGCCGGCGACCATGCGGGCGCCCTGGAGGCCGCGTCCCGGGCAGAACCGCTGCTGCCGGCCGCGCACGGGTTCATCGAAGAGGGCGAGTACGTCTTCTATAGCGCGCTGGCCCGGGCCGGCCTGTGCACCGCCATGCCAGCCGACGACCGCCAGCCACATATGGACATCCTGGCCGCTCAGCAGCGCGAACTCCGCATCTGGGCCGATCTCTGCCCGGAGAACTTTGCCGGCCATGCCGCGCTGGTGGCTGCCGAAATCGCCCGGCTCGAAGACCGCGTGGTGGACGCCGAACTTGGCTACGAGACCGCCATCCAGCGCGCGCAGGATGGCGGTTATGTGCACAATGAGGCGCTTGTCAACGAACTCGCGGCACGCTTCTATGCGGCGCGTGGTCTGGCGAAGATCGCCCGTGTCTATTTTCGGGACGCCCGTTACGGCTACCTGCGCTGGGGCGCTGCGGGCAAGGTGCGGCAGCTGGAGGCCGAATATCCGCAACTGCGGACGGAGGAAGCCGCGCCCGGGGCGACGAACACCATCGCCACGCCAGTCGAACATCTCGACCTTGCCACCGTGATCAAGGTGTCACAGGCCGCCTCGGGCGAAATCGTCCTGGACAACCTGATCGAGATGATCATGCGCACGGCCATCGAGCAGGCCGGCGCCGAACGCGGCCTGCTGATCCTGTCGGACGGCGGCGAACTGCGAATTGCGGCGGAAGCCACGACCGGCAGCGACGCGATCCTGCTGCAACTGCGCGCGGCGCCCGTGAGCGCGGCCATGCTGCCGGAATCGGTCCTCTACCATGCCCTGCGCACGCGCGAGAACGTGTTCCTCGACGACGCCGTGGCCGAGCCGTCCTTCTCCGCCGACCCGTACATTCGCCAGCATCGCGCCCGCTCCGTGCTCTGCCTGCCGCTGATGAACCAGGCCAAGCTCATCGGCGCGCTGTACCTCGAAAACAACCTGACCGCCCGCGTGTTCTGCCCGGCCCAGATCGCAGTGCTGAAGCTGCTGGCCTCGCAGGCCGCCATCTCGCTGGAAAACGCCCGGCTGTACCGCGACGTGGCGGAACGGGAAGCGAAGATCGGGCGACTCGTGGACGCCAACATCATCGGGATCGTCTTCTGGCGGGGCGAGGGCGAGATTCTCGAAGCCAATGATGCCTTCCTGCGCATGGTGGGATATGAGCGCGAGGAACTGCTCTCGGGGCGCGTGGGCTGGGACGACCTGACGCCGCGGGAATTGCGCCCGGTCAACCACCATGCACTGGCCGAGGCCGTGCGGACGGGGCACGCGCGGCCCTTCGAGAAGGCGTACGTCAGGAAGGATGGCAGCTACTTGCCGGTCATCGTCGGCCTGGCCACGTTCGAAGCCGGCCGGAAGGAGGGCGTGGCGTTCGTGCTCGACCTGACCGAGCGCAAGCAGGCCGAGGAAAGGGTCCACCAGGGCGAGCAGCGCTATCGCGAAGTCCAGGCCGAACTGGCGCACGCCAACCGCGTGGCCACCATGGGGCAGCTTGCGGCGTCGATCGCGCACGAAGTCAGCCAGCCGATTGCGGCGACGGTGACCAATGCGCAGGCGGCACTGCGCTGGCTGGGCGCGAAACCGTCCAATATCGACGAGGTGGGCCAGGCGCTCACCCGTATCGTCAAGGACGCCAACCGCGCGGGGGACGTGCTCGGGCGCATCCGCCAGCTGATCAAGAAGGCGCCGCCGCGCAAGGAGCTGGTGGACATCAATCAGGCGATCGGCGAGGTGGTCGAGCTGACCCGTGGCGAAGCCGACAAGGGCCGCGCCACGGTGCAGGCGCAGCTTGCGGATGGCTTGCCAGCCATCGAAGGCGACCGCGTGGAACTGCAGCAGGTGCTGCTCAACCTGATCATGAACGCGCTGGAGGCCATGGGCGGCAGCGGCGACGGTGCCCGGCAATTGCTTATCCGCACCGTGCAGGCCGAGGCCGGCAGCGTGTTGGTGACGGTGAGCGACACCGGCCCAGGCTTTGCGCCGCAAGACGCCGAGCGCGTGTTCGCCCCGTTCTACACGACCAAGGCCACGGGCCTGGGCATGGGGCTGTCGATCTGCCGGTCGATCATCGAGGCCCACGGCGGCCGGCTCTGGGCGAGCCCGAACCAGCCCCGGGGCGCCGTGGTCCAGTTCACCGTGCCTGCGCAACCGGCTGCGTGACGGCCGGCGTGGCAGCTTTCGCGGCGGGGGCGGCTGGCGCGGCTGGCGCGCCGGGTGCGGGCTGGGCCGGCTGGGCCACCGTCGCCTGCGTCCATCCGCCGCCGAGCGCCTTGTACAGGCCCACCCGGCTGGTCAGCCGCGCGAGGCGGATCGTCACCAGCGTCTGCTGGGCGTTGTAGAGCTGCCGCTGGGCATCGAAGACGCCGAAGTAGTCATCCACCCCATTCTTGAAGCGGATTTCCGACAGGCGCCGCGTCTCGGTAATCTCCTTCGCCAGCGCCTCCTGCGCAGCCGTCTGGCGGTCGTAGGTGCCGCGCGCGGCCAGCCCGTCGGCCACTTCGCGGAAGGCACCCTGGATGGTCTTCTCGTAGGCGGCCACGTTGATGTCCTTCTGCACCTCGGAGACGGTCAGGCGCGCCTGATTGGCGCCCGCATTGAAGATCGGCAGGGTGATCTGCGGCGCGAAGACCCAGGCCATGCCGCCCGAGAACAGCCCCGCCAGCGTGCTGCTGGCCGCGCCGACGCTGGCGGTCAGCGAGATGGTCGGGAAGAAGGCCGCCCGCGCCGCGCCGATATTGGCGTTGGCCGCCTTGAGCCGGTGTTCGGCGGCCATGATGTCTGGCCGCTGCTCGAGCACGGTGGAGGGCAGCCCGGCCGGCAATTCGGCCACGAAGGAATTGTTCTCGAACGGCTGCGGCGCCGGCAAGTCGGCCGGCAGTTGCCCGCCGATCAGCAGCGCCAGCGCGTTTTCATCCTGCGCCACCTGGCGCGTGTACTGCTCCACGCCCACGCGCGCCGTCTCCAGCTGGGTCTGGGCGCGATGGGTGTCGAGCTGGGCCATGCCGCCCGCGCGCTTGCTGCGGTCGATCATCTGCGCGGCGTCTTCCTGCACCTTGAGCGTGTCCTGCGAGATCTTCAGCAGTTCCTGATCGGCCCGGAGCGTCAGGTAGGCACTGGCAACCTCGGCCACGAGGCTGATTTGCGCGCTGCGGCGCACCTCCTCGATGGCGAGGTATTGCTCCAGCGCCTCGTGCTTGAGGCTGCGCACGCGGCCGAACAGGTCCAGTTCGAAGGCGTTGAAGCCCACGCCGGCGGTCCACGCGTTGATGATCGGGTCCTGCCCCGGCGGGCGCAGGTCGCCGCTGATGCGCGAACTGGCGAAGCCGGCGCTGCCATTGATGGCCGGGAACTGCGCCGCCCGCTGGATGCGGTACTGCGCGCGCGCCTGGTCGATCGACAGCGTGGCAATGCGCAGGTCGCGATTGTTGGCCAGCGCGAGTTCGATCAGCCGGCGCAGGCGCGCATCGGTGAAGAAATCTTCCCAGCCCAGGCTGGCGGCGGGTGCCTGCGCCTGCGCTTGCCCCGGTGAGGCCGCCTGGGCACCGGATGCGCCAGATTGGTACGCGGCGCCGGTCGGCCATTGCTGGGGCACCGGCGACTCGGGCCGCTGGTAGGTGGGTTCGAGCGTGCAGGCGACCAGCGCCAGCGGGAGCAGGGGGACTAGGTAGCGCATCGTCGTGATTGTCTTGGTCATGGTGGTTATCCCGAAAAAGCGCGTCGCAGCAGCTGGGCGATGGCCACGCCGGGCCGGCCACGGTCTGCGATGTTGTGTGCGGGCTCGCTGAACAGCAGGCGGATCAGGCGGTGGCGGGCGGCCGTGTCGGGGCGCAGCGCCACGCCGGCGAGGTTGCCGCGCGCACGCGCCACGCGGCAGGGCACCCAGCCCAGCGGTTCCAGCCAGATCGCCCCTTCGGCGCCGTCCATGCCGCGCGTGACGGCCGCGTTGCCGTCGAGCAGCAGGCCCGCGCCGTTGCAGGAGAGGTCGCGCGTGGTGCCGTGGAATTCGTAGGCGTTGCCATCCTTGCCGAAGAGCCGCAGCACGGCGCGCTCCCGGTGCGGAAAGCGTTCTTCCTTGCGGGGGCGCGGCAGCTCGAAGCACACCAGCAGGGAGGCGAAGTACAGCACCATCGACACCAGCGTCCAGCCGATGTTGAAGGCCAGGCCGGGCGCCGAGCCATCGGCGGCCACGGCACGCGCCAGCCCCATGCCGGTGAGCAGGAACATTCCGCCGTAGAGCGCGGCGAACTTGCCGTGGATCACCAGCTTCGAGCGGTCCAGCCCCTTGTTGGTGACCTTGAACGGTCGCCCGAACGGCTTGAACACGGCGCTGGCCAGCGTGGCGGTCACCGCCAGTGCCGCCACGATCTGGGTGACCTCGGTGAAGATCGGCATCGCCCGCGAGCCGGTGATCCAGATGCTGTAGGCCCAGTACAGTAGCAGCGCCGGCACGCCATAGGCGAGGAACTGGACCGGATCGCCATATAGCGTCGGCACGTTGAAATACCAGTAGAGCAGGGGGCCGGCCAGCAGCATCAAGGTGAACGGGCGGCTCAGCCAGTGGAGCAGGCCGTGCACGTAGTGCAGCCGCTGCCGCAGCGAATAGCCGCGCCCGCGCAGGGGGCCATCGGCGGTGAGCGCCACCTGGATCGTGCCCAGCCCCCAGCGGCTGCGCTGGCTGATGTACTCAGGCAGCCCTTCGGCAGACAGGCCCACGCTGAGCCGCTCGTTGAGCCAGCGCGTGATGTAGCCGTGCGGCATCAGGCGGTAGGTCAGGTGGATGTCCTCGGTGACCGTGCCGGTCGGAAATCCGCCGATCTTGGTCAGCGCGTCGCGCCGCACCACGAACGAAGTGCCGATGCAGAACGCGGTGCCCCAGGCGTCCTTGGCCGGCTGCATGACGTCGAAGAAGGCCCGCTGCTCGTCCACCCAGCATTCGGTGGAGCGCAGGTTGTACTGGATCGGGTCGGCGTTGTAGTAGAACTGCGGCGTCTGCACCACGCCGACCACGGGGTCGTCGAACAGGCCGATGATGCGCAGCAGGATGTTCCGGTTCGGCGCGAAGTCCGCGTCCAGGACCATGATGAACGGCGCGCCGCCCGCCTCCGCGCTGTGCTGCAGCCCGTTATTGAGGTTGCCAGCCTTGGCGTGGGTGTTGTCCGGACGGGTCACGTAGCGCGCGCCGACCGTGCCGCAGAAGTCCTTGAGCCAGTCGCGCCGGGTATCGTCGAGCACCCAGACGCGGAAGTTGGGATAGTCGATGGCCAGTGCGGCGACGATGGTCTTTTCGAGTACGTCCAGCCCCTCGTTATAGGTGGCGATGAAGATGTCCACCTGCGGCACCTCGGGGCTGCGGCGCAGGACCGCCTCGCCGGCATCGGCCGCCGCGCTGTGGTCCGAGGTGCGCGTCAGCGTGACGATCGAGATCAGCGTGTAGGCAATCGTCAGGGTCTCGAAGCCGAAGAACGCGTACGACCACACGCTCGGGAAGTCCATGCGCCAGTCCGGCAGGGTCTGCGTGCAGCGCCAGACGTAGTAGCACGACAGCAGCACCCCGGCGGCGATGCCGAACAGCCAACGGTCCGCCGCGCGATGGCGGCTGCCGCGCAGGCATAGCACCGCGATCAGGAAGGCGCCGGCGTTGATCTCCATCAGCATCCGGTTTTCGAGAAAATCGGCGAACATCGTCACTCCTTGTTGGCGACATTGGCGGTGTCGGCCTGTCGTCCGCCGGGCTGGAACGGATTCCAGCCGGCCGCGGCCAGGATGGCCCACGCGGTGGCCCCGAGGTGGGGCAGGTGGTAGTAGTAGAAATCGTCGGTGGTGCTGTCCGGGCCGATCTGGAGACCGGTGCGGATGCGGCGCTCGGGCGTGGCAAAGAGGTAGCCCGAGGGCGCCCGCTGGGCCAGCAGCAGCGGCCAGAGCGGGCGGGCCTCTTCCTCGCGGCCCATGGCGCGCAGGACCAGCGCGGCCTGTCCGGTGCCTTCCGTCCAGACGCCATCGGGGCTGGCGTTGAAGCCGTAGCCGCCGCCCACGGCGTGGCGGCTCCGCGTCCAGTCCAGCGCGCGGCGCCAGGTATTGGCCGATTCGGGCACGGCGATCAGCGGCCATAGCGAGGCATCGAGCGCGGACGGCCCGGCGTTGAGCGAGCGCCCATCGTCGCGCGTGCCGATGACGAAGCGGCCTTCGCCGGGCTGCCACATCGCCTCCACGAAGCGCTTGGCGCGGTCCGCGCCGGTGCGCCAGCGCGGGTCATCGCTGTAGCGGCCCAGCCAGCGGAAAGCCGCGTAGGCATCGACATTGTGTTCGGTGGACTTCCAGCCCTGCCGCTGCGGCGCGGGCTCATGGCCGAAGAATCCGCCGATAAAGGCCGCCGGGGGCTCGCTGGCGAAGGTCTGCTTGTCGATCCAGCCCATCAGCGTGCCGGCGGTGTCCAGGTAGCGGCGGTCCTGCGTCGATTCATAGACCGCCAGCAGCAGCAGCGCGGCCCAGGCGACATTGCCGGTGGCCGTGCCCACCTGGTAGCGGTCTTCGAACCATTTCTTGCTCGGCTCGTCCCACCAGCCCGGCAGCGGCACCGGGCCATCGGGCACGGCGCCGGCGCGGTAGGCGTTGCGCACGCGGCCATCGTGGTAGTGGCGGTCACGCGTGACGCCGGCCACCACGCCATCGGCAATCCGGCGCGCGGCGGCGGGCTGCCCGCAGGCAATGAGGGCGATGCCGGCCAGCGCGTTGTCATAGACGAAGGCCGACTGGCGCAGCGGGGCGGGCAGGGGCTCGCCGCCGGGGGCCGGCTCGTAGCTGCCGAGCATGACCGGGCCCTTGCCGGGCAAGGCGCCGACGCGCGCGGTCAGCGCCTGGCAGGCGCCATCGCGCAGTTGCTGGCGCGCGGCGTCGGGCGGAACCGGGGGCGCGGCCATGGCGGGGGGCGGCGTGGCGAGCGTGGCGGCCATCAGGCAGGCCCCCGCGCACGCCAGCGCTTGGGAGGGTAGGGAATAACGCTGCACGGCGAGGTCTCCTTCCTGCGGGCGTGGGGAACGTGGCGGATTGCCGATCCAGTCGAACGCAATCGATCTCAGATCAGGCTCTTGAACCACGAGCGATCGAGGCTGACCTTGGCCCAGTGGCCGAGCGCGCAGCGGTCCGTGCCGCTGCCGCTGCTGCCGGGCAAGTCAGGCAGAGGCTTGTTCAGCTTGGCAATCAGATAGATCTCGTTCTTCTCGATGGGCGGGAAGGGCACGAAGTAGCGCGCCTGGTCGCCATCGGGGGCGCGCGGCAGGATCTCGGACACCGCGCCCGACAGCGGCACGGCCACGCCATCGACCTGCACCTTGACCTTGGCGCCGGGCAGGAGGTCCTTGCTGAGGCTGCGCGGGAACACCGCCACCACGCTCGGCTGGGCGCAGTTGGTGGTGCGCATCAAGGTGGCGCCGGCCGCCACGCGCGTACCCGGCGGGGCGGTCACATCCTCGACGATGCCGCCGCCATAGGCCTTGATGTCGAGGTTGGTGACCCGCTCCACGCGCTCCTGCTCGGCGGCGACGAGTTTGTCGACCGACTGGCCGTACTCCTCCAACTGCTTGATCTCGGCTTCGAGCTGCACGTTCTCCGCGCGCAACTCGTCCTGCCGTTGCGCGAGCGAGCCCAGCGCGCCGTCGGTACTCGACATGTACACCTTGCCGCGCGCCGCCTCGCTGCTGCCGCGTGCGGTATCCAGTTCGGCCTGGATCGCATCCCGATTGCCGGCCAGCACGGTGAGCTGGTTGCGCGAGGCATCGGTATAGGCCTGGCTCACCGCCCCGGCCCACTGCATGGCCTGGTTGCGATTGACGAGGTCGGTCTGCTGGTCGATCTGCTGCTTGGCCACGGAGAGCCGCGCCTCGATGCCGCGCAGCTTGGACGCATGCTCGCGCTGCGCCGCCGACTGGTAGCGCTTGATGTCGTCGCCGGTGGACGCCAGCCGCGCCTGGTTGCCCTCGAGCTTGGCCTTGGCGGCTTCATAGCGCTTCTGGTTGTCGAGTTGCTTGCCGAGCAGTTCCACCAGCAGCGAGCGGTCGGTATTGGGATTCTGGAGCGTCATCAGCGACTGCCCCTGCGCGAAGGTGCTGCCCACAGCCACGATCTGCTTCGTCACGATGCCTTCGACCGGCGTGGTGACGAGGTTCACGGGGCTGTTCACCACGGCGCGCTCGGAAGACCGCGTGAACACGGGCGGGAACATCACGGAGAGGACCACCCAGATGATGAAGGCCACCATCCCGTAGCTGGCCAGCCGCGGCACGATCTGCCACAGCGGCCGCAGGCTCAGCGTGCCGCCACGCCGCGCGACGAGGGGGTCGTCGAGCTTACCGCCGGGCGGGGGCGCGGGGGAGGTGGGCCGGCGCGTCGGCAACGTTGGTTTGTTGTCGGGCTTGTCGTTCTGCATGCCATCCTCCGAACAATAGTCAGCGCCCGTCAAAAAACGGGCAAAAGCGTCCCCACCGCGATGGCCGGAGCGGAATCGCGGAAATCACGGGCAAAAGCTGCACCCCGCACGCGGTGTTGGCGCGCGCGGAGGCGCAACGTCGTCGTCCCCAGGTAGTTCTTATGCGCGTGGTCCCGGGCTGTTGCTACGCGCCGGAACTGGCTTTACTTCCAGACCGGGCAGGCAGGCCGGTCATTTGAGAGGCCCACAAAAGCGGACCGGTACAGCGAGGCGTTACACGCCCATTGATGCTCCGTGACACCATATCGCGGATGGGATCGGCATGGCATTGCCGGAGCGATTCAAAGGTAGTCAGTTTGACGGGGGCGTGCTGTAAGGAAGTGTAAGGACTGTATATCGCAATACTTAGTACGGCCGTTCGGTTGGCCGCGTGCGACAAGGGTCATGCGCGCGTCACGCAACACTAGTAATGAAGCGGTGACGTGAGAGCACTGCATCAGGGCATGATGCAGTGTCTCGGTGCAGTTGTGATGGAAGAAGCGTGGGGGAAAATGTTACGAGGTCGTAGAGATTGCAGCGTGCTCACTGCGCGACGCGCGGCACGAGAAGATCTCCCATGCCCACGCGATGGAGCATCTCGGCACGCAGGCGGTCCAGCACGGCGAAGCCGACGTCGGCGCCGTCCTGCGTCGGATCGACATGCACGCGGAACGGCCGCTTGCCGAACGGCGCGTTGACGACATCGACGATGGCGTCGGCCACTTGTCCCGCATCCGCATCGGGCGGCACGATGCCGGCGAACGCGTGCTGGATTTCATCGCCAAAGCCGGGATAAGGGCCCGACTCGTATTCCTCCGCGCGCGCGGTATCGGCAGGCAACCCCGTGTGCGCGAAATGGTTGGTGCCGCTGGTGAACGCGCCCGGGACGATGATCGATGTCTCGATGCCCCAGCGCGACAACTCGCGCGCGTACTGGACCGCGATGGCATCCATCGCCGCCTTCGCCGCGAAGTAGGGGGCGAGGTAGGGCGGGGTGCCGCCGGCCGAGCTGCTGCTCGAGACCCAGACCAGCAGCCCTTGCTTCTGGCGGCGCAGATGGGGCAGCACCGCGCGGTTCACGCGCTGGGTGCTGAGCACGTTGATGTCGTACAGCTGGGCGAATTGTTCCGGCGTGAACGCCTCGGCGGGGCCGAAGGCCATGTGGCCCGCGTTATGCATCAGCACGTCGATGCGGCCCGTGGCGGCGAGGATGCTGGCCACGGCGTCATCGATGGACGGCTGCGACTGTACGTCCAGCTCCACCGTACGCAGATCAGCGTCATGCCTGCGGGCGAACGCAGCCATTTGCGCCACGACTTCGGCATTGCGGCTGGCCGTGTTGCGCATGGAGGCGTAGACCGTGTGACCGGCCTTGGCGAGGGCCTCGGCGGTCAGGCGGCCGAAGCCGCTCGACGCGCCGGTGATGAGGATGACTTTCTTCATGATGGACTCCGCTCCTGCATCAGATGATGCCGCCGTTGACGCGGATGGTTTGCCCGTTGACCCAGGCGCCATCGGGGCCGGCCAGGAAGGCCACGGTATTGGCGATGTCCTCCGGCGCGCCCAGGCGCTCCAGCGGGGCGAGCCGGGCGAGGTTGTCGATGACTTCCTGCGGCTTGCCGTCGAGGAACAGGGCGGTGGCAGTGGGGCCGGGCGCCACGACGTTCACCGTGATGTTCCGGCCGCGCATTTCCTTCGTCATCACATGCGTCATGGCTTCCACGCCGGCCTTCGTGGCGGCGTACACCGCGTAGGCGGGCTGGTAGAGGCCGACCACGCTCGACGACAGGTTGATCACTCGGCCGCCGTTGCGCAGGCGGCGCGACGCTTCGCGCAGCGTGTTGAACGTGCCCTTGAGGTTGATGGCGATCTGGCTGTCGAACAAGGCGTCGTCGCTGTCGGCCAGCTTCGCCAACTTCATGATGCCGGCGTTGTTGACGAGGACGTCCACACCACCGAAAGCGGCTTCGGCGGCATCGAACATGCGCGCCACGGCGGCCGGGTCGGCCACATTGGCCTGCTCCGGAATCGCCCGGCCGCCGGCGGCTTCGATTTCGGCCACCAGCGCCTCGGCCTCGCTGGCGCTGCCGGCATAGTTGACGACGACGGTGAAGCCCTCCTGCGCCAGCCGGCGGGCGATGGCGGCGCCGATGCCGCGTGAGGCGCCGGTCACGATGGCGACCTGCTGGTTGGACTTGGCTTGGGTGCTGTTCTGGGTGGTGCTCATGGTTCTTCTCCGGGGTTGGGTGGCCGCCATTCGCTGTGTGGCGCTGCGGGTTGAGTGAACTATGCGCGATTGGAGCGGATAGATAATCGGTCTAAAATTGCCCGCACTTGTTCTGGCAGGGAAACAATCGGCGGAGGGTGGGGTGGACCGGTTCGACGCAATGCGGCTATTTACGCGGGTGGTGGAGCGGCGCAGCTTTACGCTGGCGGCGCACGACATGGAGGTGCCGAGATCGACGGTGACCAAGGTCATCCACGATCTGGAGGGGCGGCTGGGAGTTCGGCTGCTGCAGCGGACCACGCGCGTAGTGCGGCCGACGCTGGACGGGGAGGCGTACTACCGGCGCTGCCTGACCATCCTGGACGACATCGAGGACGCCGAGGGCGCCTTCAACGGCGCCGAGCCGAAGGGGCTGCTGCGGCTGGAGGTGCAGGGCACAATCGCGCGCCATTTCCTGCTGCCGGGATTTCCGGACTTCCTCGCCCGGCATCCGCATATCCAGATCTCGATGAGCGAGGGCGACCGCTGGGTCGACATGGTGCAGGAGGGCGTCGATTGCGTGCTCCGCTATGGCAAATTGCCCGATAGCGAGCTGGTGGCGCGGCAAGTGGCGACCCTGGACCGGCTGACCTGCGCCACGCCGGCTTACCTGGCGCGGTTCGGCACGCCAACGAGCCTGGCATCGCTCGACGGGCACCAGATGGTGGGCATCCGATCGGTTACGACGGGGAATGTCACGCCGCTGGAGTTCGACGTCCACGGGGAAATACAGGCCGTATCGATACCGGCCGTACTGACCGTGACCGGGACGGAAAGCTACCTGGCCGGGATCAAGCTGGGGCTAGGGTTGGCCCAGGTGCCGCGCTTCCATATCGAACGGGAACTGGCCGATGGCGAACTGGTGGAGATCCTGCCGGACACGCCGCCGCCTTCGGCGCCGGTCTCGCTGTTGTATCAGCGGTCCCGGCAGCTATCGCCACGGGTGAGGGCGTTTCTCGACTGGGCCGCCCGGGAATTCGGCGATCGATGCAGAAAAGAGACGGAAAGCGACTGATCGATCATTTCCAGGCGAGATGCTCAATCTCTCGTGATATACCACATACAAAATATTTACAGATGGTGCGACGCATCATATAATGGAAACTCCTAAACGTAGCTGGAGTGCTTCATGGAAGTCGCCACCCTTTTCGCCCTCGCCGTCGCGTTCCTGTTCTCGGGCGTCAGCGTCACCATGGCCATCGCCGATATCGTCGATCCCCAAGGGGAGCGTGGCGCGGCAGGCGAATTGGTGGACGTGCGCGCGGTGTGAGCGCTTTGTAACCGTCGGCCGCGTTCAGAGTGAACCGTACGAGTGCAGGCCAGCCAGGTACATGTTGACGCCAAGGAAGGCGAAGAGCGTGACGAACAGGCCGGCCACCGCCCACCACGCCAGCACGGGCGCGCTCACCTTGCCCAGCATGCGCAGGTGCAGCCACGCCGCGTAGTTCAGCCAGACCGCCAGGGCCCAGGTTTCCTTGGGGTCCCATGACCAATAGCCGCCCCAGGCTTCCGCCGCCCACAGCGCCCCGAGGATCGTGGCGACCGTGAAACAGGCGAAGCCGCTCGCGATGGCGCGGTACACCGCTTCGTCGATCCATGCCGGATCCGGCATGCGCGACCTCATGAAACGCCGTCCCGACAGCAGGCGCGCGCCGCCGAGCATGGCTGCGATCGAGAACGCGCCATAGGCGAGGAAGTTCGCCGGCACGTGCAGCTTCATCCAATACGACTGCAGCGCCGGAATCAACGGCGTGATCGCGCCTGCGCCGCGCGCGCCGCCATACCAGAACAGGAAGGCGTAGGCCGCGCACAGCAGCGGCAGGGTGAACACCGTGAACCCCGCCGCGCGATAGCGGGACGCCATGTACAGCATCATCAGGCCGGTCAGGATGATGAAGACGACAAACACCTCATAGAGATTGCTGACCGGTATGTGGCCCATGCCGGCACCGATGCGGTACGACTCGTACCAGCGCGTGAGGAAGGCCGCAGCCGCGAGCCCCAGCCCGCTCCACGTGGCAGCACGGCCGATCGCGGCCAGGCGCGCCCGCTGTCCTACCCAGCCGGCGATGGAGGCCAGCGTGGCAACGCCGATCAGCGCGCCCGAGCCCAGCAACACCGGCTGGCTCACCGGGCCGCTGGCGAGGTTGCCGACGGCCACGGCGCCGCCGATATCGCGGCCGAGCTGCCAGCAGAGCAGCGATGCCACGGCACCCGTGCCGGCCATGAACGCCCGCAGGGGCGGCCACGCGTTGCCGGCATAGACCAGCCCGGCGGCGGCCAGCGCGAGGATCACGACCTCGTAGCCGTCCATGGCCGCCCACCAGCGTGCGTAGCAGACGGCGACCCCGCCCGCCAGCGCGATGGCGAACAGCTTGCCGGGTAAGGCGCCCGCCGGTGGCGGGTTTCCCACCGCAGCGGCGTTCAGGGCGGGGGCGGAGGCACCCGCCGGGGCGGGCTCTGCAATGGCAGTTTTCATGATGGTTCCGATAAGTCACGGTTGCCGGCGTCCACCGGCGGGAGGGGGCCGAGCGGCGCCAGCCATGCAGCCAGTTCCGCTTCGAGCCCGGGCATCTTGCGATTGGCGCGCAGACCGGCCACCGCCACGCGGCTGGCGGGGTCCCACCACAGCCACAGGCGCCGCTCGCGCACCGCGTACAGCAGCCACACGCCGATGGCCAGCATCGACAGGCTGACGATCAACAGCGCATCGCCACCACGCCGGGCGACCTGCAGGCCGGAGGCGGCGCGCTGGCTGACGGTGCCGGCCAGCGCCCACGCGGGCGCGTCACTGGCCACCATGTCGTCGTGGGCGTTCAGCAGGTCCTGCAGGCGGCGCCGGGCGGAGGCGTCCTGTGGACCCTGCTCGTCGTCCTCGGCGGCCAGCGCGCGCGCGGCGCGCACCACCAGGCCGGAGAGCAGCGTGGTGGCTGCGCCGCGTTCCGCCTCGGGCACCGTCGCTTCCACCAGCGCGGCGATGCCGGGCGAGCCGTCATGGGCGAACACCTCCAGCGCACGGGCCGCCACGTCCGCCATTTCCGCGGAGGGCTTGGCCAGTATCCGGCGCGCCGCACGCTGCCGCGCGGCGGGATCCTGCAGCTGGCGCTCGAATCGCTCGAACGTGGTCGCCGATCCGTCCGCATCGACAGGCACGCGGATGTACTCGTAGCCCTCGCCATCCGCCCGGCGCACGCCGCTGACGAAGTAGCGGTCGCCGCCAAAGGTCAGCGGCCGCAGGTACGTCACCATGGTGCGGGGCTGGCCAGCCGGGTCGCGCAGCACGTATTCGATGGTCGGTCCCAGGTCGGCGACGGTGCCGGAGCGGCCTTCGAGGTAGCGGCGCAGCAGCCCCTGTGCCGGCGCGTTGCCGGTGTCCTGGATGTTGTCCATGCGCAGGTCGCTCGCCTGGAACGTCCAGGGCGCGTTATCGATCAGCAGCGGCACATCGCTGCCCACGGTGGCCGCCAGCGGCACCGCCGCGCCAGTCCGGGAGAGCATGCGCAGGTTCAGCGTGCTGCCACCATCGGCAAATCCGGACTGGTAGAGCGTGACGCCGTGCTCGGCGAGCGGATGGTTGACGCGCAGCGCGTGGCGTGTCGGCGGCTGCCCGGGCAACTGGATCTCCAGGTCGCTGACGAAGTCCCGGGGCTGGCCGTTGGGATAGCGCTCGATGTGGAAGCGGTGCAGCCGCACGGTGAACGGCAGCGGCTGGACCAGATAGCCATCCCCGATGGGGACGATGGCGTTGCTGGCCGATTCACCTTCGGCAAGGGTGAGCTGGCCGCGATAGCTGAGCGTGCCGGCCGGCAGCACGCTGCTGGGCGGCACGGCATCGACGGGCAGGTCGCGGGTCTCGATCTGCTGGAGGCCGGCCAGCACGCGGCCCCGCACGGCGAGATCGCTGTCAAGGAACGCAGCCACGGTAATCAGGACGATTGCGGCGTGCGTCAGGATATAGCCGACGCGCCGCGCGCCACCGCGCCGCGCCGCCACCAGCAGCGCCCCATCGGCAGTCCGCCGTGTGGCGACACGAAAGCGCTCGCGCCGCAGCGCCGGCATCAGGGTGGCCAGCAGTGCGGCCTCGCCTGCGTCGTGACGGAAGCGCACGCGGCAGGGCAGGGTCTCGACGAACTTGCGGTTCACCTGATCCTGCCGATCGAAGACCTGCCGGAGCATGGCGGGCGTATTGCGCACCACGCAGATCGCCGTCGACGTGGACATGACCACCAGCAGCGCGCCGAACCAGCTCGCGTGGTAAACGTCGGTCATGCCGAGGAACACCAGCACCGCCGTCCAGGTCGTGCCGTATTGGGAGACATAGGCGGCCGGCCCGGCGTTCTGCGGCACGATGCTGCCGATGCAGGCCGCCAGCGCCACGATGACGAGGATCGCCACGGCGAAGCGCATCGAGCCAAGCAGGTGATACAACGCGCGGGCCGCCTTCCGCACCCGTTCCCCGAGTGCGATGGGTGCGGGGTGGGCCGATGGCCGGGTTGGGGCGTTCGTGCTCATACCCGTACCTCCCTATCCAGTGTGCCGAGGCGCGGCGCGCGGGCGGCACGCTCGCGGAACAGCATGACGTAGAGCGCCGGCATCAGCAGCAGCGAGAACACCGGCGCCGACAGCATCCCACCCAGCAGCGGTGCGGCGATCCGCTTCATCACGTCAGCGCCCGTGGCGTCGGACAGCATGACCGGCAGCAGCCCGGCAAGGATCACCGAGACCGTCATGGCCTTGGGCCGCAGCCGCAGCAGCGCGCCGCCCACCACGGCGCGGTAGAAGCCCGCCGAGCCGAGGTGCCCGCCATCATGCCGCCAGCGGCCGACCGCCCGGTCGAGGTAGAGCACCATGACCACGCCGAACTCGGTGGCCACCCCGGCCAGCGCGATCAGGCCGATCACAACCGCGACCGACATCTGGTAGTCCAGCCACCACACCAGCCACACGCCCCCGGCCACGGCGGCGGGCAGGCAGAGCAGCACCAGCAGCACGCGCCGCAGGCTGCGGAAGTGCAGGTAGAGCAGGCCCAGCACCAGCGCAGCCGTGGCGATGCCGATCAGTGCGAGGTTGGCGGACGCGTTCTCGAACTGCAGGTACTGCCCGGTCCAGGTGGCGGTGTAACCCTGCTGGTGGATGCCGGCCGCCGCCAGCGCGGCGCTGGCGCGGCGGTAGTAGCCGCCGATATCGGCGCCAGCCACGTCGACGAACACGTAGCCGATCAGCTTGGCGTTCTCGCTCTTGATCTCGGTGGGGCCATCGCTGATGCGGATGTGCGCCAGATCGCGCAGTGGCGCGAGCGCGCCGGATGGCGCCTTGACCTGCAGCGCGCCGATGGCGTCCGGCGTCTCGCGTTGCCAGGCCGGCAGCCGCAGCGTCACCGGGATGCGCTCCCGCCCGTCGGTCATCACCGTCAACTGCTGGCCGCCGAGCGCGCCTTCGATCACACCCTGGATGTCCGCGATGCGGATGCCGAGGCGCCCGGCCGCGGCGCGGTCGATGTCGATATCCAGATAACGGCCGCTGCCCGCGCGCTCCGCAAACACCGAGCGCGTGCCTTCCACCCGGTTGAGCACGGCCTGGATCTCGCCGGCCATGGTGTCGATGCCCGCGAGTGTCGGCCCGCTGACCTTGAGCGCGAGCTGGCTGCGGATGCCGGTAGACACCATGTCGATGCGCGTGCGGATGGGATAGCCCCAGGAGTTGGTCAGGCCTGGCACGCGCACGGCGGCGTCCAGCTTTGCGATCACGTCCTCGATCGACGTGCCGGGGCGCCACTGGTCGCGCGGATGCAGGCGGATAGTGGTCTCGATCATCGACAGCGGCGCCGGATCAGTGGCCGAGTCCGAACGACCCACCTTGCCGAACACGTGCTCGACCTCCGGTACCTGCAGGATCATGCGATTGGTCATCTGCAGGAGGTGCTGCGCCTCGGCGGCGGAGACCGATTGCAGCGTGGTCGGCATGTAGAGCAGGTCGCCTTCGTCCAAGGGCGGCATGAACTCGCTGCCCAGCCGGTAGAGCGGCCACGCGGCGCTCAGCACCAGGGCGAGGCCGGCGACCAGCGCCAGACGGGCATGGCGCAGCGTGCCGAAGAGCAGCGGCGCATACACGGCACGCAGGACACGGCTGACGGGGTTGCGGGATTCGCCACGGATCTTGCCGCGCACCGCGTAGCCCATCAGCACCGGCGTCAGCGTGATGGCCAGCCCGGCCGCGAAGGCCATCGCATAGGTCTTGGTGAAGGCCAGCGGGAAGAACAGCTTCGCTTCCTGCCCCTGCAGCGCGAAGACCGGCAGGAAGGACACGGCGATCACCACCAGCGAGAGGAACAGCGAGGGGCCCACCTCGTTCGCGCTGGCGCGCACCATCTCCCAGCGGCGCGCGGGTGCGGGGTCGGGTTCCTTTTCCAGGCGCCGGTGCATGCTTTCCACCATGACGATGGCGGCGTCCACCATCGCCCCCACGGCAATCGCGATGCCGCCCAGCGACATGATGTTGGCGGTGCTGCCCTGCAACCGCAGCACGAGCAGGGCGCCGAGAATGCCGACCGGCAGCGTGACGATGGCGGTCAGCGACGAGCGCAGGTGCAGCAGGAACACCAGGCAGACGAGCGCGACGGCCAGCGATTCCTCGATCAGTTTGGTGCGCAGGGTATCGACGGCGCGCAGAATGAGCGAGGAGCGGTCGTACTGGATGGTCACCTTCACGCCCGCCGGCAGACCGCCCTGCAACTGGCCCAGGCGCGTCTTGACCCGCTCGATGGTGTCGAGGGTGTTCTGGCCCTGGCGCATGACCACAATGGCGCTGGCGGCATCGCCGTGGCCGTCCACGTCGACGGCACCCTCGGTGGGGCGCGGCACGGTGGCGATGGTGGCGACATCCCGGAGCCGGATCGCGCCGCCGTCTGCACTGTTCGCCACGGGAATCTCGGCCAGGTCGGCAGGCTTGCGCAGCAGGCCATTGGCGCGCACCACCAGTCGCGAGCGCGCCAGCTCGAACGCGCCGCCCTCGATGGCCTGGTTGCTCTCGCGCACGGCGCCGGCAACATCCGCGATCGAGAGATCGAGCGATGCCAGCCGCTGCGGATCCACCTGGATCTCGTACTGCCGACCCTTGCCACCCACACCCGCGATTTCCGCCACGCCGGGGATGGCGCGGAGTTCCGGCGCGAGATAGTAGTCCTGCAGTGCCTTGAGCCGATCCGGCGGCACCTGCCCGGATGGGTCCTCCAACGCGTATTCGAGGATCCAGCCCACGCCCGAGGCATCCGGACCCAAGGTGGGCGACACGCCGGCGGGCAGGCGGTCGCGGATCTGGTTGAGTTGCTCGGTCACGCGCGCACGCGCCACGGCAGGCGCCACGCCATCACGAAAGACGATGTACAGGTAGGACTGGCCGTACATGGAGAAGCCGCGCACGGCGTCGGCATCCGGAATGGACAGCATCGCGCTGGCCAGCGGATAGGTCACCTGATCCTCGACCAATTGAGGCGGCTGCCCGGTGTAGTCGGTCTTGACGATGACCTGCGTATCGGAGAGATCGGGCAGGGCATCGAGCGGCAGGCTGCGCAGCGAGACGATGGCCGCCACGCAAAGCATCGCCGCGGCAAGCAGGACGGCCGCGCGATGCGCTATGGACCAGTCGATGATGCGTCCTATCACGATATGTTCTCCGTCATGCCGATGTCATTGGGGCGGATGCGCTGCCGCCGCGCTGTTGCCTTGTCGTTACAGGATCTCTTTCGCGGCCGCGCCGCCGCCCATGCGCTGGCGCGTGGCCGCCAGAGAAGCCTCCGCACCGAGCAGGAACTGGCCGTTCACGGCGATTGCCGCGCCTTCGGCCAGTCCGTCGACAATCTCAACGCGCTCGGCGTCTTCCTTGCCCAGCCGCACCTCGGTCGGCACGAAACGTCCTTCGCCCAGCGCGACCATGACGAAGCTCCCGTGGCCGGTGCGCAGCACGGCATCGCGCGGTGCCGTTAGCGTGGTCTCGCCCGCGACCTCGACGATGGCATGGAGGAAGGTGCCGGCGACGAGGGCGGCGGGCACCTGGTTGAGCGTCACGCGCACACGGGCCTTGCGGGTGGCCGGGTCCACCTCCGCCGTGGTGGCACGCAGCGGCGCGGTGGCGCGCCAGCCGGGCACGGTGTCCGAGGTCAGCGTGAGCTGGCCACCCTGCGCAAGCAGTGGCAGTTGATCGGGATAGAGCGACAGCGTGGCGCTAGTGCCGCGCGGGTCGCCGTAGGTCAGCACCGGCTGGCTGGGTCCGGCAAAGCCGCCGGGCCTGACATTGATGGCGGAAACGATGCCGTCGCGCTGCGCCAGCACGGGAATGACCTCGGTAATGCGGCGCTCCGTATCGAGCTTTGCCATGACCGCCGGCGGAATCTCGGCTTCGCGCAGGCGGTCCCGCTGGCGGGCAATTTCGCGCGCAAGACTGCCGAGCATCGCGTTGCTCTGTTCCAGCGCGGCCATGCCGCCGGAGGTCAGGCCGTCGCGGCGGGTCAGCAGGTCGAGGTAGTCGCGCTGGCGCTGTTGCGCCTCGGCGGAGTAGATCTCGTAAAGCACCTGGCCCTGACGCACCCGCTCGCCGGTTGCGGCGACGCCCAGGCGCTTGATCCAGCCCTCGAACTTCGGCGTGGCGGACGTGGCACGTCCCTGGTCGGATTCGAGCACGGCATAGGTGTTGATGACCGGCTTCAACTGGCGGTGCGTGACGACCTCCACCGCGATGCCCATCTGCCGGTAGGCGGCATCGCCCACGGTCACGGCAATCGGCGCGGCGGCAGCGGATTGCTGCGCGTGCTGGTGCTGCGGCATCGACTGGGTGGCGCCGGCCTTGACCAGGTGCATGCCGCAGATCGGGCAGCTGCCCGGCTGGGCCGTGACGATGTTCGGATGCATGGGGCAGGTGTACTGCGTGACGCCGCTGGCGGACTTGGTTGCCGCCGTCAGCAGTGCATTCCCGGCTTCAGGTCGACCGTGCATCTGGTCGTGCCCGCCATCCGCATGCGCCCCAGCATCGGCGGTCACCGCCCGCGCCTGGCTGATCAGTGGATCGTTGACGTAGTCGTACGAAGCCACCATTCCCACCACACCAGCCAGCAGTGCCACGGTAGCGCCGCCGATGCCCAGCATCGCACCTTCTTTCATGTTTTTCACCTTGCTCTCTGTGGCCGGCCGCGACGATGTCCCCGCCTCGGCCAGCCGTTAGCCCCGCGCTGCTTACCTCACGAGGATGTTGTCGCCCTTGCCGGCCTTCGGATCGGCATCATTGGAGAACTGCATGATGGCGATGGCGCCCGACAGCGCCTGACGCAGCGAGTGCGACACGATGGCGTTGGCGCCTTCCTTCGGCGAGATCAGGTCGAACGTGGCGGCATCGCCCGGCCCAACCACGAAGCTCTGCATGCCCACGTGGACGTTCTTGGGGTTGCCGCTGCCGTAGACGCGATCCCAGATACCCGCGATGGGGTGGAGCGACGAGAACTCGTTCACACCGGCGTTGACGAAGTAAATGCGCACGCGCTCGCCCGGCTTGGCTTGCAGCACGCGGGTGGCGCTCGGATCATGCACCGGGTCGTACTTGAAGATGCTGCCGTTGAACATGACGTTGGTCCACTTGTTGGCCATCATGTCCGCCTGGTTGTCCGGATTCGCGTACAGCTCGGACTGGATCAGCACATACTCGCGATCCGCCTTCGGCATGGCCTTGGAATCCTTCGGATCCACGATGATCGTGCCGTACATGCCGCGTGCGATATGCTGGATCATCGGGTCCGCGCCGCAGTGGTAGAAGAACACCCCCGGGTAGTCGGCAGTGAACGTGTAGTGGGCTTCTTCACCCGGCTTCACGGCCTCGAAGTCCTTGACGACATCCACGCGTGCCGCGTGAAAGTCCATCGAGTGCGAGTTCTTGTTCGCCTTGTCGTTGATCAGTGTGAACTCGATCGTGTCGCCTTCGGTGACATGGACCACGGTGCCCGGCACCTGGCCGTCGAAGGTCCAGGTGCGGTACATCGTCCCCTTGTTGTCGATAGGCAGGTCGATCTCCTTGGCTGTCATCGTGACCTTGACGGTCTTCGCATGCGCCTGCACGCCGGCCAGGAGAGCGGCGGCGGCAAAGAGCAGGGTTGGAAGGGCTTTCATTTGTCTTGTGTTTCCTCGGTTGCGTATTACTTGGTGCCAGTCTTGCTTACGAAGCGCAGGTAACTGACCATTTCCTTCATGTCGTCGTCGGTGAGCAGGCCCTCCCATTTCGGCATCAGAACGGATTTCCCTACAGCGAGACCACCTCCCTTGATCGCCTTCAACAGCGTTTCATCCGGTGTGTCACCCATAGCCTTGGTGTCGGTGTGATCGCGCGGCTTGACCGCCATGTCGCGGCTGTTCACACCGTTGCCGTCACGGTTCACACCGTGACACTGCACGCAATACGTGTTGTAGAGCCGTGTGGCATGCGCGAACTGGTCGTCGGCATGCGCACGGTTGATGCCAGCGGCCACAAGCAGCGGCGCGAGCATCAGGAAAGTCGTCTGGCGCCTCATTTAGGCTCTCCCTTCAACGTGGTGATGTATCCGGCCAGCTTCTGGATATCGGCATCATTGAGGTCGAGGCGCGGCATCCAGACATGCGGGTCGAATTTCTGTGGATCCTTGATGTAGGCGACCACGTAGTCCGGCTGCAGCCGCGCGCCACCATCCACCATCTCCGGCCCAGAGCTGCCGCCGTTGCCCGGCTTGGCCGAATGGCAGGAGGCGCAGCCGCGCAGCTTGGCAAACAGCAGGCTGGCCATGGAGGCGTTGGGCGGATCGTTCTTGAAGCCGCCTTTCTCCACCAGGCCGGCATCGCCGCCGAGCTTCATCAACTCGGCGGCTACGGCGGCGGCCTCGTCCTTGTCCAGCTTCGGGTGCGGGCTCAGCGCGGTGGGGTCGATGGTGTCGGGCCCCTTGTCGGCAGAGGCCTTGACCGCCCGGGCCACCATCACCCCCGCGGGGCGGATGGTGGTCGGGCTCTGCAGCCACTTCTCCAGCCATGGCTGGTTGAACTTGACGCCCGCGTAGTACAGGTCCGGGCCCTTGCGTTGCCACAGACGATCCACATCGAGCTTCTGGGGTTTCGTGACGGCGTGGCAGGCCACGCATTGCGCCTGCAGGACTTCCTGCCCGGTTTTCGCCTGGGCGGCGGTGCCCGCCGCCGTGAAGGCGAGGGCGGCCACGGCAAGGCGCGTGAGGTGAGGGATGTTCATCGAGATCGTTCCTGGGTCGATTACTGGACGGCCTTGCCCTTGAGCAAGTCGTTGCTGTACTGACCGGGACCCTTCTTCAGCGATTCCTCGTAGTAGAAGTTGGGCTGGTACTTCTTGCCGGCCCAGTCGTACCAGGGGTCCGAAGGCACGCCCGCATACTCCACGACGCTCATGATTCCGCCCATCGGACGATCGCCGTTGACGGTATGGGAGTCGACGTGGTCGTGAACCATCCAGCGGCCAGGGTTGTCGGCTTCGAAGATCAGGTCGTAGCGCTCACCGGGCCCGAACAGCACGGTGTCGGCCATGATGGGGTTGGCCAGCGGGAAGCCATCCTTGAAGGCGATCTTGAAGCTGTGCCCGTGCAGGTGGAAACTGTGCGTGCCGTCGCCAGCGCCAATCAGGCGCAGGCGGACCACGTCGCCTTTCTCGATACGGATGGGCTGGGTGTCCGGATAAGCCTTGCCGTTGATCGTGAAGTAGTCGGGCTTGTCTGATGGCAGGCCGCCGAAGCCGGGCTTGTCCGCCCACTTGGAGTCCCACTCGGAGAACATCAGGATGAATTCCTTGGTGACCTTCTTCTCCAGAGCGGTCGGATTCTTCGGCCGGACGATCAACGGACCCCACATGCCGCGCAGGGCGACGTGTTCATTGACGTTGACGTGGCAGTGGTACCACATGGTGCCGGACGGCGCCGCCTTGAACTGATACTTGAAAGAGTCGCCGGGCTTGATGGCCTCCTGGGTAACACCCGGCACGCCGTCGTTCTTCCAGGAGTTCTTCTGGTACATGCCGTGCCAGTGCACGGTGTGGGGCAGGGCGGTCAGGTTGTTGACGGTGACGTTGACATCGTCGCCTTCATCCACCACATACAGCGGGCCTGGCACCTGCCCGTTGAATGCAAACGTATGGAATTGCTGCTTGTCTACCAACGTGACCCGGGTGTCTTCGATGTTCATCTCGAAGTTCCGGGTTGCCGCGCAAGCACCGTGCGCCGTCAGAAGCGCCGATGTGGCAAGGATTGCGGAAAGTAAGGACTTCAACTTGGTACCCCCGATTGTTTGAGTGGCCGGTCTTCGCCTTTAAAGATGCATTCACTATACATCTTTAGATGCGGCAGAGCGGGTTAAGCCACACCACCCGTGAGGACTATCGCGTCCTCCATGCAACGGAAATTTGCCTCTTTATCCGATGCATAGCATTTATGTTGTATTGGGTATGCATCTTTAATAGACTTCATCGAAACATGGATCGGGAAGTCTTGCGAGCAAATGGATACCTATGTCGCTGTCTTTTTACGCCATCCGACGGTGCCGCCTTGCCGGAATGCGTGATGCGCCTGACCGTCTATACCGAGTACGGACTGCATGCGCTGGTCCATCTCGCGCGCAACGATGGCAGGCCGCAGACGGCGAGGAACATCGCCGACGCCATTGGGCTGCCGCTCAATCACGTCGTCAAGATCGTCCACGCGCTGCGCCGTGCTGGCTACCTCGACACCGCGCGCGGGCGTATCGGTGGAACACGCCTGGCGTGTCCTGCATCGGCCATCACTGTGGGCGACGTGGTCCGGGTCTTGGAATACAGGTTGGACTTGATGGCGTGCTTTCGCGCCGGGGGATTTTGCGTGGTCTCGAGCGTTGCCGATTGTCACGCGGCGCTGAGTGGGGCGCTGGTGGCCTACCTCACCGTGCTCGATGGCTACTCGATAGCGGATCTGCTGCCCTGATCGATGCCCGACATCGCAATAGACCTTTTCAATGCCGTGCGCTGCCATGTCGCATGGCGCAGGCCGATACGTGCTTCGTATGCTTCCGTTGCTTGCCCGGGGTCCATACCACGGCACCTGAAACGTAGACGAGAACAAAATGAGATCTGAAAAAGCCTGGCGCAAGACCGCCATTGCTGTAGTCGTACAGACGCTCGCGCTGAGCGGCGCGGCCATCGCGCAAACCAACGCCACGCAGGCATCCAATGACGCGCCACTCCCCACGCTGCCCACCATCACCGTCAGCGCAGCGGCGCCAGCCGAGGGTTCACTCACGGTGCCCGGCGTGGCCCGCCAGCGTGACACGCTGTTCCAATCGGCCGGGTCGGTCGGATTTGTCGATGCGCAGTCTTACACCGATACCTACGCCAGCAATCTGCGCGATGTCCTCAAGGACTCGCCCGGGGTCTACGTACAGGAGCGCTACGGCCAGGAGCTGCGCCTGTCGATCCGCGGCTCCGGCATCTCGCGCGGCTTCCACACGCGTGGCCTGGAAATCCTGCAGGACAGCGTGCCGACCAACTTCGCGGACGGCAGCGGTGACTACTACCAGATCGATCCCATCGGACTTTCCGCGGCCGAGGTCTACAAGGGCGGCAACGGGCTGGCATTCGGCAGCTCGACGCTGGGCGGCGCCGTCAACTTCACCACGCCAACCGCGCTGACGGCGGATGCGCCAAACATGCTGCGCGTGGACGGTGGCAGCTTCGGCACCGCGCGCGCCAGCGGCCAGGTATCGCGACAGATCGGCGCATTCGACTTCCTCGCCAATCTCAGCGTCAATCACTCGGAGGGCTACCGCAATCACGAACGCGGGCAGTACGAACAGCTCAACGCCAACTTCGGCTACCGCTTCAGCCCGGCCGTGGAAACGCGTTTCTACTTCGGGGCCTACGTGGTCGACCAGCTGCTGCCAGGCACGCTCACGCTCAATGAGGCGCTCAACGATCCGCGCAAGGCGTCCGCCAGTGCGCTGGCAGGGGACCAGGCACGTAACACGCGCACCGAGCGGCTGGCCAACGTGACCAGCGTGAAGCTGGACAACGGCCAGCTGGACTTCAGCACCTGGATCATCCACAAGAGCCTGTACCACCCGATCTTTCAGGTCATCGATCAGGACTACTGGACCTACGGCTTTGCGCCGCGCTACACCGGCAACTTCACGCTGGGCGGCATGCGCAACCAGTTGATCGCCGGGGCACGCTTCTTTGGTGGCAACAACAATGCCCGCCAATACGTCAACGTTAATGGCGACCGCGGCGCACAGACGCTGAACGCCCGGCAGGATGCCTTCAACTACGAGGCCTATCTCGAAGACCGGCTGTACGTGCGGCCTACGGTCGCGCTGATGGCGGGAGCGAAGGCGTACCGCAACCGGCGGGAGTACCAGGACTACGGCGGCTTGTCCGCCAGCCCAACGGCCAAGTCGGACAGCGCCACCTACAGCGGCGTGAACCCGAAGTTCGGCGTGCTGTGGGAGCCGCGCAAGGACGTGCAGGCCTTCGTCGACATCACGCGCAGCGCCGACGTGCCGGACTTCTCGGACCTGAACCAGACCATCGGCGCGACCAACCAGTTCGTGCCACTGGCGCAGCAGCGCGGCTGGACGGTGGAGGCGGGCACGCGCGGGCAACTGGACCGCTTCGGCTGGGACCTGACACTCTATCGTTCGCTGGTGCGCGACCAGATGCTGCAGTACACGGTCAGCCCCGACGTGCCAGCCTCCACGTTCAACGCCAACCGGACCATCCTGCAGGGCGTGGAGCTGGGCGCCAGCGCCGAGATACTGCGCAATATCATTGGCGCAGGCGACCGGCTCACGCTGTCGCAAATGTGGAACTACAGCGATTTCCGCTTCGACAACGATCCGGTTTACGGCAACAACCGCATCGCGGGCGTGCCGCAGCATGTGCTCCGCACGACCGTGGCCTACAACAGGGGCTCCGCGCGCGTGGCGGGCACGATCGACTGGGTGCCGACCGGCGCCTACGTGGACTACGCCAACACGATGAAGGTGCCGGCCTACGTGCTGTTCGGCATCCAGGCCAGCTACGAATTCCAGCGCGGCGTCACGCTGTTCCTCGACGCCCGCAACCTGGCCGACAAACGCTACGTCAGTGACTTCGGCACCGTGGCGAATGCGCGCACTGCCAACACGGCGGTTTTCTACCCAGGGGTCGGACGCGCGTTGTATGCGGGGGTGAAGTACAAGTTCTGATCGTGGTGGGATGCGGCGGTCCTGGCGGCCGCATTCCACTTGACTCGGGGGTCGATTCCCTAAAAGATGCATTTGGCGCGTAAGATATACTGACGCGTCCCGTCCTGGAGGCGAGTGGGGATCGAAGATGAGACTGACCGACTACACCGACTATGCACTACGTACGTTAATCTACATTGCTGCGCACCCGGACGAACTGGTGACGATCCAGCGGATTGCGGACAGCTTTAGCATTCCCAGGAACCACCTGATCAAGATCGTGCACCGGCTGGGGCAGGAGGGTTTCCTGCATACCCTCAGGGGCCGCTCCGGCGGCGTCCAGCTCAACCGTCCCGCGTCCAAGATCAACGTCGGCGAAGTGATTCGCACGATGGAGAGCGATTTTGCGATGGTCGAATGCTTCCACGCGGAAGGCAATCAATGTGTCATCACCCCGATATGTGGTTTGCGCGGCGTGCTGCACGCGGCGCTGGACGCATACTTCCGGGTGTTGGACGAACACACGCTCGAAGATCTCATTCTCAAGCCGAAGATGATGCAGCGCGTGCTGGACGAGCACGCTGCCGCGTCTGTGCTGGCGCGGATCCCCGTCAAGGTCTCGAGGCAAGCTGCGAAGACCTGACGAAGGGCAGGGGTTTATCTGCGCATTCGTCAGCCCCGACTATATAGATGATAAGATGCATTCGTGATGCATCTTTTAGGGATGACGATGCCCGGGAATAACCTTCAGACCGCCAGCGACGCCGTGGCCCAAGGCGCGCAACTGCCCGACGAAGCCGAAATATCGGCATTTGTCCGTGCCTTCTACGTGCGGGTTCGCGCCGACGAGAGTATCGGCCCGCTTTTCGACCGAGTCATCTCCGGCCGATGGGACCAGCATCTCACAACGATGGACACGTTCTGGTCAAGCATTGTCCTTGGGAGCAAGCGCTACCGGGGCCATGTCCTGTCCCGCCATATGATGCTCGCGGGGATCGAGGGCCATCATTTCGACCGCTGGCTCGAGCTCTTCATCGACACGGCACAAGCCACTTTCAACAAACCAATAGCAGCCGAGTTCGTGCGGCCGGCATTGCGCATTGCCAAGAGCCTGCAGTTGGGGATGTACGGCATGTCCTACGAGGTGCCAGCCGGGCAACGGGAGCTGCTGGAACGGTACACAGGCAGGTAGCCAGCCGCAGCATGGCCGGGGCAAGGCTGCCTGCAGGGCTTTCGGCCTCGGATCATTGATTTAACATAATACTCATTATGCCTCTGAACGATGTTGGCGCTAAATAGTAATGTCGTATCTGAGCCAAATAGAAATGTCCGGATTGGCCATGCTGTTCGCCTTGCGTTTCACGCACGGGAGCAACACCATGGGACGGCCGGATACGTCACCATGAGCATGCGGGAACTGGATCGCAGCAGAGTCATCGAGGCCGTCGTGGGCTGGTGTTTGTCGACGACGCCACCGTCCGGCTAATGGAGCTGCTGTTCGTGCCGACCGAATCGACGCCGGCTTACTTCGCCGTCACCCGGGCCTACATCGAACGGCACGGCAAGCCGATGGCCTTCTATTCCGACAGGCCGAGATCTTCCGGGTCAACCGACAGGAGACTGCCGAAGGCCGCGGCTATACGCAGTTCGGGCGCGCCCTGTTCGAGTTGAACATCGACATCCTGTGTGCCAACACAAGCCAGGCCAAGGGCCGCGTTGAGCGCCCGCTGCAGTCGGCGCGATCCAGCAGCAACCGGCAGCTTTACGCTCAGCCCCTACCTGTTGAGTCTGCCGCTGGTACTGGCGGCGGTCATTCTGGTCGCGTGGTTCCGGCCACGCGATCCGGGCCCGATGGTCGTGGGCTCCGTCGAGGCACGCTGAGTGCCCCCGGCGATAGTGCGCTCAGGCCTTGGCTGCGGGAGGCGGTGCGCAGGACTCGCGCATAACGACTTGCGTGGTCAGCCGTACTTCCTGCCCCCCCTGCTCCTTCGCCTGTGCGCGCTCCGCGGCGCCGCCAATCGCTCGCAGCAGAATTTCAGCGGCGGCCGTGCCCACGGCCTCGAGGTCCCAACTGATCGCGGTGATCGCGGGCGAATACAGTTGGGGCAGATCGCCGTCGCCGACGCAGATCAGGCTGACATCGTGCGGCACCCGATGGCCGGTTTGTCGCGTTGCCTGCAGTACACCCGACAGGATGCGCGTGCCCAGGCAAATGAATGCCGTCGGCCGGGACTTTGCGGAAAGCAGGGCCAGCGCGTCGCTGAACGACAAATCCATGGCCGAGCGGCTGGCTCGGACGAGCGTTTCATCCACCGTCAGGCCACGCTCGGCCATCGCCGCGCGATATCCATCGATACGCTCGCGTCCGGGTCGCAAGGCACCGTCGGAGGTCATCAGCGCGATGCGCGTATGACCCAGATCAAGCAGATACCGGCAGGCTTCGTATGCGCCGCGGAAGTGGTCGACGTGAACGCCCGATCCCTGCTCGCCGAAGTCGCGGTCCATGGCAACCACGGCCAGATCACGCGAGATCTGTTCAAGATAGTCGGCACGCTCTACTTCACAGGGCCCGAGAATCAGTCCATCGACGCGTCGTCGGCGGAACAGGTCCACCATCAGCTCTTCCTGCGCCTTGCTATTGTGAGTGTTTCCAACCACCATGGCGTAGCCTTCGCGCTGCAGGCGCATCTCCACCGCGGTAATGATGCGGGCATACAGGGGGTTGGCCAGATCGGAAACCAGCAGTCCCACCACGCCAGAAGTACCTGTGCGCATGCTCTGCGCGATCGGATCTGGTGCATACGCCAGCGCCTTCGCTGCGCGTTCGACGGCCTGGAGAGCCGCTTCGCTTACGGGACCGCTACGATTTAACGCCCGCGAGGCCGTGCCCAGCGACACGCCGGCCGCCCGCGCCACGTCACGAATCGTGACGCGGGCGGGCGTATCGGAACTAGGGGTGCGCGTTCGGCTGCTCATTTTTGATCCCGGGGCTTGCTAGCGGATGGCGGCAGTGCGGCCGGCTTCGCTCGCGATTATCGCCCAAATCCGCCCCGCCCCTTGCCACATCTAGTACATCGCACGGCCGCCACTGATGTCGAAAACCGCCCCGGTGCTGAAGCTGCAACGCGCGGAGCACAGCCAGGCCGCCATCTCGGCGACCTCCTCGACGCGGACGAAGCGTTTCATCGGCACGCGCTCCAGCAGTCGCGCCTGCAGTTGCGCACGCTGGCTATCGTCGTAGACGCCGAAGATATCGGTGTCAGCCGCGCTGGGCGTGATGCAGTTGACCAGCACACCGGTTTCGGCCAATTCCTTGCCCAGGCTTTTGGTCATCGATATCAGCGCTGCCTTCGATGCAGCGTAGGCGCCGGCGAAGGGGTTGCCCTCCTTCCCGGCAATCGACGCCACATTAACCACGCGGCCATAACCGTGACTCACCATGAGGGGAATCACAGCCTGCGCGCACAGCAACCCGCCAAAGACGTTCACGTCGAAGACGCGCTTCCATTCATCGAGAGAGGCCTCGATCGTCGGGCCGCTGCGCCCCAGAATCGCGGCATTGTTGACCAGCACCGTGGGCGCTCCCAGCGCTTCCGTGGACTGTGCCAGCGCGCGGTCGACCTGAGCGCGATCCGTAATGTCAACCGCGACAGACATCGCGTTTGCGCCACTTGCACGCAGCGATTGCACAGCCTCGTTGAGTTGCCCGGCATCGCGATCCCACAATGCTACGGAAAAACCCTCTGCGGCCAGACGGGCACCAATCGCCAATCCAATGCCACGCGCAGCGCCCGTCACCACCCCGACGCGTCGCCCTGCTTCCCTGCTTTCGTTGGCGGTCATTGCGGCGCTCCGATCCGGCGGATGGGATCAGCGCCGTCCCAGCCTTTGGCAGCGGCGGCAATCGACGCGAAATACTCGCCCTTGCCGCCCGCCATTTCCGAAATCTCCACGATGTTGCCCGGCAAGTCCGCGTGGACGTAATAGGCAAATCGGCCGCGCATGCCCATGCGGCCACCGTGCCCCTCTACGTAGCCGCGCCCACGTAAGGCTTCCGCGTACTCGTCGAACCGGTCGTCTGTCCAGTAGGCGATATGCTGCATGCCCTCTCCTGCCCGCTTCAGGGAATCCAGATACAGCGACGGCGCTTCGTTGCGTTGCTGGATCAGCTCGATCTGGACGCCCCCTGAATTGGCAAGGGCGATAGACAGGTCTGGCAGTGCCGATGTCTTCCCGTAGTAACGGAACTCGGTGGTACCAACGGCTTCCTTGTAGAACCAGGGGCCGACGCCCAACACGTCGCTCCAGTGCCGCATGGCCTTCTCAATGTCGCGCACGACATAGCCAATCTGGCAAACGCCACCAAACAGCAAACTCATTGCCTCCCTCCCCAAAATTGGAAACGTTTCCAGTTCCAACTCTAGTCTGCGTTGCGTTTAGATGCGACATAGAGTTTACCATGATTGTCGTGCCCCACATGGTCTACCAAACTTTCATGGAAACGTTTCCACATCGATTGGAACGCACTGAAGACGTCTGCATCGCAGAACGGACGGATACCCACGGAGACAGCCATGAACAGATTTCTCGCCAGCGCCCTGCTCGCCCTTGCCACCACCGCCGCCCAGGCCGGCGATGTCGCCACTTATCCCGATCGCCCTATCCGCATGCTGTTGCCCTTCTCCGCCGGCGGCGGCGGCGACATTCTCGGCCGCCTGCTCGCCGAACGCTTCGCGGCGCAACTCAAGCAGCCGGTAGTGGTGGAGAACAAGCCGGGTGCGGCTGGCACGATCGGTACCCACGCCGTCGCCACCGCAGCACCGGACGGCTACACGATCATGATCGGCGGCATGTCGACCCATCAGCTTGCGCCGGCCACGTACACGAAGCTGCCCTACGACCCGGTGCGCGACTTCCAGAGTCTGGGGGCGATAGGGAATTCGTCAATCGTGATGATTGCTGCCAATCAGTATCCAGCGAACAACCTCAAGGAACTGATTGCGCTGTCGCGCAAGGACAAGACGCCGATTCAGTATGCAAGCTGGGGGGCGGGATCCACGGGCCACTTCTGTGGCGAGGTCCTGAGCCAGAAGACCGGCATACCGATGCAGCACGTGCCATACAAGGGCACGTCGCAGATTGTGACCGACATCCTCGGCAACCACATCTCTGTGGGCTTCGTCGATATGGTGACTGCCACCCCTTTCGTCAAGGAAGGCAAGGTCAAGGCGCTCGCTGTATGCACGCGACGTTCGCCTAGCTTGTCAAACGTCGCCAGCTACCAGGAACAGGGGGTGGACTTCGACCGCGAACTGACCTGGGTCATGTACGTGCCAGCAAAGACGCCAAAACCCATCGTGGAGAAATTGTCTCGCGTCCTGGAAACCACGCTCAAGGAGCCTGACGTCGTCAACAAGCTGCTCTCGCTGGGTATCACTGCAAAGTATGTGCCCGGACCGGAGCAACAGGCTGTCAATGCCCGCGATATTCCCATGTGGAAGGCAATCGCGACGCAAGCGAACATCAAGCTGGATTGAGCGACCGGCCTCACACACAGCACCCGATCACCATTCGAATTCTCATCATCTACCACAGGAGATTTTTAATGTCAGCTACGCTCGACGCCGCACGCATCAAGACCGTGCGGGACCACATGGCTCTGGAATGTGTCCATGACTGGGATGCCGTCATCGATACGTTTGCCCACCCCCGCTACGAAATGCATGGCAGCGGCGTTGTCTTTGACGGCGAAACCGAGGTGCGCGGCTACTTTGATTCGTCGCGGATTCCCTTCCCCGACCTCAAGAACGAAATTATCGCCGTTGCTGCCGTCGACCAAACGGTGCTCGTAGAGTTCTGGTTGCAGGGCACGCATCTCGGTCCGCTCCAGGCCAACGGCAAGACCTTCGCACCGACGGGCCGCACCTTCCGGGTTCGAATGGCCGCCACGTTCGAGTTTGCGCCGGGCTCGGACAAGATCATCTGCGAGCGCCCATACTCGGCGCCCGACGCCAAGCTGCGCGCGCTCGGCCTACGCTAAGGGACGCCGGCATGGGAGATTCAGCACTTGCAATCGCCAGTGGGCATGGCCGGCTGGCCGGTAAGGTCGCCATCGTCGTGGGCGCTGGCTCCAGTGGCGCGGACGTCAGCAATGGCTCTGCCGCGGCCATTGTCTATGCGCGGGAAGGCGCGCGCGTCCTCTGCGTAGACCGCGACACCAAAGCCGCGCAACGCGTTGTTGAGCAAATCCGCGAAGCCGGCGGCGATGCACTGCCGTTCGAGGCCGACGTATGCCGGAAGGCCCAGCTTGCAGCCATGGCCAGCTATTGCGCATCCGAGTTCGGACGCATCGATGTACTACATAACAATGTCGGTATCGAGATCGTGGCGGAGCTCGAGGATATCCGCGAAGAAGATTGGGATCGCGTCTTCGACATCAATCTCAAAGGCGTCATGCTGGCCTGCCAGCAGGTAATCCCTCGCATGGTGAAACAGGGCGGTGGTTCGATCGTAAACATTTCGTCGATCGCCAGCCGAAAATGGAGCCCGATGCCGTTTCTGGCTTACAACACGTCAAAGGCGGCGCTCAACCATATGACGCGTGTGCTCGCGCGCCGCTACGCTTCTGATCGTGTTCGGGCTAACGTCGTGGTCCCCGGATTGATCGACACACCACACGCCGCGCACCTGACCAAGGGTGACGCTGCGGCGGGACAAGCCGCACGCGACGCGCGAAATCTGCGTTGCCCGATGGGCCACCAAGGCACTCCATGGGACATCGCCTATGCGTCGCTGTTCTTGGCAAGCGATGAATCTCGCTACATCACCGGCACCGAGATTGCAGTCGATGGCGGACTTTATCTCTGAGCCACCCGGACTTCCGGACACTTTCAACATACCGGCGACGAGACACAGCTATATCCGCGCGATTCGACTCGTCGCCTCAGGAGATTTGCATCATGGCATTGCCCAAGGTCTTTACCCATCAGGATCGACTGCTGTCCTTCAACATTCACGATGCAGTGGCGTTCCCAGGCTCGGAATCCGGCTCCACCATCGTCCCGCTCTTCCTCGATCGTGAGAGCGGTGTCTGGGTCCTGTACGGAAAATTCGAGCCAGGCACGACACTGCCGCCCCATTTCCACACCGGGACCGTCCACTTCTTCACGACGAAGGGCGAATGGAACTATGTCGAGTACCCAGAGGACCCGCAAACAGCCGGTAGTTACCTGTATGAACCGGGCGGCTCCATTCACACGTTCTCGGTACCGGCCGATGCCAAAGAGCCCGCTGAGGGCTTTATGGTCGTCTATGGCGCCAACGTAATCTTCAAGGACGGCGAATACCAGTCCGTGCGTGACGCCGGTGCGATCGAGGACGGCATTCTCAATGCCGCCAAGGCCATGGGGCTGCCAACCCCACGGTATATCCGGCCAACCGGCGGAGCCACGTTCTCGCGCGACTGAATTTTCACGCCCGTATGCTGTGTAGGAGTGTCTCAAGGGGCACGCCTCGAAAAAACTAACTTGATGGAGACAGAGCCCAGCAGCAATTCTGGTCCGATGCGCATTTCGTGGATGGCGAGAGCGGAAATCGATGCAGCGCAGCATGCGCCGAGCATAGGATGTCTTTCACTTGTTGCCATGCTACTCACGGCTTACCCCGTTCGGAGCACGCACACTCTGCTGCGATCGGCGCCGCCTCTCTACTTCGTCAACGCGTCGCGCCGTTTGCGCCAGTAACGGTCGAACAGGGTCGAGAGGTCCCCTTCCACCGCGCCGATCGAACACGCCTCACCCTGCGGCCGATGTGTGCCGAAGATGTCCCGCCCATTGATCGGAGCCGCCATGCATAGCGCATTGTCGCCACCGTTGCCGGCCGGACTCAGTGGACGCAGCGGTGCATAAAACGGCCCCAGTATCGGGAAAACACTGGGAATCGTGCTGCCGCAGGCATTGCCGGGAAACTGGAGGTTATGGCCAAGGTCGCGGAATGTGCGCTGCGCATCCGCGCCCCCGCAGGCGCCATTCCAGTTACCCAGCACGATGGTGTTGGCGAACTCGATGGCCGATGTATCACCACAAAGCTGGGCGTGCTGTACGGGACGGCTGCCATTACCGGCGATGGTGACGTTCAGGAATCGCACGTTGCCGCCATGGAACGCGCCAGCGCCCTGCTTTGCCGAGTTGTCGACAAGGATCGTGTTCGCAATCTGCCCCATGGCCGGCATGCACAGCGTCTGAATAGCGGCGCCGGTATTGGCGGTGTTCTGGCGAAACAGGCTGCCTCTGCTGTCGAGCCGCGCCTGCCGCGCGTAGATGGCGCCGCCCGCCGTACCGGCCGTGTTACCGACAAAGCCATCGACGCTGATCTCCACCAGCGCAGACTCTCCCGCATAGATTGCGCCGCCGGCACGGGTGGCGACGTTGCGCTCGAATCGGCTGTTTCGCACGCGCAGGCTGCCCTGCCGTTGCAAATCCCAGACGGCCGCGATGGCGCCCCCGCTGCCGGCCGCCTGGTTGGCGCGGAACGTCACCTTGCGCATGACCGCCGTGGCACCGTGTGTCTGGCGGATAGCGCCGCCATCGCCGCCGGCGCGATTGCGCTCGAACTGGCTGTCTTCCACGGTCAGCGCGCAGCGCGACAGGATGGCGCCGCCGTCCTGTGTATCGGCGTTATCGGCAAACCAGGCATTCCGGATGGTGACTTCGCAGTTTCCCGCCGCGCTGCCGCCAAAGCTGGCGTGGCCATTGCGCAGGAATTGGGTATCCGCAATGCGCACCGTGGTGCCCGGCCCCGTGGCCAGCACCTCGCCACCCTTGTTGTCGGTCAGACGACTGTTTTGCGAGATATCGAGTTCTCCTTCGGACACCACCAGCACTGGACCGGTATTCTCGGCAATCCAGGCATCGCGCAAGACGAGATTGCCCGCCAGCAGCCAGATCGGACGATCCGAGTTGCGGATGGTGGTCCCTGCCAGCAACGATACCGCTCCTTCCCCCGAAATCACGCTGCCTGGGTTGCCGCCCGATGTGCCACCCCCACGGATCGTGATACGTGTGAACGAGGCGTGTACACCGGCGCGGATCCCGAACATGCGGTGTCCGTTGCCATCGAGCGTGACCTTGCCCTCGCCGTCGATCACCACGTCCCGGCTGAGCGCATGCGTGGTGGTGAAGGCGATGGTCCCGGCGCAAGCAAACGTGATACGCCCGCCGGCCTGAAGCGCCTCGCTCAGGTCCGTGCGTGCATCACCAGGCCAGACGTCCTGGCCGCAGGCCGTGACGGTGGCATCGGCATGGGCCAGGCCCGCGACGAGCATTGGCACGATACCGTGCAACCACTTCGTAATCAGGTTCATGGCGGACCCAGCAGGATGAACATCGGGTTATCCAGCCGCGTGAAATCGAGCACGATCCTGCGCCGCGTCACCGGACTGGTGATCTCGACGCGGCCGTCGCCGCCCGATGTCATGGGCGCCACGCCCAGCGCGCCCGGGGCGGCGCCCGCGTGAGGCCAGTCATCGCGGTCCGGCTGTGCGGTGCCGTTGACGGACGTCACCTGTACGCAATCGAAACCGATACGCTGGCCGGTCGTGCCTCGCACCGACACGTATTCACCATTGCAGGCGGAGCCCGTGCCCATCAGCGGACCGGGCCCCGGATTCCGTTGCCGCGCGCGCGTGCTGAATGTCTCGAAGTCCATCTCCGCGCCGTCGACGATCTCGATCAGGCCGACGTTATCGAACGGGCCGAAACGCGAGTCGTTCCCTGCGCGCGGCTCGTTGTAGATGGCCATCCAGAACGTGGGACCGGCGTTGTAACCCGGGCACGCGGGATCGTCGGACCGGACCAGGAACCAGTTCGGGCGCTGGTCATCCGGCTTCATGCACGCTCTCAGGTCGTCTGGAATCATGAGATTGACGCCGCAAGCGAAGCCGTCCCAGACGCACAGGTTCTGGTCGTAGCTGGGGGCATGGCCCCCCACCTCCGCCCGCCTGCCATCGAAACGCAGGAAACGCTCCAACGAAGAACGGCGTGTATCCGATTCCCGAACGCGTTCCTTGCGGTCGAACAGCGGTGCGACGTGCGGGGGGCCGGCCAGCATCAGCGTCGTCGGCACCGCCGCGCCCAGGCCGTCTTGCGTGTCCTTGAGGATGGTGCCGTCAAGTCCATCGGTGGTCGTGTTCATCGGCATGCCCGTGGTCACGCCGCCGGCCGTGATCGTGAAACTGGCCCCGCTGGAAACGATCTCCCAGCCATCGTGGTGAATGCGCTGATGCACGAGCGGCGCATGGCCGCGTTCCATCGCCAACGAGAAGATGGCCTCGTCGGGCCGCCAGTATGACGTGGCCGCATAGATCGCCTGCGACGCGTACGCGCTGGTGGCCGCATAGGAATTGCCGCCGCCTGCTGGCAGGTTCAGCGATCGGCCGAAGTACAGCAGTCCCAGGGCGTGCAGGTAGTCGGCGCCCTCGCTGAGGTCGAACAATCCGTTGAACGGCCATTTTTTGGGATCGTGAGGCAGGCCATCGACGTGAAACAGGTACTCGCGCTTGCGGCGATATGGCACGATGCGCCGCCCTTCGTTGCTCGATATCGCATACTTCGCCACCGCATACTCAAGCGCAAGCTGCGCGCCAGTTCTGACATCGGGGTCCTTGGCAAAATCGGCAAGGTTCATGATCGCGGCCAGGCTGTATCGCTGATAGGGCCGGCTGTTGTATTCGAGGAAGTCGGCCTTCACCACGCGTTGGGTATGTTCCAGCAGCCATTCGCGTAGATTCTTCTGGTCGCTCGCATAGCCGGTGCCCCCATTCGACATGATGTACTGGTTGTTGAGGTACTTCGTGGTGTTGATCAGGAAGAGGTGATTCTCGGTTTCCGGAATCGTGAGCACCAGCGCGAGGGCAGCTGCCGTGGCGACCCCCGCGGCCACCACGCTTACCAGCACCAGCAGGAGCACGCCGCCAAGACCGGCAGTGAAGATGGTCACCGCCACCGCCGCAGCGATCAGGAAGATGATCAGCAGAATCCAGGCGAGGTCTTCCAGCGTGTTCGCCAGGTCTTCCATCAACCCGTCGAAGCCGTCGCGGTCGTCCGATCGCTCCTGCGGGCTGCCGACACTGCGCTCCTCGTTGCCGCATTCCCACAGGTGATAGCGCTCCTGCGCGGGGCCGCCATCGATATCGATCAATTGATCGTTGAGCCTGGTCCTCGCTTCCTGTGACAGGATGGGCCGCGCGCGGTCCAGCTCGGCTACGCGGATCAGGTCCTTCAACGTGGCGTCCCAGTCGCCGTGCGTCTTGCCCACGCGGCCCGCGCACAGCATCCCGTCCGTCCCCACCTGCTGGGTGCCCCGCGACATATTGAGCAGCGCCGTGTTGGCCTGCGCAATCAGACAGGCCGTGGCAATGCGGAAGGTCAGGTGTACGCGTCCGAAGTCTGTCGGAATGCTCGGGTCCGGTGGATCCTGCAGGACAGCCGATACGTTGTAGAAACCGGGCGTTGCGCATACGAGCGGCGCGAATCCCACCAGCTTCTGCTGCAGTGGTGCCACATCGGGCAGGCCGCCTTCTGGCGGGCTCACCAGCGCTTTCCAGATGGGATCGTCGAGGAACTTGTCTGCGGCAGCGATGCGGGTCGCTTCGTCAGTGGACCTGCACTCGTCCTTGAACAGCCGGCAGATCACGGTACGGTCGAACGTCACCGTTGCCGTACACCAGCCCGGTTCGAACTCCGCCAATGGCAAACGACGCCTGCCGAGCTGGCTCCACACGACCTTGCCGAGGACTTCGGCGGCCATGTCCTCGCTGCTGTCGTGCGCGCGGAAGCGATTGACGAAGTCGAGTTCCATCCCGCACGCCATCACCGAGATCACCCGGGTGCCGCGCACCGGCAACGTGTCGATGGCCTGCGTGACAAAGACCGGTGCCTCGGCCATCGGCACCTGATACTGCACCGTGTCGGGTGCCGCCTGCGTCAGGCCGGTTGCCACGGCCCACAACGGGCCGAGCGTCAGCCGTACAAGCCTTGAGCATCTTCTTTTTATCATTGGCGCCTCATCGTTCGGCACGCGGGGACGCGCGCGGCAAACGCCTGAGGGCCGCAGGCAATGAGAGCAGCTTAGAAGGTGGCGGCGAAAGCGCAAATTCGCGCGATTTCAGCCTGATCTGCGTGGAATTTTCGTCTAACGTCAGATTCTGATGTCATGCCCCGCGCGTTTCACGGGTCCCGGTTTGCAAGTTTCCCCTCTAGACGGACAAGGCCGATCCACCCCACAAATGACTGCTAAAGGCGAGGCCGATGCCCGCTATGGGTCGATAGCTGCCCGTGACTGCGAGCCTGGCTCCGCCGTGGCACCTCGTCATGCAACTGCCCCGCCCTGCTCCGGCTCAGGCGCCCCTGGCCAGCCCCACCCACCCCACCCCCCTCGAAAGATCAACACCCCGCACAAAAAGCACGCTCGGACTGCATTTGAATGTGGCTGAGCCGTAGACCATTCAGAACCGCCTAGACATTAGGTGTTGGCCGCTTTTTCTAATGTCGCACCCCTCCCCCACATCCTCCCAAACTGACGGCCCTGCCGCCAAGCCAGGAGCGAAACTGCCCATGTCCGCGCAGACTGGTCCCCCGGTCAAGTCTTCTGATAGCGCGGGGCAGGCGTGCCAACCTGCGTTGCCGCGAATAACGCGGAACGTGCCGCATCGTACTTCGCCCACAGGCTCTCGTCGGCGACAGAGGGCCAGGTGACGGCTTCCCCGTTATCGAGGCCGACCAGCGCGGCGTCGACCATATCTTCCGCGCTCATCACGCTTTCCGGGCGGAGCGCGGACAGCGGCACGCCGGAGACACCTTCCGTCCAGATTTCGGTCGCGGTCGACGCCGGCAGCACCACTTGCACCTTCACGCCAGTGTTCGCGAGTTCGTCCTGAAGACCGCGAGTGAAAGCCAGCACGTATGCCTTCGTGCCGCTATAGACCGAGCTCACCGGCAGCGAGTGGACCGCCAGCACCGAAGCGATATTGATGATGACCCCATCGTTGCGCGACAGAAATCCGGGCAGCGCGGCGTGCGTAAGGCGCGTCAGCGACGTGATGTTCAACGCGATCTGCGACGTTGAATCGTTCACCGACGATTGCGCGAGCGGACGCAGTCGAGCGAAGCCGGCATTGTTCACGAGGACGCGCACGCGGGCATCGTTCGCCAGCACCGCCTCGACCTTGACGACGTCGGCCTCGTTCTCGAGGTCGGCAACCAGAACCTGAACTTTGACCCCGTGAGTCTCAGACAGCTTCTCCGACAGTGCGGCCAGTCGGTCGGCGCGCCGTGCGACCAGGACGAGGTCGTAGCCGCGAGCGGCCAGTCGATCGGCATAGATGGCACCGATGCCCGATGATGCGCCGGTTACGACGGCAGTTTTTCTGGAAGTGGACATGCATATCTCCTTTGAATTGAATGAGTGCTCAAGTATTTAATTGAGTGCTCAAGTTTATAGCGGCATCGCTGCTACTTGTCAACGGTGCTGTACTCAACCATTCTTACGGGATGGGAAAGAAACGTGATGAAGCCGCTACCGCGATTGCGGACGCAGGCGGTATGCCAGGTGAAGAAAAGAGCATTTTCGAGAAGCTGGTTTGCACCAACACCTCGCTCAGGCGCGCGGCACGCCGTCTGGGCAACCTCTATGACGATGCACTTGCGCCTCTTGGCCTGAAGGCAACGCAGGTGGGGCTATTGGCTGACATCGAGCGGCTGGCCTCCGCAGACGGGGGGCGGTCACCAACCTTGCAGGACCTCGCGGGCAAACTCGCGATTCAGATGTCCGCGGTGACGCATGCGCTCCGGCCTCTGATTCGGGATGGTCTTGTGGAATTGCATACGGACGAGCAAGACAAGCGGTCCAAGCGTGCATCCCTGACAGGCGTGGGTACCGCCCGCTTGCATGAAGCCATCGTCTATTGGGCGAAAGCGAACCAGCGTGTGGAGGAGGTATTGGGTAGTGATTCAGCTGCCACCCTGCGCGCACTCGCCGACCATGTCGCTTCCGATGCTTTCCTCGATGCGTATGTCGATGACCAGAATGCGACCGTCAAGCGTGCCTAGGCACGGTCGGTGTGCGGAACTCCGCGTCGGCGCCGCGACCTCAATCCAGTGGTAGCGGAATCCCAGTCTCCGCGAAGACCTCACGTACGACGGACAAACCGTTCAGTGCCGCCGGAAATCCCGCATATACCGCCATCTGCATCACAACCTCCACCACCTCTCGCGGTTTGCAGCCGACGTGCAATGCAGCTTGTACATGCACGCGAAGCTGCGGTAATGCACTGCCGAGTGCGCAAAGCGCTGCGACAGTTGCCAGTTCCCGCTCGCGCAAGCCGAGGCCGTTTCGGGCGTAGATGTCGCCGAACGGAAACTCAACCACGTAGCGCGCGAAGTCCGGAAACGATTGCGCCAGCGTTTCGACCACGTTCTGACCGGCAACCCCATCCACTGCAGCCAGCATCTGCAAGCCACGCTCGTAACGTTCTGGGTTCATAGGTCACCCCGTTGACAATTGCGCCGGGAAACAGCGGCCAGGGCAGCATGGTGAGTCAGGTTCATTGATCTTCTCCAGAAGAGTTGGTGCGGCAAATGTAGGGCACGCACCCGGGATGCGGAATGACCAAGTTTGTGATACCTTTTTGATATGTCTGATCGCCTCGATTCCCGATCCCTTTTGCTTTTCCTTGCCGTGGCGGACGCACTGAGTTTCCGGCAGGCGGCCGAGACGCTGCATCTTTCCCAGCCGCCACTGAGCCGGGCAATTCGAGAACTCGAAGAACGGTTGGGAACGCGGTTGTTTGACCGCAATACGCGGGGCGTGACGCTTACCGTCGCTGGGGAGAAGCTGCTCCCTTATGCGCGCAGCATTGCCAAATTGCTTCGCGAGGCCGAGGCAGCGCTCACGATTAAGGGTCTGCCGGCCAACCTCCGGCTTGGACTGACTAGCGCCGTGGAACCAGCCTGGTTCCACGGGCTGGCACAACGGGTGCAAGCCCGTCATCCCAGAACTGTTGTCTCGACCTTCTCCGATACATCGCCCCGGCTCGTACGCCAGCTTCGCGCTGGCAAACTGGACGCAGCGTTCATCGCGCTGCCTACGGAAACGCACGAACTGGAGGTCCGGGAACTCGACCAACTGCCGATGGTCGTCGCGATACCGTCACGCCATCTATTAGCCAAGCGCAGAAGAATTGGTCTCGCGGACCTGGCACGTGAGAAAGTCTTCTGGTTCGAGCGTGCGCGACAGCCCGCGTTCTTCGATCACTGCCAGACAGTTTTCTCCCGCCATGGTTTCGCCCCATCCAAATTGAGGGAGCCATCGGACCATCACGTTCTACTTGCTGATGTGGCGAATGGAAAGGGCATAGCCCTGCTGCCGAAATCGTTCACCGCATTACGACGCGCTGGCGTCGTCTACAGGTCATTGGTCGAGGGCGAGGAACTATCGGTTTGCATCGGCCTCGCTTCGCCCGCTGATCGGCAAGGCGTACGTGAAACTCTGGTAGAGGCGGCAATTGTGAACCGACACTCCTAGTACAAGGAACAACAGCATGAAGATGGATGCATTTGCATTTGGGACGACCAACTGGGCGGAAGTCGAAAAGACAGAGCACCAGGGGGAAACCGGCATGGCCTATTGGCGCACGCGATGCTTCGGTGAAAAGCCGAATCAGATTCGGGTGCGGATGGTGGAATACACCCCTGGCTACCTCGCGGACCATTGGTGCCAAAAGGGGCATGTCCTCTTCTGCATGGAAGGTGAGTTGGAAACAACGCTCGAAGATGGACGGAAATTTGTTTTGACGGCGGGCATGAGCTATCAGGTGGGCGACAACGCGGAGCCACATCAGTCTTATACCAAGACAGGCGCCAAGCTCTTCATTGTGGATTGAGCCACAGCAGGTTGACGGCGTCATTCGCATTTTCCGCGAATGTGGCTACCACGCGGGGCTCTCCTCCATCACTTGGTAAAGGGATCGATCGGCGAAGGCGGCGTGCCGCGCGCCTCGATCGCCTTGCCTGCCAGCAGGCACAGGTCCTCCCGAAAATGGCTGGCCACGATCTGTACGCCGACGGGGACCGAGTCGACCAGATTCGTGGAGACGACGAGCCCTGGCAGCCCCATCGCCGGGAGTGCCCGCATGGTCAGCTGCGCTTCCCAGACGCGCTGAAAGCCCGCCGCGCCCTGCATGTCGAGCCCGTCCGGGAACGGCAACTCTCCCGATACAGGAAGCAGCAGCACCGGGTATTGGGCAAGGAAGGCGCGCCAATGACGCACCAGCGTGGTCCGGCGCACCAGCGAGCTGTTGACGACGTCACCGGGCATCGCACTGACCTTGGCACGCACGCCCTCGACCACGGCCCGCGCCCCGGGATCGCCATCCCGGGTAACAGCGTCGACGAGCGCCGGGAATCCATCGCCGAGCCACAGTCGCTCCTGAACTTCGGCCGCATCACGGATCAGCGGCGTGTCGTCGATCTCTTCGACCGTCCACCCCGCGTCCACCAGCCGCCGCGCCGCATCGCGCAGCGCAGCTTCCACTTCCGGGGCGATCTCCATGCCACCCGGGCGCAAACAGAGCGCCGCCCGCAACGCCGTCTCGGGACCCTGTAGCGGCACGGGCACCCACCACGGATCACGCACATCGGGCGCGGACATGGCCATCAGCGCAACTTCAAGATCCGCCACCGTACGCGCCATGGGCCCCGTCGCGGACATCAATTGGGCGCCGATCGGACGCTCGGGCGACGAGGCGTTGAACGCCGGCACCCTGCCGAACGACGGCCGCAATCCGTGGATGCCGCATGCGTACGCCGGGTAGCGGATAGAGCCGCCGATGTCGGTACCGAGCGCGATACAGCCGATCCCCGCGGTTACCGCCGCCGCCCCTCCCCCGCTCGATCCTCCAGGCGTAAGCGCAGGACTGCGCGGATTGCTTGTATGACCGTGGACCCGATTGTCGGTGAACCAGCGCAGCGCGAACGTGGGCGAGTTGCTGCGGCCAAGCAGGACGGCGCCCGCCCGCGCGAGGTTCTCGACGGCCGGACTGTTGTGCTGCGCAACCAGCCCCTCTTGCAGGCGTGTGCCGTTCGTCGTCGCAAATCCCGCGTGGTCGGTATTGATCTTCGTGGTGACGGGTACACCCGCCAACGGCCCCGGGTCCTCCCCGCGCGCCAACGCCGCGTCAACGGCATCCGCCTGCGCCAGGACCGACTCCGGGCGATGTGCGACCACCGCGTTGATCAACGGATTGACGGCATCCAGGCGTTCGAGCGCGGACGTTGCTGCCTCGCGGGCAGACACCTCACGATGCCGAATACGCGAGGCCAGTTCAGTTGCCGATAGGCGCCAAAGTTCAGTCATGATCCCTCCGTATTAGCTCGCGAAATAATTCGCCATTGCGTCGATGAACGCCGTCGGTGTCTCGGAAAATGGAAAATGGCCCGCGTCATCGAACTCCACCAGCACCGCGCCTGGAATGCCCCGGGCGAGGGCACGGCTGGCGCGCGGCGGGCACACCCAGTCGAACTTGCCGACCAGTACGAAGGTTCGGGCGGAGATGCTGCCCAGGAGAGGCCGCAAGTCATAGGACGGCGCAATCACCGTCATGAAATGCCGCATGATGTCGACCGAAGCGATGCTGAGCGCCGTGAGCGCAGGCGGCACGTCCATGTGGGACGGCGCCGCATAATAGGGACCGACCTCGCGGAAGAAGGCCTCGACGCTTTCGGCGGTAATGTCACCGGAAAACACCCGCGCCGCTACCGCCATCGTTTCGGGCCCGGCGCGCGAGGCCAGCGTCGGCGCCGGCTCTCCGTTATCGTCCATAATCGGCTGCACGGTTGGCGAGCTGCTGCACAGCACCAGCCCCCGTACCAGCGCAGGATGGCGCAACGCCAAATGCATGGCGACAAAGCCGCCGGCCGAATGGCCAAACACATGAACCTGCCCCACGCCGAGATACGCGCACAGCGCCGCGACATCATCGGCCATCTGCTCAAGCGTGCAGGTATCCAGCGGTGGGCGTCCCGAGCGCCCCTGCCCTCGCAAGTCGACGTAAAGCAGTTGCACCTGATCGCGCAGCGCGGACAGCCCGGGCTTCAGGTAGCCATGGTCGAATCCAAGTCCCCCGTGGATGACCACCAGCACCGGCTTTTCCACCAGTGTGCCCTGCTCCGGGCGAAATCCTTCGCCATCCACGTCAAAGAAGAGTTCGGTGCCGTTAAGCGTGGCCTGCATGCGTCCTCACAGTCGTTGCTGAATCAACGCACACAGCTTGACGGTTATCGACGCATCACCTTGTCGGGATAGACCGGATTATTTGAAATTGCACCAGATTGGGACGGAGAAGCGGAAGCTGGCGCCTGCTGCGCCGGCACTACAAACTTCAATCTTCCCGTCGTGAGCCTCCACAATCGACTTGCAAATGGAGAGGCCCATGCCCATCCCATATCCTTTTGTGGTGGCCAGAGAGTCGAAGATGTGCGCTGCGATCTCATCCGAGATGCCCCGGCCGGTATCGCTGACTGACACCCAGACCATATGGTGTTCATCAATATGGGTCTGGACTGCAATGCACTTCTCTCGCTCTTCCATGTCACTCATTGCCTCGAGTGCGTTGGTCAAGAGATTCATCACTACTTGCTGCAGCAATATGCGATCACCAGAGACAATCAAGGCATCCGTTGCGAAGGTGCTCGATAGCATTACCTTCTCAGCATCAATGCGCTCCCGCAAGACATTGAAGACCTCGAGTATTGCCTCGTGGATATCCATGCTCGATTTATTCGGACGAGACTCCTTGACCATCGCTCGAATGCTTCCGATGATATTCGTCGCACGCTCGCTGCTTGCGGAGATCATCTCGAGCGCCGCCACGGCCTCCGAAAGGTCCGGAATCTCTCGATTCAGCCATCGAATTGCGGCGCGGGCACACGTGCTCACCGTGGAGATGGGCTGACTGACTTCGTGCACGATGAATGCCGCGAGTTCACCCAATTCTGTCAACCGCGCAGCCCGTGCCAATTTTTCCTGTGTCTCTCCGGCGTAACGGTCGGCTTCCGCGCGCCGAATATGCTCGGCTTCAACGTTCTCATACAACTTCGCGTTTTCCAGGGAAAATGCCACCTGAGATGCGAGAACCTCAAGGGTCCTCACACGCGTCGCATTGAAGACGCCTGCGATCAACGCATTCTCCAGATACAGCAATCCTGTGAGTGAACCCTGCTTGAGGAGTGGGACACACATAATCGACCGCGATCTGTGTGCCCGAACATAGCTGTCGAGTCCGTATTGCGGGTCATCGCGCGCATCCTCAAGCACGACAGACTCCTTGCTGCGCAGCGTCAGGTAGGCGATGGGCGTCGCAATCAACTCCGGCGAGAGGACCGTCCGTACGAGATTCATTTCCAACTGTCCCTGTGCCAATTTTGCACGTGCCGCCACATACAACACGCCGTCTTCGAGCAAGCACAGCACCGCACGCTCCGCGCCGGCATATTGCAGGGCATTCTGGAGGATGATCTTCATGACCTGTTGTAACGAGAACTCCCCCGACAAGGCCCGGACCGACCTCAGTACAACTTCCGTTTCGAAACGATCCTCGCTCCATAACAGTGAGTTCCCGAGTTCGCGAAACTCCGTGCTCCTTCCTGCTCTAAGCGCGGGAAACTCCACATCGAGGTGCCGAACCTTTGCATCCGCCCCCCAGCAAGCGTATGCACTCCTCGCCTGCTCCAGGTATCCCTGTTGCGCGGAGCGGAGCCCACAACGCGCTGCGAAACGAGATGCCAGCTCTCTGGCGACGCTCTGAATGTGCATATCGCGCGACTGATCCGCCAAGGCTATCGCCTCTTCATAGAGCGCGAGACTATTCGCCTTGTCCTCCATCAGCTCAGAAAGCTCCGCGGCGAGCAATTTCTCGCGCGAGAGAAAATTCTCGGGACAGGCCTCCGCCCAACACTGCATCTGCCGAACCCGATCTCGCACAAGACGCGTGTGAGCTTCGCGATCGGCAGGTGCGGCTGTCCTCGCCATGGCGATGCGCAATAGTCCGCTATAGAAAACAAAATCAGCATTCTCCAGAAAGGCGGGAGACGCCCATGCGGATGCGCTGGCGCGCGCTTCAGCCTCCATTGCCTTGGGCAGGTCTCCCCACAGGACCGCGACCTGCAGGCGGTACGTCCAAAATGCAAAAGCGGCAATGTCCCGATGGAACTTTCCACTGATACAGTCGCTCAGCAAATCGAGATACTCGACATTTGGATCGTGCATCCCGATATCGACGGGAACCCCCCTGAGCTCGCGGATCAACCACGCCTGTGCCATGAACGCGTCAACGACTAGCGCAAACGCAGCATCCCGCGCGAGTTTCAAACCGTCCTCGGCGATTTGTTGAGCCTCCGACAACGCACCACCACTGAACAGTAAATTCGTGACAATGTGCCGTCGGGAATAGACGGCGAACGTCATGTCACCCTGGCGGTCGGTGAGTGCCGTCGCCTCCTCCAGATGCCGCCTCGCCTCCGTGGCGGAGCCCGTCCAAGGAAGGCTGAGCGCACCGAAGCACATCTGAACACGACCGGCGTATAGATTCAGCCCTCGCTCCGCCGGGAGCCGCATCGCGAGTTCGCCGAAAACAGCGGTCGTCGCATAGTCCTCAAATCTGGCTCCAGCAATGAAGCTTAGACAGACGTAGGCATAACATGACGCATCGCAGTGTCCATATTCAAGACTGAGGTTGATCATTCGAAGAATGATCAATTCGGCGAGGTCCTGACTGGAAAACATCACCGCCGGTATGAGATCCGTCATCACGTCCATCGCATTTCGAACGCGTTCGTCGACCATAAGCTTCAGGTTGACGAGATCTTGAACACTACGGCTTCCGTAATGCTCTAGAAGTCGCCGATAGTCGGCCTCGACGCCTTCCAATCGATTGTCCTTCGAGAAGACGATGCCGGCCTCCTCTTCGAGATACCGGAATCCAACTTCCAGACCTTTATCGGGCTGGTCCAACGTCACATACATTGCGAGGCGTAGTCGAATAAGCTCTGCCCGGTGCCCGGAATCCAGTAGATCTTTCGATATCGCCGCGATTCGCTCTGATGCTTCAATAGTTCGCATACACACGAACTCGCACTCTCCAAGCCTCAATTCGATAACCGCAAGCAAGTCACCGTCGAGGTCGGCCCGATCTTTCAACAAATCCCGGGCATTGGCGAGGTACGCAATCGCCGCCTCATAGGCCGTCGCTTCCCTGGCCTTATTGGCAGCGTCAAGAATGATCAGCGCGAACTGACGCCGTCGATGATCGGAAACCGGCAGCCTCGCCCTGGTCAAATGGTTTGCGACAACAAAAACACTGACCTTCAATCCATTCTTGACAACGTTTTCCCAAAAGTTGCTGCCAACTTCCAGATGTTTCTCCTGCCGTTCGAGATCGCCGAATGTTTCGTATACAGCGTCGCGAACCCGATCGTGCGTGAAGGAGTAGAGGCCGTCGCTCAACACAATGAACTGCTTTTCAAGGGCTTCTCGCAGCGAAAGCTCGACCAGATTTTGTGGGCGGCACATCGCCGTAGACAGGATTTCAAGCGATGACGGCTCCGCGAGAATCGCCAGGTATTGCGTTGCCATCAGCGCGTCCTGGGCCAGACTCCCAACCCTTGTTGACAACAACTCGACCACGCTTGAGAGGTCTGATCTTGCTTCAAGTGCCGGCAGGGATGCCACCCATTCGCCGTTGCCCTCGTCGTAGACCATGACCTCATCGTCGATGAGTGATCTGACCAGCTGTATCGTGTGAAGCGGATTACCGCCGCCGCCGCGGTAAATGGCGCCCTCGAGTACGGTGAGATTCCCGACATCATCTTCGTCCAGGACTGCGCGCAGGAGCCCGCCCACTTCCCGTCCAGAGAGAGGTCCGAGTGTCATCCGCTCAACCATATCGGTCAGAACAAAGGGGCGCACGTGAGCCCCCTCGCTCTCGACTTTCCCGTCGCGCATTGCGCCGACCAACAAGACATGACCACAGAGCGGGTTCTGCAGCACATATTCAACAACCTCGAGCGTTGCTTCGTCGACCCACTGCAAGTCATCCAGAAACAATAAGAGCGGGCGCTCTTTCGAGGCGAACGCACGCAATAGCTTTGCGATGGCATCGAGGAAACGATGCCTTTCTGCGTGCGCCGACACAGCGGGATGGTGCGTGTGTTCTCCCAGGAGTCGGCTGAAATCCGGGAAAATGGTCGTGATGATCGATGATTCGTCGGCAAAGGCCTCGCGGAGCCTTCGCTGCAGTTGCGCATACTGCAGCGGAGGATATCCAAGCGCCGCTCTCAAGAGTGCGTGAAGGGCCCGGGACAAGCTGGCATAGGGTGTGACACCATCCCCAAGCTCGCATTTGCCTTGCGCAAACTCACAGGTTTTGCCGCCGACCTCCAACCTGAGACGATTGACTAAAGCGGTCTTGCCAATGCCCGCCGGGCCTTCCACTAACCATAATCTCCGCTTCTGGTCATCCGGCGTGCTTTGAATGGCATCGCGAAGACGCTCAAGCTCCGCCAGGCGACCCACCAGCCTTCCGGATCGGAACAGACTTGCACCCGATCGACGCCTTTGTCCCAAGGTTGCTGTTCGCGGATGATTCACTGTGGTCAGGGCAACCAGATCGTCAACAACATCGGAAGCCCGTTGATACCGCTCGCTTGGCTCCTTGGCCAGCAGTCGACATACAAGCTCAACGAGGCGCGCGTTGAAACTTCGTTTCAGATCAAGGAGCACATCTTCGTCAGGACGACGAGCGATATGCGCATGGATGAGCTCCGATGGCGAAACGCCAGGGAAAAGCACGCGGCCGGTCAGCATGTGGAAGAAAATGCAGCCCAGTGAATATAGATCTGAGCGTTCGTCGAAGACTCGATTGACCCGCCCAGTCGCTTCCGGGGCCATATAGTGCAGCGCCTCGCGGTCCATTTCCCGTTCCGTTCCGCCAGCGAATGCGGACAGCGTCGGCATCAAGGCTAGCGCACGAAAACCCGTCAACCTTGCACGTCGCTCGCCTGGATGCACCATGATGTTCGAAGGCGTCAATCCCCCGTGGACCAGGCCTGCGTCATGGACGGATGCCAGCGACGACGCCACGAGCAGTGCGTGGCGAATGAAAATCTCCGGCGGCGTGGCGCCTGAGATCAGGTCTTTCAGCATCTCGCCACCAGAATCGTGCAGCAGCAGCGCCGGGTTTTGATTATGTACGGTGAACCTTAAAGGGCGCAGTGCAATGCCGCCATCGAACTTGTCTCTGATGCTGTATTCGTAGCGCAGCTGCTCGAGGGAGGTTTCGGACACCGGGGCCACGGGTATCGCAGCGATTACCGACGAATCCACAAACTGTGCGCGGTAGAGTTCGATCGGACCATCGCGAAGCAACGTCAGCCTCGCGCCAGCCAGGCCTTCCGTCTCATTAATGAAATCTTTCAGAATCCTCTCCCGAGCCAATTGAACCCCTGAAGGGGCTGGGGCGCACCAACGCTTGCGGAGCGATGATACCCCCCCAATCTCACCCGGTCACGGGCCGATTACTGATCCGCTCGGTTGCCTCCGCTTCGTTTATTTAACCGTGCGGCTTACGCCGACAGTTGCCGCATCACGCTGTACAGGTCCGACTTACCCTCGAAGCCGATACCCGGCAAGTCAGGCATCGTGAGGTAGCCTTTCTCTACCTTGACGCCGTCCGGAAAGCCGCCAAACGGTTGGAAGAGGTCCGGATAGCTTTCATTGCCGCCGAGGCCCAGGCCAGCGGCGATATTCAGCGACATCTGGTGTCCCCCGTGCGGAATGCAGCGGCTGGCCGACCAGCCGTGTTGCTTGAGCATGTCGAGCGTGCGCAGATACTCGACCAGGCCATAGCTCAGTGCACAGTCGAATTGCAACCAATCACGATCTGGACGCATGCCGCCATAGCGGATCAGATTGCGGGCGTCCTGCATCGAGAACAGGTCCTCACCGGTGGCCATGGGCTTGTCGTAGTAATTGCGCAGCGTGGCCTGGAGTTCGAAGTCCAGCGGATCGCCCGGCTCCTCGTACCAGAACAGGTCGTATTGCGACAGCGCCTTCGCATATTGAATAGCGGTGTCGAGGTCGAAGCGGCCATTCGCGTCCACCGCGAGTTTCTGGCCGTCCTGCAGCACGCTCAGAATCGAATCGATGCGGCGCAGATCTTCGTCCAATGACGCACCGCCGATTTTCTTCTTCACCACGGTATAGCCACGGTCGATATAGCTGCGCATCTCGTCCTTGAGCTTGCCGTGATCCTGGCCGGGATAGTAATAACCGCCGGCGGCATAGACGAACACCTTGCGGTCAGGCTGGCCGTTGCCATAGCGCTCCGCCAATAACTGGAACAGCGGTTTTCCTTCGATTTTCGCCACGGCATCCCAAATGGCCATGTCGATGGTGCCGATGGCCACGGAGCGCTCGCCATGCCCGCCGGGCTTTTCGTTCTTGAACATCGTGTCCCAGACCTTGTGCGGATCCAGGTTGTTGCCGGTGGCGTCCACCAGCGAATCGGGATCGGCTTCCATCAGGCGCGGGATAAACCGCTCGCGCATCAGCGTGCCCTGGCCGTAGCGGCCGTTCGAGTTGAAGCCGTAGCCCACCACCGGTTTGCCGTCACGGATCACGTCCGTAATGACCGCCACCAGGCTGAGGGTCATTTTGCTGAAATCGATATAGGCGTTGCGGATGGGCGAGCTGATGGGGAGCGTCTTCTCCCGGATTTCAACGATTCTCACGATGTGTCTCCTGATGCACAAATAGCACACGCATACGCGTGGGGAATCCGTAGCGTAGGCGGAGAACCATGCTCTAGAATTGAATCCAATTCAAAACATTATTAAATCCAAGTGAAAACTGACGTTGCCTCGGAGCTTGAGTTCTTTGTCCTGGTGGCCAAGCTGGGCAGCCTCTCGGGCGCGGCGCGGGAGCTGGATCTCACGCCTCCCGCGGCGACCAAGCGGCTTGCCATAATGGAGAGTCGCCTGGGCGTCCGGCTGGTGAACCGCACGACCCGCAGCATCAGCTTGACGAACGAAGGCGAGACCTATCTCGCCTATGCCACACGCATCCTGGCGGACCTCAGGGAAATGGAGAACGTCGTATCGAGCAGCGGCGCCGAGCCACGCGGGCTATTGAAAGTGAATGCCTCACTGGGCTTCGGTCGAACCACCATCGCACCGCTGGTCTCGGAATTCGCACGGCGCTATGCGCACGTCGAAGTCCAGCTGGAAGTGACTGACCGCCCGGTGGATCTCGTAGAAAGCGGTTTCGACCTGGCGATCCGTTTTGGGACCCTGCCGGACACCCGCCTGGCCGCGCGGCGCATTATGTCGAACCGACGATTCCTTTGCGCGTCGCCGGGCTACCTGGAGCGGCATGGCACCCCAAAATCGCCGGCGGACCTTGCCCACCACCGCTGCATTGTCCATCGACAAAATGACGACGCCTACGGCGTATGGCGTCTGGAACATGACGGTCGTCAGGAGACCGTCAAGGTGGATGGCGCGCTATCGAGTAATGACGGAGATATTGTCCTGGGGTGGGCGCTGGACGGTCACGGCATCCTGATTCGCTCGGAATGGGATCTGGCCAAGTATCTCGAGAGCGGACGCCTCCGCGTCGTCCTGCCCGATGACAAGATCCCCTCCGCTGACCTGTTCGTGTATTACTCCCAGCGCCGGAATCAAACCGCCCGAGCCAGGGCCTTTATCGATTTCCTGGTCGAACAGTTTCAGGCGTAATCCCGGCCAGCAAGCAGAAAATCCCCTCCAGTTGGACGGCAAGGTCCTCCGGATCCGCTTCGGTCAGCCCCGCCATCTCAACCACCTGGCGCATGAGTTGAACGCCCGCAATCACGGCCAGCAGCATCGCGGCGCGTTGGCCAGCCTGGGGCCCGGGTAGCCGCGCGGCCAGCGGCTGTGCGAAAACCTGCTCGAACTTGCCGCGCAGAATCGCCGAAGCCTTCGGACTATTTGCCGAACGCAGCATGATCAGGAAACCGTCCATCGGCGTGGCCTCGGGCATGGTCCGCGTCACCAAGCCGCGCGCCAGCGCCCTGCAAAACGCCTGCATGGCGGGCCGATCGTCCATGACCTCCGCCGTCACGATGCCGGGCGCGGCCAGCACCGTATCCACCACCTCCTCGAACAGTTGGTCTTTCGATCCGAAGTAACGATTGACCAGCATCGCCGTCACGCCGGCAGCCTCGGCGATCTCCCGAACCCCCACGTCATAGCCCGATGCCGTAAACGACTGTCGCGCGGCATCCAGGATGACCTGTCGCGTTGCAGCGCCCTTCTTGCCCAGTGCCTTCATAATTTCTACACTCGTAGACTTTCACGAAACAAAATTATACACTTGTAGAACTTTAGCCCACTGGAGTGGATGATGGATTTGCAAATCAAGGGAAAACGCGCCCTGGTAACGGGCGCAACCGCAGGGATCGGTGAAGCGATAGCAAAGATGCTGGCCGCTGAAGGGGCGACCGTGATCGTGCACGGCAGGAACCGGGAGCGGGCGGATGCGGTGATCGCGGAGATCGAGGCCAGCGGCGGGATGGCCGGGTTGGCCCTGGGCGACCTTTCCACCGATGCCGGCGCCGATGCCGTCGCCACGCAGGTCCGCAAAGGCGGCCCTGTCGACATCCTGGTCAACAACGCGGGCCGCTACCAGCATTTGAACTGGACGACTGCCGTGCCCGACCAATGGACCGAGACCTTCGAGGCTAATGTCCTGTCCGCCGTGCGGATGATCCAGCGGTTCGTCCCCGCGATGCGCGAGCGCGGCTGGGGGCGCGTGATCCAGATCGGCGGCGGCCTGGCGGGCCAACCGGGGGCCGGCCTGCCGGACTACAACGCGTCGCTCGCCGCGCGCCATAACCTCGCGGTATCGCTGGCTCGCGAACTGAAGCGTACCGGTGTGACGTCGAACATCGTCGCCCCCGGGGCCATCCTTGTGCCGGCGGTCAAAAGCCTGCTCGAATCGATCGCGCCGCACCACGGCTGGGGAGACAGCTGGGAAGAGATCGAGCGGGGCTGCGTCCGCGACATGGTGCCCAACGATGTCGGGCGCCTGGGCCGCCCCGAGGAGATCGCCGCCGCCGTCGCCTACCTGTGCAGCCGATACGCCGACTATGTCAACGGCGCCACGATCCGCGTCGACGGCGGCACGATCCGTTCGGTATCGTGAGACCTTCCCTAACCGTTCTTCGGCAGCATCGATCCCTTTCGCCGCCGGGAGGGCTTCGGCTCTACGCCCACGCGTGCATCCCGTTCGAACACGCGTGCCACCAGCCATTCGGCAGCTTCCTCGAACGCCGGATCGGTCTGGGGCACATACAGCCATTTGCCTAGCACCGGGTGCGGCCGCAAGGCCGGCATGTCCGCGATCAGCGCGGCGTGGTGCTCGTGGGAGGTGCAAACCAGCAGCCCGTTCCACGGGTCGTCGCGATCCGCCGCGATCAGGCACAGGTTCCCGTCGATGTAGGCGGCATCGCTGCCAAACATCCGTTTGCAGACGTAGGTGGGATCCCGCTCGAATGCATCGAAGATCCAGACAAGCGCGTTGCGGATGGCGGTGGGCATGGCGTGGGCGGTCAGGCGGGCAGGTGTGCCCGGCATAGGCTACCTGAGAATCCCCGGGCGGTGATCAGGCTCCCCGTTGCGGGGAGCCCTACTACTTTGTGCTTCGTCAGCGAGCGATCAACGGAGGCTGGTCAGCGTCTGCGTGTACGTCGTCATATACGTCGGATTTGCGAAACCCGTTGCATAGGAATAGTTCGACTGCCACTTGACGACGCGGCCCAGGTCCGGCGCCCACCAGCCCAGGATCGTCTCCTTGTAGGTGGCGTTGCCCGCGGCGCCATTGGGCAGCTGGGTGTCGTTCGAGTTGGTGTACGTGATCGTGAAAGCGAGACGCAGCGCGTTGAACGTGCCAGCCGGCGTCGTGATGCTTTCATACGTTTCCACCTTGCCGACCACCGCGCCCTTTTCGGTGTAACCCATCTGGCAAGCGTAGTCCCACGCGCCGGTCCAGGTCTTGCCGACGTAGAGCGGCAGCTCATAGAGCGTGCGTTTGGGCGAATACGTGCACACATTGCCGTTGGTGTACGTGCGCGACAGGCGGTTGCGATCCAGGTCCTGCACGTAGCTGGTGTCCGGCGCGTTCGTGATGGCGTCGGCGCTGGTGATCATCGCCCGCCCGTTGCTCACGGAGGCGATGGTGTAGGCCAGGTTCTCGGTCGTCGTGGTGCCGTTGAAGCGGACTTGCGTCTCCGCAAACGTCGCCACCTCGCCCACCTTGTACGCCACGCCGTTGTAGCGCTGCGGCGCCACGGCGATCTTCAGCGTGAACACCTTGGACGGATCGCTGACCTGCGTCGCCGTCAGGGTGATGGCGTCGCCCGTGGGGCTGACCAGATTGCCGGACCACTGGGTCTCGGTCAGCACCTGGTTGGTGACCGTCGTCTTGTCGCTCGTGATCACTGCCTGCCAGCGCACCGGCTGGCTGGTTTGCAGACGAATAAAGTCGCTCGACTGCACGTTCAGCGTGGTGCTTCCCCCCGCACCGACGCTGGTGCCCTGCGTCTGGCTGCCTGTGGCGCTGACGTTCAGCGCGCTGCCGCCATCCCCATCACCGCCACCACAGGCGGCCAGAACCCCGGCCAGCATGACGCAGGCCACCAGATTTCCCATCCTCTTCATGGATTTCCCCAAAAATTGCTTTTGATTTTTCGATGTCTTGGACCCCCCGGCATCCCTATGCTGGCATGCGCGGCGGCGAGGATTTTAACGCTGTGTGTCCGATTTATGTCTTAAGCGACACATCCCCCCGAAGGAGGATTGCCGGAGGTATTCCCCAAAAGAAGGCATCCCCCGGGTATCCCCCTGTCAACCGGCAATATTTCAAAGCGTTACGAAATATTACGAGCTGGCCTGCACACCCCGCACGACAAGAAAAAAGTGACGGGCTAGCCATACCTGGCGCTCATTTTGGGCGTTGCGGACAGGGAAGCCATATGCGCAGCCAGTTCCCATCGAAGGAACGGCGCGTGAATCAGGGGAGCGTTAAGTCGTGCAAGCAACATTTTTGACCTTGCGGGGGCTTTCCCAAGCCGACGCAGCGGGACGTTTTGAGCATTTTCCGGCCCGGTATCTGAAATATTTGACTGCCGTGGCCTCGGTGTCGTCGATCTGTTACCCGTCGGGCAGCCGAAAGTGGCTGTCTCGACGTCTGCGGCTGCTGGCCGTGGCGGCCACGCGTGGCAATGCCGCCCGCCTGTGGTTGGGCGCAGCGGCGTCCTGCGTGCTGCTGCAACGGGTGGCCACGGCCCGGCCGTTGGTGCTGGAGAAGCCGTTCCGCCCGCTCGGCGCGCTGGGCCTGTGTTTCTACGAGCGCGCCCGGCTGATGATCGAGCACTACGCCGTCATGGCCGCGATGGTGCCGGCCTGCGTCTGCGACCGTATCTATATGTCAGGCGGCCTGACCTGGACCTCGGCGGACGGCGGCTACCAGCTGCGCCTGGCCGATCCCGGTCCCAATCCCAAGGAAGGCGAACTGGCGTTCTACTGGATCGACCAGGAAGCCGGCATCTGCCTCGCCCAACTGAGTTTCTACCTGCGCCAGGGCCCGGCCGGCCCCGAGGTGTTCATCGGCGGCCTGCAGGGCACGATGGGCGAGACCGCCCGGGAGCGCATCCGCATCGCCACGCGCGCCTGCGAGGGCCTGCGCCCCAAGGACGTGGTCATGGAAGCGCTGCTGGCCTTCGCCGGCCATATCGGCGCGCGCCGCGTGACGGCGGTGTCCCGGGCGAATCACGTCGGCCGCCAGCGCCATACGCCGCGCGAGATCCAGTGCGACTACGAGGGATTCTGGATGGAGTACCACGGCACGCCAGACGCCGCCGGCAATATCGAGATCCCCGTGCGGCAGCCCGAGCGCGACATCGCCGAAATCGCCTCGAAGAAGCGTTCCGCCTGGCGCCGCAAGCAGGCGCTGGCACAGACGGTACGGGGGGCGGTCAGCCAGTGGCTTGATGTCGATGGTGCCGAGGCGGCGAATACGGCGGCGGTGGCGGAATCGATGGGGCTTGCCGTGGGCGTGGCAGCCTGAGGCGGGGGCGCCGGACTCCCGTCCGGCGCCCTTCCCCCCTTACTTCTTCAGGTCAAACCGGTCCAGGTTCATCACCTTGACCCACGCCGCCACGAAGTCCTTGGCGAACTTCTCCTTGCCGTCTTCACTGGCGTAGACCTCGGCCAGCGCCCGCAGCTGCGAGTGCGAGCCGAACACCAGATCCACGCGCGTGCCGGTCCAGCGGACCTTGCCGGACTTGTCGCTACCCTCGAACACATTCCGTGACACCGGCTTCCACTGCACGCCCATATCGAGCAGGTTGCGGAAGAAGTCGTTGGTCAGCGTTTCCGGGTGATCGGTGAACACGCCGTGGGCATCCTTGCCGCTCTGCACCTTCAACACGCGCAGGCCGCCGACCAGCGCCGTCATTTCCGGGGCGGTGAGGGTCAGCAGTTGCGCCTTGTCGATCAGCATGGCTTCGGCCGGTGCTTGCACCTTCGCGTCGAGGTAGTTGCGGAAGCCATCGGCCTTCGGCTCCAGGGCGCCCACCGACTGGACGTCGGTCTTGTCCTGCGACGCATCCATGCGGCCCGGCGTGAAGGGCACGGTCAGTTTCTGTCCGCCCGCCTCCGCCGCCTTCTCGATGCCGGCGCCGCCCGCCAGCACGATCAGGTCCGCCATCGAGATCTTCTTGCCGCCCGACTGCGCACCGTTGAACGCGCTCTGGATGCCTTCCAGCGTCTTCAGCACCTTGCCGAGTTGATCCGGATTGTTGGCCGTCCAGTCCTTCTGCGGCGCCAGGCGGATGCGCGCCCCGTTGGCCCCGCCGCGCTTGTCCGAACCGCGGAAGGTCGACGCCGACGCCCAGGCCGTGGACACCAGTTCCGAGACCGACAGCCCCGAAGCCAGGATCTTCTGCTTGAGCCCCGCCACATCCTGGTCATTGACCAGCGGATGGTCCACCGGCGGGATCGGGTCCTGCCAGAGCAGTTCCTCGGCCGGAACTTCCGGGCCGAGATAGCGCGCGCGCGGGCCCATGTCGCGGTGGGTCAGCTTGAACCACGCACGGGCGAAGGCATCGGCAAACGCCTGCGGGTCGTCCTTGAAGCGCCGCGAGATCTTCTCGTAGATGGGGTCGAAGCGCAGCGACAGGTCCGTGGTCAGCATCGTCGGCTTGAGCTTCTTGGCCGGGTCATAGGCGTGCGGCACCGACTCCGGTGCGTCCTTGGCGATCCACTGATTGGCGCCGGCCGGGCTCTTGGTCAGCTCGTATTCGAAGTTGAAGAGGTTCTCGAAGAAGCTGTTCCCCCACTGCGTCGGCGTATTCGACCAGGTGACTTCCAGGCCGCTGGTGATGGTGTCCGGGCCGCAGCCAGTGCCGAACTTGTTGCGCCAGCCCAAACCCTGCAGTTCCAGTTCGGCGGACTCCGGTTCGTCGCCCACGTTCTCGGGGTGCGCGGCGCCGTGGGTCTTGCCGAAGCTGTGGCCGCCGGCGATCAGCGCCACGGTTTCCTCGTCATCCATGGCCATCCGGCCGAAGGTATCGCGGATGTCATACGCGGCGGCGATGGGGTCCGGATTGCCGTCGGGCCCTTCCGGATTGACATAGATCAGGCCCATCTGCACCGCGCCGAGCGGATTCTCGAGGTAGCGGCCGGGATCGGTCCGGCTGGATTCCTGGCCGTGCTTCTCGACGTCAGCCACCAGTACGCCACCATCGTCATCCTTGCCCGCCGCGCCCTTGCCATAGCGGACTTCGCCGCCCAGCCAGGTCTTTTCATTCCCCCAATACACGTCCTGGTCCGGTTCCCAGGTATCTTCGCGGCCCCCGGCGAAGCCGAAGGTCTTGAATCCCATGCTTTCCAGGGCGACGTTGCCGGACAGGATCATCAGGTCCGCCCAGGAAAGCTTCTGCCCGTACTTCTGCTTGATCGGCCAGAGCAGCCGGCGCGCCTTGTCCAGGCTCACGTTGTCCGGCCAGCTGTTGAGCGGGGCGAACCGTTGCTGGCCGCGCCCGCCACCCCCCCGGCCATCGCCGATGCGGTAGGTGCCGGCGCTGTGCCAGGCCATGCGGATGAACAACCCGCCGTAGTGACCGAAGTCCGCCGGCCACCAGTCCTGCGAGTCGGTCATCAGTGCCGTCAGGTCTTTCTTGACCGCGGCGAGGTCGAGGGTCTTGAACGCCTCGGCATAGTTGAAGCTCTTGTCCAGGGGATTGGACTTGTCCGAGTGCTGGCTGAGCAGATCCAGCCGCAACTGCTGGGGCCACCAGTCCTTGTTGGTGGTGCCGCCTCCGGCGGCATGGTTGAAGGGACACTTTTCGTAAGACATGCGATCTCCTTTGGGGGGTACCCAACGCTAGTTCTAGTCTTTCCGCGTCGACGCTTCCACGTGGGCCTGCCTCGGCAAGCCTGCCGCACACAAAATATAGTTGAGAGCCGCCGTCAACCAAATGTGACGATTGCAATCGTCGCGATAGCGGCTTGCTATGGGCCACCCGGGTCACCTCCCCGCCCCCCGCCATGCTCGGGTTAGCCCCAACCAAATGCCGTCAGGCGCTTGTCCTATAGTTCCCGTACTCCAGACAACTGTAGCGCCCCACGCTCGGAGGTTGCCCTCATGACCATGTCCACCGCCCTCGCAAGGTGCCTGAGCAAGACGCAGAGCGAGTTCGAGACCGTGCACCGGCACGGCAGCCCCGATGGCGCGGCGCCAGCCCGGCCGATATCGATTCCCGGCGACCGGCTGGCCCGCACGGTGCTGCTGGAGGACAACCGGGGCTACCTCGCCGCCGTGATCCCCGCCACCCATCACCTGAAACTCTCGGAAATCTGCGAACAGACCGGCCGCCAGTTGGCCCGGGCGCGTACGGAAGGCGTGCACGAGGTGTTCCGGGACTGCGACCCTGGCGCGCTGCCCCCGGTCGGCATGGCCTACGGCACGCAGACCTGGCTCGATGACAGCCTGATGACCCATCCCGATGTCTACTTCGAAGCCGGGGATCGCGACGAGGTAGTGCACATGAGCACCGAGCAGTTCGCCACCCTGATGGCCGGGGCCCGGCGCGGGCATTTCGCCCATCGACGGCTCTAGGGGAGCCCCGGTTTCTGCATCCGCGTGTCAGTCAGGCATCGCCATATACACAGCGATACAAAAACCGTGCATTCCGACACATGGCACTTGCCATGGCCTCATAGACTTCGTGTCAGTTCATCACTGACCCGAGGAGAGAGGAACAATATGTCGGAAAAAATCGATTTGCCCCGTCGTGGTTTCCTGGGCGCCGCCGCCGCAACGCTGGCCGCCGCGCAACTGACGCTGTCGCAGGCCGCACAGGCGCAGTCCGCCATCACCAAGGCCGCCGCGCTGCCGGCCTCCAAGCCGGGCAGCCACACCAGCTTCGCTCCGCTCAAGCAGATCCAGGCCGGCGTGCTCAACGTGGGCTACGCCGAAGCCGGCCCGGCCAATGGCCCCGTGGCCCTGCTGCTGCACGGCTGGCCGTACGACATCTACGCCTTTGTCGATGTGGCGCCGCTGCTGGCCTCGCGTGGCTACCGGGTGATCATGCCCTACCTGCGCGGCAACGGGACGACCACTTTCCTCTCGCCGGACACCATGCGCAACGGCCAGCCGTCGGCGATTGCCGCCGACATGATCGCGCTGATGGACGCCCTCAAGATCCAGACCGCCGTCGTCGCCGGCTTCGACTGGGGCGCGCGTACCGCCGACATCATGGCCGCACTGTGGCCGGACCGTTGCCGGGGCCTGGTCTCGGTCAGCGGCTACCTGATCGGTAGCCAGGCGGCGGGCAAGGTGCCGCTGCCGCCCGAAGCCGAGCTGCAATGGTGGTACCAGTTCTACTTCGCCACGGACCGTGGCGCGGCCGGCTACCAGAAGTACACGCACGACTTCGCCAAGCTGATCTGGAAGCTGGCGTCGCCGAAGTGGGATTTCGACGATGCCACCTTCAACCGCAGCGCCACCGCCTTCGACAACCCGGACCACGTGGCCATCACCATCCACAACTACCGCTGGCGGCAGGACCTGGTCAAGGGCGAGCCGAAGTTCGACGATCTCGAGAAGCGCCTGGCCACCGCGCCGACCATCAGCATCCCGACCATCACCATGGAAGGCGACGCCAACGGCGCGCCCCACCCCAAGCCCAGCGCCTATGCCAGCAAGTTCACGGGCCGCTATGAGCACCGCGACCTGACCGGCGGCATCGGCCACAACCTGCCGCAGGAAGCGCCGGTGGCGTTCGCCCAGGCCGTGCTGGACGTGGACAAGCGCTAAGCGCTAAACGCCCAGCGCCAGACATCAAGTAGTTCGATCTCCTAAGCTCCGCCTAAGCTCCCCTAAGCGCGCGCGTCCGGCTCCCCGCCGGCGCGCGTTTTTTTTGCCTTCCCGCCCGTCCTCCCGACTTGTTCCCGCCACGCAAAACTGTTGATGTGGGCAATGCCTTCTTCGTTGGGGCCGGCTCCACTAGATTTGAGCCCAAGGCAAACACGCCGAACCCCTACCAGGAGAATCTGAAATGTCCTCGCAAAAAGTTGTCATCGTGACTGGCGCATCCCAAGGCATCGGCGCCGAATTGGTCAAGGCCTACCGTGCACGCGGCTACCGCGTGGTGGCCACGGCGCGCAATATCAAGCCGACCGACGATCCCGATATCGCCATCGTCCCCGGCGACATCGGCGACCCCGACACCGCCCGCCGCGTGGTGGCCACGGCGCTGGAAGCCTTCGGCCGCATCGACTCGCTGGTCAACAACGCCGGCATCTTCGTCGCCAAGCCGTTCACGCAGTACACCGCGCAGGACTACGCCGCCGTGACCAACGTGAACCTGTCCGGCTTCTTCCACATCACCCAGCTGGCCATCGCCGAGATGGAAAAGCAGCGCAGCGGCCACGTGGTCAGCATCACCACCAGCCTGGTCGATCACGCCATCGCCGGCGTGCCGTCGGTGCTGGCCTCGCTGACCAAGGGTGGCATCAACGCCGCCACCAAGTCCCTGGCCATCGAGTACGCCAAGACCGGCATCCGCGTGAACGCCGTGTCGCCCGGCATCATCAAGTCCCCGATGCATGCGCCGGAAACCCATGAGGCACTCGGCGCACTGCACCCGGTGGGCCATATGGGCGAAATGGGCGATATCGCCGAAGCCGTGCTGTTCCTGGAAAGCGCCTCGTTCGTGACGGGCGAGATCCTGCACGTCGATGGCGGCCAGAGCGCCGGCCACTAAGCGGCTGGTTACCCCAAGTCATTCCCTTGACTTGACGTTCTTCATTCACGATACTTCATCTACTTTCATTCTTGTTTGAAGAACGTAAATCGTGGAACTGGCAGAATTAGAGATCTTCCGGGCGGTGGCGCGTGAGCAAAGCATCACACGCGCCGCCAAGCGGCTCGACCGGGTGCAGTCGAACGTGACCACCCGCGTGAAGCAGCTCGAGGAGAGCCTCGGCGTCAGCCTGTTCCAGCGCGATAGCAAGAAGATGTTGCTCACCCCGGAAGGCCTCCGCCTGCTCGACTATGCCGACCGCCTGCTGGCGCTGGCCGACGAGGCGCGGCAGTCGATGCGCACGGATGCGCCAAGCGGCCCGCTGCGGCTTGGTTCGATGGAAAGCTCGGCGGCCACGCTGCTGCCCCGCCCGCTCGGCGCCTTCCACGCGCGCTGGCCGGACGTGGCGTTGAAGCTGACCACGGGCACCTCGCAGGCGCTGGTCGATGCCGTGCTCGGCCATCGGCTCGACTGCGCCGTGGTGGCACATCCGGGCACGGGCGCGCCAGCCGACATCGACCTGACCGAAATGGGCGACGGCCTCGACGGCACCTACCTGCAAACCGAGGAACTGGTGCTGGTGCTGCCCGCCACGCACCCGCCGGTGCGCCAGCCGCAGGACGTCACGCTGCACCAACTGGCCGCCTTCGCGCGCGGCTGCACCTACCGCCAATGTGCCGAAGACTGGCTGGAGCAGGCGGGCGACGACATGCGCCGCCGGCTCTCGGTGATCGACCTGCCGTCCTACCACGCCATCCTGGCCTATGTGGCCGCCGGGTCGGCGGTGGGCATCGTGCCGCGCTCGCTGCTGGCGGTGCATCGCGAAATGGCCCACCTCCAGACCGTGCCGGTCCGCACCGTCCACACTTTCCTGGTGAAGCGCGCCGGCTTCGCCACCTCGGCCTACACGGCGTTCCTGCGGGAACTGCAGCAAGGCCCATCCCCTTCATCGCCCACCTAACCTGAAGCCCAGCCATGAACACCGCCGCCCGCAATCTGGTTTCCCTCCTCAACCTCGCCACGCCGATCATCCAGGCGCCGATGGCTGGCGTCAGCACGCCGGCCATGGCCGCCGCCGTGTCCGAAGCCGGCGGCCTGGGCTCGCTCGGCGTTGGGGCGATGGACGCCGAAGGCGCCCGCAAGGTCATCCGCGAGACCCGCGCGCTGACCGCCAAGCCCTTCCATATCAACCTGTTCTGCCACGCCCCGGCCCAGGCCGATGCGGCGCGGGAGGCCGCCTGGCTGCAATACCTGACGCCGCAGTTCGCCGAATTCGGCGCCACGCCGCCTGCCGGCCTGCGCGAGATCTACAAGAGCTTCGTGGCCGACGAGGCGATGTATCAGATGCTGCTGGAAGAAAAGCCGGCGGTCGTCAGTTTCCATTTCGGGCTGCCGGCGCAGGAGAAGATCGATGCGCTGCGGGCCGCCGGCATCCTCCTGCTGGCCAGCGCCACCTCGCTGCGGGAGGCGCGCCAGATCGAGGCGGCGGGCATCGACGGCATCATCGCGCAAGGCATCGAGGCCGGCGGGCACCGTGGCGTGTTCGATCCGGAGGGCGATGACGAAGGACTGGGCACGCTGGCGCTGGTGCGGGTGCTGGTGACGCGTACCAGCCTGCCGGTGATCGCCGCCGGCGGCATCATGGACGGCGCCGGCATTGCCGCCGCGCTGGCACTGGGCGCGCAGGCCGCGCAACTGGGCACCGCCTTCGTGGCGTGCGATGAATCATCGGCAGACGCCGCCTACCGCGCCGCCCTGACCGCCGCCGAGCCGCGCGCCACCACGCTGACGCGGGCGATTTCCGGCCGCGCCGCGCGGGGCTTCACCAGCCGCTTCACCGCCCTCGGCGTGGCGCCGGGCACCCCCGCGATTCCCGACTATCCCGTCACCTACGACGCCGGCAAGGCCCTGCACGCCGCCGCCAAGGCCAAGGGTGTCAGCGAGTTCGCCGCACAATGGGCCGGCCAGGCCGTACCGCTCGCCCGCGCCCTGCCCGCCGGCGCGCTGGTCGCCGAACTGACCGCCGAATTGCGCCAGGCGCTGGACCGGTTGAGCAGCCTGCGGGCATCGATCGAGTAGTCAAGTAAGCCTGATCAGGTTCCAAACTCGCTGAACTTCGAGCCGAGGAACTCCACGAACAGGCGGATGCGCGACGACAACTGGTGCCGTTGCTGGTAGACGGCATAGATGTTCGCCTCGGGGGTGGCGTAGTGCGGCAACACCTGCACCAGCCGCCCGCTGCGCAGGTAGCGCTCGATATCCCATTCGGCGCGCATCACGATGCCATGGCCCTCCAGCGCCCACTGCACGGCGATTTCGCCGTCATTGGTCGTCAAATTGCCACGCACATGGATCGCCTCGGTGCGCTGCTTGGCGCCCTTGCCCGAGGTCAGCCGCCACACCCCGTAGGCATCGCTGCCCTGCCGGATGCCGATGCAGTTGTGCCGCGCCAGATCCCCCGGCGTGGCCGGCACGCCGTGCTCGCGCAGGTATTTGGGCGAGGCGCACAGCAGGCGCCGGTTCGGGGCCAGGAATTTGGCGATGATCCGCGCGTCGGGCGGCTCCCCGAACCGCACGCAGACATCGAAGGCATCCTCCGTCAGCGGCGGCGGATCCGCCGACAGCTGGAGCTGCACATCGACATCGGGGTAGGTCCGGCTGTACTCGGCGATGACCGGCGCCACATGCATGCGGCCAAAGCCCAGCGTGGCGTTCACGCGCAGCAGGCCGCTCGGCCGCCCCTTGGCGCTGGTCAGCAACTGGCTCAGGTCGTCGATCTCGCCCAGGATGCGCCGCGCGTGCTCCAGGAACACCTCCCCCTCGGGCGTCAGCCCCATCCGGCGCGTGGTCCGCGTCAGCAGCGGCATGCCGATGCGCGCCTCCATCTGGGCCAGCCGCTTGCTGACCGCCGCCGTCGAGATCCCAAGATCCCGCGCCGCCGCGCTCAGGCTGCCCGCCGTGGCCACCGCCGCGAAAAAGCCCAGTTCGGACGGTTGAATGCCGCTCGTCGCGCTCATGGCATTGTTAATGTCAGGTTAAAGATGGTTTAACTTTAGCGTCGATCCAACACCGCGTCCACGGTCAAGAATCCGTCCCACGCACTACAGCGATGATTCTGACCAGGAGACACAAGATGAAGACGTACAAGATCGCCACGATCCCCGGTGACGGCATTGGCAAGGAAGTGGTTCCCGCCGGCCGTGAAGTGATGGAAGCGCTGGCCGCCGGTGGCGCCGGCTTCCAGTTCGAATTCGAAAACTTCGACTGGGGCGGCGACTACTACCGCCAGCACGGCGTGATGATGCCCGCCGATGGCCTGGACGCGCTGCGCGGCAAGGACGCCATCCTGTTCGGCTCGGCCGGCGACAACCAGATTCCCGACCACATCACGCTGTGGGGCCTGCGCCTGAAGATCTGCCAGGGCTTCGACCAGTACGCCAACGTGCGCCCGACGCGCATCCTGCCCGGCATCGACGGCCCGCTCAAGCGCTGCGCCCCCGAAGACCTGAACTGGGTGATCGTGCGTGAGAACTCGGAAGGCGAGTACTCGGGCGTGGGCGGCCGCGTGCACCAGGGCCACCCGATCGAGGCGGCCACCGATGTGTCGATGATGACCCGCGTGGGCGTGGAGCGCATCCTGCGCTACGCCTTCAAGCTGGCGCAATCGCGTCCGCGCAAGCTGCTGACCGTGATCACCAAGTCCAACGCCCAGCGCCACGCCATGGTGATGTGGGACGAGGTGGCCGTGGAAGTGGCCAAGGACTTCCCGGACGTGACCTGGGACAAGGAACTGGTCGATGCCGCCACCGCGCGCATGGTCAACCGCCCGAAGACGCTGGACACCATCGTCGCCACCAACCTCCACGCGGACATCCTGAGCGACCTCGCCGCCGCGCTGGCCGGCAGCCTCGGCATCGCGCCCACCGGCAATATCGACCCGGAACGCCGCTACCCGTCGATGTTCGAGCCGATCCACGGTTCCGCCTTCGACATCATGGGCAAGGGCCTCGCCAATCCGGTGGGCACCTTCTGGTCCGTGGTGATGCTGCTCGAACACCTGGGCGAAGACGCCGCCGCCAAGCGCGTGATGGCCGCCATCGAGGCCGTGACCGCCAACCCGGCCCTCCACACCGGCGACCTCGGCGGCAAGGCCACCACGGTCCAGGTGACCAAGGCGGTCTGCGACTACCTGGCCGCCAACAAGCAGGCCAAGGCGGCGTAACCCCCCGCTTCTGCCCCCGCCGCCCTGCCACTGGCCGGGCGGCCGATCCCCCCGAATTGAGCCCCCCGAGCCCCGCCATGGAAGCCACCCAGGCCCGCCAACTGCTTCGCGAGATGTTCGAGGCGGCCATCCACGCCGCCCAGCCCGCGCGCACGCTGGCCGCCCACCTGCCCCCGCCGCCACCGTCTCCTGGCCGGACCATCGTGATCGGGGCCGGCAAGGCGTCGGCGGCCATGGCCCGCGCGCTGGAAGATGCCTGGCCCCATCCGCTGGAAGGGCTGGTGGTCACGCGCTACGGCTACGCGGTGGAGTGCGCGCGCATCGAGATCGTCGAGGCCGCCCATCCGGTGCCGGACGCCGCCGGCTTCCACGCCGCGCAGCGCATGCTGGAACGGGTGTCCGGGCTGACCGAGGACGACCTCGTCATCTGCCTGATCTCGGGCGGCGGCTCCGCGCTGCTGCCGCTGCCGCTGGCCGGCATGTCGCTCGCGGACAAGCAGGCGGTCAACCAGTCGCTGCTGAAGTCCGGCGCGACCATCACCGAGATGAACACCGTGCGCCGGCACCTGTCGGCGATCAAGGGCGGGCGCCTCGCCGCGGCCTGCCATCCGGCGGGGGTCTGCAACCTGCTGTTGTCCGATGTGCCCGGCGATGACCCCATCGACATCGCCTCCGGCCCCACCGTGCCGGACCCGACCACCCGGGCCGACGCGCTGGCCATCGTCCGGCGCTACGGCATCGACGTGCCGCCGCATGTGCTGGCCGTGCTCGATTCGGACGCGTCCGAGTCCATCAAACCCGGCGATGCCCGCCTGCCGCCCATCGACACCACGCTGATCGCCACGCCCCGGCTGGCGCTGGAAGCTGCCGCCGCCGTGGCACGCCGCGCCGGCCTGCGCGCCTACCTGTTGGGCGATGCCATCGAGGGCGAGGCGCGCGATGTCGGCAAGGTCATGGGCGGTCTGGCGCTGGAAGTGGCGCGGCACGGCCAGCCGTTCACGGCGCCCTGCGTGCTGCTCTCGGGCGGCGAGACGACCGTCACCGTGCGCGGCAACGGGCGCGGCGGGCGGAATGTGGAATACCTGCTCTCGCTGGCGCTGACGCTGCGTGGCGAACCGGGCGTGCATGCCATTGCGGGCGATACCGATGGCGTGGACGGCCAGGAGGAAATCGCCGGCGCGCTGGCCGGCCCGGACACGCTGGCGCGCGCCTGGCAACTCGGCATCCGCCCGCAGGACGCGCTGGCGGCCAACGATGGCCACGGTTTCTTCGAGGCGCTCGGCGATGCGGTTGTCACCGGGCCGACCTTGACCAATGTCAATGACTTCCGCGCCATCCTGATCGCGCGGTGAAGGGAGTAACAAGATGAGACGCACCCGCAATGCCAAGATCGTGGCCACACTGGGCCCCGCGAGCACGTCGCCGGAAGTCATCGACGCGCTGTTCGAAGCCGGCGCCGACGTATTCCGGCTCAACTTCAGCCACGGCAGCCACGCCGACCACAAGCAGCGGCTGGACACCATCCGCGCCGTGGAACGGGACCGTGGCCGCCCCATCGGCGTGCTGCTGGACCTGCAAGGCCCCAAGCTGCGCATCGGCACGTTTGCCGATGGCCCGATCCAGCTGGCCGCCGACGCCAGCTTCCGGCTCGACCTCGACGCCACCGTGGCCGGCACCGCCAGCCGGGTCAGCCTGCCCCACCCGGAAATCTTCGCAGCGCTGCAGGAAGGGACCGAGTTGCTGCTCGATGACGGCAAGATCCGCCTGCGCGTGGAGCGCTGCGGCAAGGACTTCGCCGAGACCACCGTGGTCAATGGCGGGACGCTGTCCGACCGCAAGGGCGTCAACGTGCCCGGCGTGGTGCTGCCCCTGTCGGCCATGACCGAGAAGGACCGGCGCGACCTGGAGTTCGGCCTGACGCTCGGCGTGGACTGGATCGCCCTGTCCTTCGTGCAGCGGCCCGAGGACATCCTGGAGATCAAGGACATCGTCAAGGACCGCGCCGGCATCGTCGCCAAGCTGGAGAAGCCGGCGGCCATCCAGAGCCTGGAGGCCATCGTCGCCGAATCGGATGCCGTGATGGTGGCGCGCGGCGACCTTGGCGTGGAGATGCCGGCCGAGCTGGTGCCCTCGCTGCAGAAGCAGATCCTGCGGGCCTGCCGCAAGGCCGGCAAGCCGGTGATCGTGGCCACGCAGATGCTGGAATCGATGATCGCCTCGCCGGTGCCGACCCGCGCGGAAGCCTCGGACGTCGCCACGGCCGTGTACGACGGCGCCGATGCGGTGATGCTGTCCGCCGAATCGGCCTCGGGCAGGTATCCGGTGGAGGCCGTGCGGATGATGAACAGCATCATCTCGCGCACCGAGTCGGACCCGCTCTATCACGATGCCATCCAGGCCTCCCACACCCCGCCGCGCGCGGAGGCCGCCGACGCCATCGGGCTGGCGGTGCGCCATGTGGCCGGGCTGCTGAAGTCCCCGGCGACGGTGGCCTACACCAGTTCCGGCTACTCGGCGCTGCGCATGGCACGCGAGCGCCCCGAGGTGCCCATCCTCGGCATGACCCCCCGCATGGCCACCGCGCGCCGGCTGGCGCTGGCCTGGGGCGTACACGCGGTGCTGTGCCACGAGGTGGTCGATGTGGTCGAGATGACCGAATTAGCCAGCCAGACCGTGCGCAAGGAGGGCTTCGGCGCGGCCGGCGACTCGATCGTGATTTCCGCCGGGCTGCCCTTCGCGGTGGCCGGCACCACCAATCTGCTGCGAATCGCGCAGGTCCAGTAAGTTGCTATTTCGTTAGGACCCCCCCATGCCCATCATTCAGGACATTCGCGGCTACGAGATCCTCGACTCGCGCGGCAACCCCACCGTGGCGGCGCAGGTGCGGCTGTCGGACGGCTCGCAAGGCTTTGCAGCGGCGCCGTCGGGCGCCTCCACCGGCGCCCGCGAGGCGCTGGAGCTGCGCGACGGCGACAGCGACGGCAAACCCCGGCGCTACTTCGGCAAGGGCGTGCGCAAGGCCGTGGCCCATATCGACGTCGATATCGCCCGCACGCTGGCCGGCATGCCGGCGGCAGACCAGGCGGCGGTGGACGACTGCCTGATCCGGCTCGACGGCACGCCAGAGAAGTCCCGGCTCGGCGCCAACGCGCTGCTGGCGGTGTCGCTGGCCACCGCGAAGGCGGCGGCGGCTTCGGCCGGCGTGCCGCTTTATCGGACCATCGGAGGCCAGCGCCGCGACGCCCGCCTGCCGCTGCCGATGATGAACATCATCAATGGCGGGGCCCATGCCGACAACAGCGTGGACATGCAGGAGTTCATGATCCTGCCGGTGGGCGCCCCGTCGTTCTCCGAGTCCCTGCGTTGGGGCGCGGAGATCTTCCACACGCTCAAGGCGGTGCTCAAGGCGCAGGGGCTTTCCACCGCCGTGGGCGACGAAGGTGGCTTCGCGCCGGACCTCGCCTCGAACGAGCACGCGCTGGAGATCATCCTGCGCGCCATCGAACAGGCCGGGTTCCAGGCCGGGCGGGACATCGCGCTGGGGCTGGACGTCGCCAGTTCGGAGTTCCATCGCGACGGGCGGTACGAGTTGCAGTCCGAAGGCCGGTCCTATTCGGCGGACGGTTTTGTCGACCTGCTGGCCAAGTGGGTCGATCAGTACCCCATCGTCACCATCGAGGACGGCATGGCCGAGGGCGACTGGGCCGGCTGGCAGTTGCTGACCGAGCGGCTGGGCCAGCGCGTGCAGCTGGTGGGCGACGACCTCTTCGTCACCAACACGGCGATCCTGCGGCAGGGCATCGACTGCGGGGCCGCCAACGCGATCCTGATCAAGCCCAACCAGATCGGCACGCTGACCGAGACGCTGAACGCCATCGACATGGCGGAGGCGGCCGGCTACGCCTCGGTCATCTCGCATCGCTCCGGCGAGACCGAGGACACGACCATTGCCGACCTTAGCGTCTGCACGGCAGCCACGCAGATCAAGACCGGCTCGCTGTGCCGCTCCGACCGCGTCGCCAAGTACAACCGCCTGCTCTATATCGAGGCGGAACTGGGCTGCGCGGCCACCTTCGCGGGACGCGCCGCGCTGCGCGTACCGGGTTTGCAGGTGTTGCCGTCAGCGAGTGATCTCGCTATTAGTGAGCAATAAATCACAAATCATAAATACAGGAGACAGACCATGCCGACTTCCCAAACGCTTCCCCGCTTCCTCCGTGCCGCGCTGCTGATGCTGGGCGCCGGGGCCTCCGCCCTGTGCGTGGCGCAGGAATGGCCGACCAAGCCGATCAGCCTGATCGTGCCGTTCCCCTCCGGTGGCACCACCGACGTACTCGCGCGCGCCATCGGCGACCAGCTTTCCAAGAAGCTGGGCCAGCCCGTGATCGTGGAGAACCGGCCCGGCGCCGGCGCCACGGTGGGCGCGGACTACGTGGCCAAGGCCCGCCCGGACGGCTACACACTGTTGATGGGCGCCGTCCACCACACCATCGCCACCAGCGTCTACAAGAAGCTGCCGTACAACTTCCAGAAAGACCTGGCGCCGATCGCCACCGTGGCGATGGTGCCCAATGTGCTGGTGATCAATCCCGCCAAGACCCCGGCCAAGACCGTGGCCGAGCTGGTGGCGCTGGCCAAGAAGTCGCCCACCGAGTTCGCCTACGGCTCCAACGGCAACGGCACCGCCCAGCACCTGATCGGCACGCAGTTCCAGACCGCCACGGGCGCCCCGCTGCTGCACGTGCCCTATAAAGGCAGCGGCCCGCTGACCACCGACCTGCTGGGCGGACAGGTGACGATGTCCTTCGACACGCTCACTCCGGTGCTGCCGCACATCAAGGCCGGCAAGCTGCGTGCGCTGGCCGTGACCACGGCCAAGCGTTCCAGCGTGCTGCCGGACGTGCCGACCATGGAAGAAGCCGGCCTGAAGGGCTTCGATATCGGCACGTGGTTCGGCATCCTGGCGCCGGCGGCCACGCCCAAGCCCATCGTCGCCCAGCTCAGCGCGAAGATCGTGGAAATCGTCAATTCGCCGGACTTCCAGCAGCGCATGCTGGCCGCCGGCGCCGAGCCGATGCCCAGCGATTCGGCAGCGTTCGCCAAGCGCATCGATGACGAGACCGCCAAGTTCGCCAAGCTGGTCAAGGATGGCAAGGTGACGATCGAGTAAGGCCCCCGGAGCCTTGGCGCGTTACTCGACCTCCACCACCGGCTGGCCCTCGGTCACGGCGTCGCCGGGCTGGACCAGGATGGCCTTGACCACGCCATCCGCCTCGGCTTCGAGCGGGATTTCCATCTTCATCGACTCGATGATCATCAGGACATCCCCGGCGGAGATGGTGGCGCCGGCTTCGATGGCGATGGAGGACACATGGCCGCTGACTGCGGCGTCGATCTGGGGCATCAGGCTGCTCTTTCGGTAAGGGTTTCGGGTTGCTTCGGCGTAGGCGTCTGGAGCGGCGTGGCCAGCACGCGCTGGGTCAGGGCCGTGTCGATGCGGGCATCGGCGAAATCGGGGTGGGCCAGCACGCGCAGCAGGAACGGCAGGTTGGTCTTGACCCCGGCAATCTGGAACGCCTCCAGCGCGGCACGCAGGCGCCGGATGGCGTCGGCGCGGTCGCTGCCGGTGGCGATGACCTTGGCGATCATCGGGTCGTAGTACGGCGTCACGCGCTGGCCCTGCGCGTAGCCGGTCTCCACGCGGATGCCGGGCGCCTGCGGTGGCACGAAGGTGTCCAGCGGCCCCGGCGACGGGAAGAAGCGCACCGGGTCTTCGGCGTAGACGCGGGCCTCGATGGCGTGGCCCTGCTGGCGCGTGGGGGCCGGCAGCACGGCGTCGATCCGCTCGCCGCAGGCCAGCCGCACCTGCGCGGCCACGATGTCGATGCCGGTCACCTGCTCGGTCACCGCATGCTCCACCTGGAGCCGCGTGTTCATCTCCAGGAAGACAAAGCCGGTCTCGGGTGTGTGCAGCATCTCCACGGTGCCGATCACGTCGTAGCCGACGTGGCCCAGCAGCGTGGCCAGCCGCTCGCGCATGGCGGCCACCGCCTCGCCCGACAAGCCCGGCGCGGGGGCTTCTTCCAACACTTTCTGATGACGGCGCTGCACCGAGCAGTCACGCTCGCCCACAATGCGCACGCCGCCGTAACGGTCCGCCAAGACCTGGAATTCGATGTGGCGCGGCTGCTCCATCAGCTTTTCCAGATACAGCTCCGCCTGCCCGAAGCTGCGCTGCGCCACCGAGCGGGCCTGCTGCCAGGCGGCGGCCAGCCCTTGCGCATCGCGCACCGGCAGCATGCCGATGCCCCCGCCACCGCCAGCCGGCTTGATCAGCACCGGGTAGCCGATCTGCTCGGCGGCGGCAGCCACGACGGCCATGTCGTCCGGCAGCACGCCGGAACTCGGCGCCATCGGCATGCCGTGGCCGGCCATGAAGTCGCGCGCCTGCGTCTTGTGGCCCAGATGGCGGATCCAGGCGGGCGACGGGCCGATAAAGCAGAGCCCCGCCGCCTCCACCCGTTCGGCGAAGTCGGCGTTTTCCGACAGGAAGCCATAGCCGGGGTGCACGCCGTCCGCGCCGGTCTCCCGGGCGACATCGAGCAGCTTTTGCTGATGCAGATAGCTGTCCAGCGGCGCCGCCTCGCCGATGCGCACGGCCATATCGGCCTCGCGCAGGTAGGGCAGGCCCGCGTCGGCGTCCGAGTAGACCGCCACCGAGGCGATGCCGAGCTGGCGCAGCGCGCGGATCACGCGCGTCGCCACGGCGCCCCGGTTGGCCACCAGCACGCGGCGCAGCGTGCGGATCTTGATGGTGTCGTTCATGCCGTCTCTCCTGCGCGGATCACCACCGCATCGACCAGCACCGGCGCCACCGCCCCACGGGCGACGATCACCGGGTTGGCATCGACCGAATGCACCGTGCCGCCCGCCGCGACCATCCAGTCGCCCAGACGGACCAGCATGTCGGCCAGTTGGTCGAGGTCCACCGCTTCCATGCCGCGCAGCGCGGCGAACGCCGGGGCGATGCGCAGCCGGCCGATGGCGGCCCGCGCCTGACTGGCCGTGAACGGCGCGACGAGGAATTGCACGTCCTGCAGCGCTTCCACCAGCACGCCACCCTGCCCGACCATCACCACCGGGCCGTAGGCCGGATCGATATGGGCGCCCACGGCCAGTTCGAACGCGCCGCGTTGCTGGCGCGCCAGCAGCACGCCGCCGTGGCGGACTTCCATCCTGTGCAGGATCTGGTCGATCTCGTCGAAGGCAGCCACGGCGGCGGCCTCGCCGGACAGGTTCAGCTTCACCAGCCCGTGCTCGGATTTGTGCGTGATGTCCGGGGACACACCCTTGGCGACCACCGGTGCGCCCAGTTCGGACACGGCACGGCGCACGTCGTCGGCGCTGTGGCAGAGCCGGTGCGCCACGACGGGCAGGCCCGCCGCCGCGAGTTCGGCCAGGCTGCGGACTTCATCGAGGGCATGGGCGAGGGACGCGTGCGTCAGTACTCCTGCCGGCACGCCAGCCGGCAAGGGCGCGGCCAGCGCCGCCTCGCGGCGTTCGCCATATTCGGCCAGCAGCGCCAGCGCCTGCATGGCGGAGCGCTCGCTGTCGAACACCGGCACGCCCTGCGCGCGGAACGCCTGCGCCACCCACTCCTGATTGGCGCTAACCGCCACCGGCACGCCGCTGGCCGAAGCAAAGCGCCCGGTCTGTGCGGAGAAATCGTCGAAGTCGTAGCCTTCGCCGCCAATCGGAAAGCCGACGAAGATCAGGTCGGCCTGCCGCTGGGCCGCCACGGCGTCGAGCGTCTGGCCATAGATCTGCGGCTGGCCGAGCAACGCGGTGGTCATGTCGATGGGATTGCGCGCCGAGACATAGCCGGGCAGCACGGTGCGCAGCGCGGCGGTGCCGGGTCCGTCGAACTGGCACAGGTCCAGCCCGTGGGACTCCGCCGCGTCCGCCGCCAGCACGCAGGTGGCGCCCGAGTTGCTGATCGCCACCACCTTGCGGCCACGCGGCCGCTGGCCGCCCGCGAAGATCTGCGCGTACTCGGACAACTCCCGGAAATCGTTCACGCGCAGGATGCCGTGCTGACGCAGGAAGGCATCGGCCAGCGCGTCCTCGCCGGCCATCGCCCCGGTGTGGGAGCTGGCGGTCAGTTGCCCGGCGCGGGTCCGGCCGGCCTTGACGGCGAGGATCGGCACATCGCGCGCATGGGCGATCCGTGCGGCCTGCGCCAGCACGTCGGGGTCGCGCAGGGATTCCACGTACAGCAGCATCACGCGCACGGCGTCGTCCTCGGCAATCGCGCGCAGCGTTTCGGCGGCGGTCACGTCGGCCTCGTTGCCCGTGGCCACCATGTAGCGCACGCCGATGCCCTTGCGGCGCAGCCCGCCATAGACGATGGACGAGCCCGCGCCGCTCTGGCTGACGATGGCCACCGGGCCGTCCTGCGGCGCTTCCTCGTTGATCATGGTCGAGAAATGCAGCACGGCGCCGGTGGCGAAGTTGGCCACGCCCTGCGTGTTCGGCCCGAACAGCCGCAGGCCGCCGGCGCGGGCCCGCGCCACGAGCCGCTGCTGCTGCGCCGCGCCGGCCTCGCCCAGTTCGGCAAAGCCCGACGAATAGATCACCGCGCCCTTGGCCCCCACGGCGATGCATTGCTCGATGGCCTGCTCGGCCTCGGTGCCGGCCACGCTGATGACGACCACATCGGGCGAGTCCGGCAGCGCGGCCAGGTCGGGGTAAGCCGCCAGGCCCTGGATCTCGGCCCGCTTGGGGTTGACCGGGTAGATGCGCCCGGCATAGCCGTGGCGCCGCATATAGTCGATGGGCCGGCCGCCGGCCTTGATCGGGTTGTCGGACGCGCCCAGCACCGCCACCGAGCGCGGCGCCAGCAATGACAACAACGAAGCTTGCTCCTTGGTATCCGCCATCGCTCAGTCCACCTTGACCTTGGCCTCGATGGCCACGCGCTTCCATTTGTCGAGTTCGGCCTGCACGAAGCTGCCGAACTGCTCGGCGTTGAGCGCGCCGGGGCTGGTGCCGTTCTGGGTCAGGTAGGTCTTGGCCTCGGCGCTGTTCATGCTCTTGACCGCTGCGTGGTTCAGCTTCTCCACCAGCGCGCGCGGCAGGTTGGCCGGGCCGTAGAAGCCGATCCACGTGGTGGCTTCGTAGCCGGGCACGCCCTGCTCGGCAATGGTCGGCACGTTGGGCAGCGCCTCGCTGCGCCTGGCCGAGGTCACGCCGATGGCCTTGACCTTGCCGTCCTTCACGTACGGCGCCATGGTCATCACGTCATGGAACAGCGCGGGGATCTGGCCGCCCAGCAGGTCGGCCAGCGCCGGGGACGCGCCCTTGTATGGAATGTGCGTCATCGGCACCTTCGTCATCAGCCGCAGCAGCTCCCCGGACATATGCGTGGCGCCGCCAATGCTCGACGAGCCGTAGGACAGCCCCTCGGTCTGCTTCTTCGCATAGGCCAGGAACTCGGGGAGATTGTTGGCCGGCACCTTGTTGTTGACCACCAGCACGTTGGGCGTGGTGGCCAGCAGCGCGATGTTCGTGAAATCCTTCGACGCGTTGTACGGCAGCTTGGGCCGGATGGCCGGGTTGATCACGTGGTGCGTGGCCGAGACCAGCAGCGTGTAGCCGTCCGGGTTGGCGCGCGCCACGATCTCGGTGCCGATCTGCCCGCTGGCGCCGGCGCGGTTGTCCACCACGAAGGGCTGCTTCAGCTCGGCCTGCATGTCACGGGCGATGCGGCGCGCCAGCAGGTCGGTCATGCCGCCCGCCGGGAACGGCACGACGATGGTGACGGGCTTGGCGGGCCAGTTCTCCTGCGCGAAGGCCGGCGCGGCCAGCGTGGTGGCCAATGTGGTGGCCATCAGGCCGAGACACAGCGAAGGTAGGGATCTGCGTTGCATGCGGTTTGTCTCCTGATTCTTTTTTTAGGATTTTGGCTAGGGGTTGCCGAACGCTTTCAAGGCCGGATGCCGAACGTGCGCACCCCCGCCTCGCGCAGCGGCGCGGCGAGGTTGGCGAACTCGCACAGCAGCGCCCGCGTGTCGCGCGGGTCGATGATGTCCTCGATCACGAAGGCTTCCGCGCTGCGGAAGGGCGAGGTCAGGCTGCGCACCCGCTGCTCGATCTCGGCCCGCTTCTGCACCGGGTCGTCGGCGCCCTCGATCTCGGCCTTGTAGGCCACCTCCAGCCCGCCCTCGATCGGCAGCGAGCCCCAGTTGGCGGACGGCCACGCATAGCGGAAGTTGAAGCGACCCATGTGCTGGTGCCCCGCCGCCGCCACACCGTAGGCGCGGCGCACGATCACCGAGCACCACGGCACGGTGGCCTGATAAACCGCCGCCAGCGCGCGCACGCCGTAACGCATGATCCCGGCCTTCTCGGCCTCCAGCCCGATCTGGAACCCGGCGATATCGACGAGGTTGACCACCGGCAGGTGGAAGGCCTCGGCCATGTCCAGGAAGCGGGTGAATTTCTCGGCCGTGGGGCCGTCCCAGCCGCCGCCGTAGTAGTACGGGTCGCTGGCGACCACGGCCACGGGCCAGCCATCCAGCCGCGCCAGCCCGGTGACGATGGCGCGGCCCCAGTGCTTGCCGATCTCGAAGAACGAGTCCTGATCGACCAGCGCCTGCACGATCGGCCGGATCTTGTAGACCTGGCGGCTTTCGCGCGGGATGGCGGAGAGCAGCCATTCGTCGCGGCGGCGCGTGTCGTCGGCGGGCGCGGCGCGCGGCGGCAGCTCATACACGGACGGCGGCAGGTAGGACAGGAAGCGGCGGGCCCGGTCGAAGGCCTCTTCCTCGCTCGCCACCTCGTCATCGACCACGCCGTTGCGGGTGTGGATCTGACTGCCGCCCAGCTCGTTCTTTTCCAGGATCTGGCCGATGCGCGCCACCACGGGCGGGCCGGCGTTGAACAGTTGCGTCGTGCCCTTGACCATCACCGAGTAGTGGCTGGCCGCCACGCGCGCCGCGCCCATGCCGGCCACCGAGCCCAGCGCCAGCGACACCACCGGCACCACCGACATGTTCTCCACCACGTGCTGCCACACCTTCATGGTGGGGATATTGGTGTAGCCACGGTTCTCGATATTGCGCACCGAGCCGCCGCCGCCCGTGCCATCGACCAGCCGCACCATCGGCAGGCGCAGGTCGTGGGCCATCTTCTCGGCGTGGATCAGCTTGTCGCCCACCGCGCCGTCGTTGGCGCCGCCGCGCACCGTGAAGTCATCCCCGACCAGCACGGCGGGACGGCCACCCAGATGTGCGCGACCCATCACCAGATTGGCCGGGGTCAGGCCCACCAGCCGGCCATTGCTGTCGTACTGGCCGCTACCGGTGAGCGCGCCCACCTCGCGGAAGCTGCCGGGGTCCGCGATGGCCTCGATGCGCTCGCGCACGGTGAGCTTGCCGGCGTCCTTGTGGCGCTTGACCTTGTCGGGTCCGCCAAGCTCGGCGGCCAGTCGCTTTCGATAGGCCAGTTCGTCGATTTCCGGCTGCCAGGACATGTGTCTCCTCTGTGTCTTCGGGCTTATGGGTATGGGTGTTATCCGAGAGCTAACGCACTACCCGTGCCAGCCATGAAGCACATTGATTTCATTGCGATTTTTTCGACTGGCCGGTAGAGTGTCCGGCACGAGGACACTCAGATGTCCCGCATGGAGACACAATCAATGGCGTCAGTGAAGACACAAAGCCTGGGCGCGCTGGTGCTCGGGGCCGGCGGGGAGACCCTCGCCGCCTCGGGCACAGCACGCAATCCGGCCATCGCCCGGGCCGCGCAGGCCGGCGTGGCCGCACTGCCCCCCGCCGAGAACCACCATGCCGGCCGCATTTTCGATATCGAGGTCGATGGCGAGCGCCATATCGGGCTGGCCTTGCTCGATGCCAGCCAACAGACCATCCTGCTGCGCCGCGCGGCGGCCGGGGCGGCGCTGTTCGACTTCCTCGGCGCAGTGCCGTTTGCGGACGCCATCCTCGAACACTTCCTGACCAATCCCTATCAGGCGATCACGGTGGTGGACCACACGGGGTGTATCCGCTTCATCAGTCCCGTCCATGAGGCGTTCTTCGGCCTGCGCACTGGGGAAGGCACGGGGCGCCCCGCCGAGCAGGTCATCCCGAATTCCCGGCTGGGCCACGTGGCGGCGACCGGCAAGGCCGAGATCGGCCAGCTTCAGCGGATGAATGGCGTGACGCGCGTGGTGAACCGGGTGCCCATCGTTGCCGATGGCAAGACGGTCGGCGCGATCGGACAGGTCCTATTCAAGGAGCCGGAGGCCATCGGCCGGATGCACAAGGAGGTGGAGGAACTGCGGTCGCAGCTGGCGCACTACCGGCGCGAACTGCACGGGCTGCGCCAGCGCGACTCGGGAGTGGGCCTGCTGATTGGCGAGAGCGCGCCGATGCAGCGGCTGCGCCGGGAGATCGAGACCGTGGCGCGGCTCGACGTGCCCGTGCTGGTGCTGGGCGAGTCCGGCACGGGCAAGGAACTCGTCGCGCGGGCCATCCACAGCGCCGGCCGGGGGTCACATGGCGTGCAGGGCGATGACGAGGGGACGCAGGCCGCGCCGCTGGTCAGCCTGAACCTGGCCGCGTTCCCGGCCACGCTGATCGAGGCCGAACTGTTCGGCCATGCGGCAGGCGCCTTCACGGGCAGCCATCGGCATGGCCAGCCCGGCAAGCTCGAACAGGCAGCCGGCGGCACGCTGTTCCTGGACGAAGTCGCCGATATTCCGATGGAGATGCAGGTCAAGCTGCTGCGCGTGCTGGAAGACCGCATGGTCGAGCGGCTCGGCAGCCGGCAGGCGCGGCGGGTGGATTTCCGGCTCGTGACCGCCACCAACCGCGACATTCAGGCGCTGATCGACGGTGGCCGCTTCCGGCTCGACCTCTACTACCGCCTCAGCGGCGTGGTGCTGCGCGTGCCGGCGCTGGGCCAGCGGCTGGAGGACATACCCGCCCTGCTCCATCACTTCGTGCAGGCGTTCTGCCAGCGCAACGGCGTGCCGGTGCCGCAGGTCATGCCCGATGTGGCGCGGCACCTGGCCTCGCGGCGCTGGCCCGGCAATGTGCGCCAGCTACGGCAGAAGATCGAGGAAGCGCTGGTGTTCTGCGACGGCAGCCGGCTCCGGGTGCAGGACTTCGCCCGGGGCGAGGAAAACCATATCGCGACGATGGTGGCGCCGGCAACGCACCCGCTCGGGCAGGTCTTCGCGCCCGAGGATGCCCCGGCCCCGGCGGCGGCCCGGCTGCGCGACCTCGCTTATGACGCCGTGCTGCAGGCCATCGCCCGCCATGGCGGCAACAAGAAGCAGGCCGCGCTGGAGCTGGGCATTTCCCGCTCCCATCTATATAAGATGCTCGAGCGCGGCGGCGAAGCCTGAACCGGGAATTCCGGAACTAGGCCTTGCCCTGGTTCAGCGCAACGGCGGCACGGATCAGGGCCTTCAGCGCCTTGGCATCGATCTTCTCGCCCTCGCGGAAGTCGATGGCGCGCCGGGTGTTGCCGTCGAGGCTGGAATTGAACAGGCCGGACGGGTCGTCCAGCGAGGCCCCCTTGGCGAAGGTCATCTTCACCGCGCTCTTGTAGGTCTCGCCGGTGCACAGGATGCCGTCGTGGGACCACACCGGCACGCGCCACTTCCATTCCTCCACCACCTCGGGGTCGGCTTCCTTCACCAGCGCGCGCAGGCGGGCGAGGGTTTCGCCGCGCCAGTCGCCCAGTGCCGCGATCCGGGCGTCGATCAGGGCTGCCGGGGACTCGTCCGCTGGCGCGGTGGCCTTGGTTGCGGTCTTGGCCGGGGCTTTGGTCTTCGTTTGGGTCATTCCCGCCTCTCCTCTCGTATTTATCCGCCTTTTGGTGCGTGTATGGTTGTCGAAGTGGCGCACCTTGCCAAGCCCCCGCTGGCGGGCGCTGGCCGGAATCTGCCCGTTTTTTCATGGGCCCCGCCGTCGAGGCCGGGCACCTGCCGTTACAATTGCCCCTCGCCCCAGCATTTCACTGGCCGCTTGCGCAGCACCCCGCAGACGACGCATGGACCACGACTTCACCCTCATCACCACCATCGCCGCCGGCTTCGGCATCGCCCTCGTGCTTGGCTTCCTGGCCGAACGCGTCAAGATTCCCGCCCTGGTCGGCTACCTCGTCACCGGCATCATCATCGGCCCCGGCACGCCGGGCTTCGTCGCCGATGTTCATCTGGCCTCGCAATTATCCGAAATCGGCGTGATGCTGCTGATGTTCGGCGTCGGCCTGCATTTCTCGCTGCGCGACCTGCTCGCGGTAAAACGTATCGCCATTCCCGGGGCAGTGGTGCAGATGGCGATTGCCACCGCGCTGGGCATGCTGGTGGCGTGGATCTGGGACTGGAGCCTGGGCACCGGGCTGGTCTTCGGCCTCTCCCTGTCGTGCGCGAGCACGGTGGTGCTGCTCAAGGCGCTGGAAACCCGCAACGTGCTGGAAACCATGAACGGGCGCATCGCCGTGGGCTGGCTGGTGGTGGAAGACCTCGCCACGGTGCTGGTGCTGGTGCTGCTGCCGCCGCTGGCCGGGCTGCTCGGCGGCACAAACGCCGCGCCAGACCAGGGCGCGCAGGCGCTCGGCTTCACCATCCTCCAGACGCTGCTCCAGGTGGTGGCGTTTATCGCGCTGATGCTGGTGGCCGGGCGGCGCATCCTGCCGTGGCTGCTGTGGCAGGTGGCCAAGACCGGCTCGCGCGAGCTGTTCACGCTGGCCGTGGTGGCCGTGGCGATTGGCATTGCCTATGGGGCGGCCGAACTGTTTAACGTGTCGTTCGCGCTGGGCGCCTTCTTCGCCGGCATGGTGATGCGCGAGTCGGAGTTCAGTCATCGCGCCGCCGAGGAATCGCTGCCGCTGCGCGACGCGTTCTCGGTCCTGTTCTTCGTCTCGGTGGGCATGCTGTTCAAGCCGGCCATCCTGATCGAGCAGCCGCTGCACGTGCTGGCCGTGGTCGCCATCATCGTGTTCGGCAAGTCGCTGGCGGCCTTCGCGCTGGTGCTGGCCTTCCGCTATCCGCTCAATACGGCGCTGACGGTGTCCGCCAGCCTGGCGCAGATCGGCGAATTCTCGTTCATCCTGGCCGGGCTGGGGGTCACGCTGGGGCTGCTGCCGGAGGAAGGCATGAGCCTGGTGCTGGCCGGCGCGCTGATTTCCATCGCGATCAATCCCCTGCTGTTTGCCGGCGTGGAGCCGCTGCGAAAGTGGATTCTCAAGCGATCGGCGCTGGCGCGGCGGCTGGAGCAGCGCGGCGACCCCTACGCCGAGCTGCCGATGACCACCGAGCGCAAGTTTCTGGAAGGCCAGGTGGTGCTGGTCGGCTACGGCCGCGTGGGCAAGCGGATTGCCCAGGCGATGCAGGAGCGCGGCATTCCCTTCGTGATTGCGGACGAGAACCGCGAGCGTGTGGAGTCCCTGCGCCGCGCGGGCTTCGCGGCGGTCTCGGGCAATGCGGCCGACCCGGCGGTGCTGATCCAGGCCCATATCGCCCACGCGGCGATGCTGGTGATTGCCGTGCCGGAGCCGCTCTACGTGCGCCAGATGGTGGAAACCGCCAAGACGCTGAACCCCAACGTGGAGATCGTGCTGCGCACGCATAGCGAGGACGAGTCCGCGCTGCTGCGCAAGGAAGGGCTCGGCACGGTGTTCTATGGCGAGGAGGAACTGGCCAAGGGCATGACCAGCCATGTGCTGGGGCGCTTCGTGCCGCGCGGCGCGCATGAGGCCACGGCTTGAGTCGCGTCAGGATTGATTCACGATTACCTCAGGATTGATGCGATTGGCAGAAATCCGATTTCCATAGCCAGCGCGCGGAAACACGGCGGACCTTGATCTGGATGCGGGTTCGCCCGCGATGAAGTGGCATAGCCTCCCATTCCCGGGAAACTCCCGCCACTACCTCGCGAACCGCTATGAAAGGCTTCCTCGTACTTCCGCTGCTCACCACTGCCCTGCTCGCCGGTTGCGCCGGCACCGATGTCAACAGCCTGGTCACCGCCGGCACCTCGCTGGCGCAGGCCGCCACCCTGACCGACGCGGAGGTGAAATCGCTGTCGGACCAGGCCTGCGCCGAGTCCGACCAGACCAACAAGACCGCCGGCCCCCGCACCAACTACGCAAAACGCCTCACCAAGGTCATGGCCGGGCTGAAGAACAGCGATGTGCCCAATCTCAACGTGCGGGTGTACCTGACCAAGGACGTCAACGCCTGGGCCATGGCCAACGGCTGCGTGCGGGTCTACAGCGGCCTGATGGACATGATGAGCGACGACGAGGTCCGTGGCGTGCTGGGCCACGAACTCGGCCACGTGGCGCTGGGCCACAGCAAGAAGGCCATGCAGGTGGCCTACGCCGCCACCGCCGCGCGCAGTGCGGTCGGCGCCACCAACGGCGCCATGGCCGCGCTGTCTTCCTCCCAACTGGGTGAACTCGGCGAAAAGCTGGTCAACGCGCAGTTCTCGCAGGCGCAGGAGACCGCCGCCGACGACTTCGCCTTCGACCTGTTGACCAAGAACAAGGCCAATACCAAGGCGCTGGTCACCGCGTTCGAGAAGCTGGCCAAGCTCGATGGCGGCAAGTCGAGCATGTTCGGCTCGCATCCGGGCTCGGAAGCGCGCGCCAAGCATATCGAAGACCGCATCAGCAAGGTCGCATCGAAGTAAGACCCGTACGACCAATACGAAAAAAGGGGCCTAGGGCGTGGCGATGCCGCGCAACCGGGCCTCCAGCGGGGCGAGCCGCTCGCGCAACAGCGCCTGCAACTGGCGCACCGCCGGCGAGAACTGCTTGCGATGCGGGCAGATCAGGCTGAGCGGCGCGCTCTCGCCCGGCTGGTGCGGCAGCACCACCTCCAACGTGCCCGCTTCCACATCCGCGCAGACATCGAGCCACGACTTGTAGGCGATGCCCTGCCCCGCCACCGCCCAGCGGCGCGCCACGTCGGCATCGTCGCAGATCATCGCCCCGTTCACCGCCACCAGCCGGCGCTTGCCCTCCACCGGAAACACCCATTTGTCATAGAGGCGCCCGCCCAGCAGGTACAGCACGCAGCGGTGGCGCGACAGGTCGTCTAGGCTTGCCGGCCGCCCGTGCGCGGCCAGATAGTCGGGCGATGCCACCAGCACGCGGCGGTTCTCGGGGGCCAGCGGCAGGGCCACATAGCTGGCGTCCTCGGCCAGTCCGTAGCGGATGGCCACGTCGACCGGCTCCCGGAACACATCGCTGACGCGGTCCGAGAGCAGCAGCCGCAGTGACAGGCGCGGATGGCTCGCGCAGAACGCCGTGATCCACGGCAGCAGCACGTTGCGGCCGACATCGGACGGCGCCGACACCTGCAGGACCCCGCTCAGATCCCCCTCCTCGCTCCGGGAACGCTCGTGACCTTCGTGCAGCAGCGCGAGCACATCGGTGGCATAAGGCAGGTATCGCTCACCCTCGGCCGTCAGCCGCAGGCTGCGCGTGGAGCGCACGAACAGGCGCAGGTCCAGCTCCCGTTCCAGCCGCTGGATGGCTGCGCTGACCTGCCCAGGCGGCAGATCGGCTTCGCGCGCGGCGCTGGAAAAGCTGCCGAGCGCGGCACTGCGGACAAACAGGGTCAGGTCCTCGAGTCTGAGCATCGGATCATCACGATTTGGGAGCGCGGGGGTGCGGAAAGCGCATTCTGCCGCATCCCCGCTGATTGGGCTGATCACCAAGCCCGCCCGTACAACGTCCACCTGTTGCCGCCGGACGGGCTGTGACCGGGGCGCGGCCTAGCGTGCAGGCTGCGGGGGCTGATACGGCTCCAGCCGCGCATCCTGCATCGCGTAACCGGCGTCGCCCATCATGGTTTCGGCGCGCTCCACGCGCATCACGCCGCTGATCCAGACCGTGTCCATCGTGCGCAGGCCCGCCAGCGGCTGGGCCGCGCGCACGTGCACGACCTGGTTCGACGGCGGGGGCGGCACATGGATGCAGGCGCCGAAGTACGGCACCAGCAGGAATTCCCGGATCGCCTCGCCCTCCCCGTCCAGCGACACCACGAAGCCGGGCAGCCGCACCGCCTCGCCGTCGAGCGCGGTCTCGATGGGCGCGTCGCGCCAGAACGCCCGCGCTTTCTCCAGCGCGGCCTGCGCGCGCGGGTCGCCGTCTTCCATCTCCTGCAGCGGCAGCCCCTTGAACGGCGCCATCGGGTCCCAGCCCTTGGGCAGCAGGGCCTGCCAGTCGATTTCGCGGTAGTTGGTGCCGGATGCCGGGGCGGGCGATGGGGGCAGCGTCTGGCCCACCGTGTAGGGCTGGTCGGACTTCGGCCGATCGGCGGACGGCCACCACAGCCAGCGCACCATTCCTGCGATGCAGATCAGGCCGATGACAGCGACGGTGGCCAGGACGGGCGCCGACAGGCGCGGCTTGGTGAATAGCTTCATGGATCTCAGGTATGCGGCGTCAGCCCGTCGCTCAGGCTGAGGCGATAGGCGCGCCACCCCGGCAACAGCGAGGCGATGGCGCCGGCGGCAATGATCGCCCCCAGCAGCGGCAGCTCGCTCGCCCGGGGCCAGGCCACCGGCAGCGCCACGCCAAGGCGGGCCTCCAGCCACGGCGCGCCGGCCAGTGACAGCCCGGTCAGCAGCAGGTAGCCGGCCAGCGTGCCGACGAGCATCAGCACAAAGCCTTCGCTCGCCAGCAGGATCAACAGGTCGATGGGACGGGCGCCGACCGCCCGCAGGATGGCCAGTTCACGCCGCCGCTCGCCGAGCGCGGCCAGGATCGACGAGACCAGCCCCGCCAGCCCGACCACGCCGATCAGCGCGGACATCCCCAGCAGGGTTTTCTCACCCACGCCGACGATCTGCCACAGCGCGTCGAGCGCCACGCCGGGCAGCACCGCCATCAGGGCCTCGTGCGGATCTTCGTCGATCTCGCGTTGCAGCGCGAACACGCGCGAGCGCAGCTTCAGGCCCACCAGCACGCCGGTGATGTGCGCCGGCGTCAACTGGAACTTGCCGACCAGCGCCGGCGGAATCGACATGCCCGGCACCGGCGCGCCGGCCTGCCAGTCGAGGTGGATGGCTTCCATGCCATCGAGCCGGATATGGACCGTGCGATCGACCGGCGTGCCCGTCGGGGCCAGAATGCCGGTGACCACGAAGGGCTTGTCGGCATGGTCCGCATGATGGTCGTCGTCGCCATGCGCGGGCTCGCCGTGGCTCAGCACGATGCGGTCCCCCACCCGGTAGCCCAGCCGCCGCGCCACCTCCGCGCCCAGCACGGTCTCGAACACGGCCCCGAACGGCCGCCCGTCAGCCAGCGCCAGTGCGCGGCGGTCGCCGTAACGGAAGTGCCGGAAGTAGTCTTCCGAGGTCGCCAGCACCGGAAACCCGCGATGGGAATCGCCGAGCGAGACCGGGATGGTCCACGCCACGAGCGGATGGTCGGCAATGCGCTGGGCGCTGGCCCACGACATGCCGTGGGTCACGCCGCCCAGATGGAACACGGTAGAGAGCGTGAGCTGGACCGGGCTGGTGCGCGCCCCGACGATCAGGTCGGTGCCCGAGATCGCCTGCGCGAAGCCGGTGCGCACCTGATGGCGCAGCCGCTCCACGCCCAGCAGCAGTGCCGTCGACAGCGCAATCGCCACGATCATCAGCAGCAGGTTGTAGCGGCGGTTCCAGGCGCTGCGGGCCGCCATGCCGGTGAGCGTCATCATGCCGGCGCCGCGACAAAGCCGTGCGGCATGGCGAGATGGCGGTCGAAGCGCGGCATCAGGCGCGTGTCATGGCTGACGAACACCAGGCTCGCGCCCACCGCGCGGCATTCGCGCTGCAGCAGGTCCATGAAGGCCGACTGGCGATCCGCGTCCAGCGCGGAGGTCGGCTCATCGGCCAGCACCAGCTCCGGCCGACCGAGCAGCGCCCGCGCGGCAGCCACGCGCTGCTGCTGGCCGACCGACAGCCGCGCCGCGGGGCGGTGCCACAGCGACTCCGGCAGATCCAGCCGCGCCAGCAGCATGCCCGCCGCCTCGGCCGGGCTGCCGCCCTGCGCCACGCTGCGCTGGCGCCGATGGGCCGAGAACTTGCACCCCAGCAGCACGTTGTCGAGCACGGACAGGTAAGCCAGCAGGTTCAACTGCTGGAAGATGATGCCGATGTGGTCGGCGCGTAAGCGGTCGCGCCGGGCGCCGGACAGCGCGGTCAGGTCGGTGCCGTTCACTTCGACCCGGCCCTGTCCCGGAGTCAGCACGCCCGCCAGCAGGCCCAGCAGCGTACTCTTGCCGCTGCCGCTGGCGCCGGAGATGAAGACGTGCTCGCCGGCGCTCACGACGAAATGATCCACCCGCAGGCTCGGCCCGTCCTGGCCCGGCCAGGCGAAGGCGATATCGCGGAGCGCAGCAACGGGCGGTGCGGGGTCTGGGCGTGCCATTGAGGTGAGTCGAACCAGCAAAGGAGCCGCCGATATTAACGCAACTCGGTTGCAATGGCGAGGCGCTTGAGCCGTCAACGATTAGCCGAATGCCCTTACAATGACGCGCAGCATCAATCCGCCCCATCCTCCGCTTCAAGCCCCCAATGTCTTTACATACCCTCCGCCAGGAATGGCTGTCGAATATCCGTGGCGATCTGCTCGCGGGCACCGTGGTCGCCCTGGCCCTGATTCCGGAAGCGCTCGCGTTCTCGTTGATTGCCGGTGTCGATCCGCAGGTCGGCCTGTACGCGGCCTTCGCGATTGCCGTGGTCACCGCCATCGTGGGCGGCCGGCCCGGCATGATTTCCGCCGCCACGGGCGCGGTGGCGCTGCTGATCACCTCGCTGGTCAAGGACCATGGCGTGCAGTACGTGTTTGCCGCCGCGCTGCTGGCCGGCCTGTTCCAGATCGGCGCGGGCCTGCTGCGGCTGGGCGGGCTGATGCGCTTCGTGTCGCGCTCCGTGGTCACCGGCTTCGTCAATGCGCTGGCCATCCTGATCTTCCTGGCGCAGTTGCCGGAGCTGATCGGCGCGCCGCTGGCGGTCTACGCGCTGACGGCAGGCGGGCTGGCCATCATCTACCTGTTCCCGCGCCTGACCCGCGCGGTGCCGTCGCCGCTGGTCTGCATCGTGGTGATTTCGATCATCGCTGCCCTGCTTGGGCTCGATGTGCGCACGGTGGGCGACATGGGCGCCTTCCCGGACCACCTGCCCAGCTTCGCCCTGCCAGCCGTGCCGTTCACGCTGGAGACGCTGCGCATCATCTTCCCGTACTCGGTGGCGATTGCCGTGGTCGGGCTGCTGGAGTCGCTGATGACGGCCGCCATCGTCGATGATTTCACCGACACGGCCAGCGACAAGAACAAGGAATGCCGGGGCCAGGGCATCGCCAATATCGTCGCCGGCGTGCTGGGCGGCATGCCCGGTTGCGCCATGATCGGCCAGTCCATCATCAACGTGAAGTCAGGCGGCCGGGGCCGGCTGTCCAGCTTCGTGGCCGGCACGCTGCTGCTGGTGCTGGTGGTCTTCCTGGGGCCGTGGGTCAAGCAGATTCCGATGGCGGCGCTGGTGGCGGTGATGATCATGGTGTCGATCAGCACCTTTAGCTGGCGCTCGCTGCGTAACCTCGCCACCCATCCGAAGAGTTCGTCGGTGGTGATGGTGGCGACGGTGATCGTGGTGGTGGCCACGCACAACCTGGCGCTGGGGGTGCTGGTGGGCGTGCTGCTGAGCGCGGTCTTCTTCGCCGCCAAGGTGCAGCGTGTGCTGCACGTGGACGCCACGCTGGACGCCGATGGCCAGACGCGCCGCTACGCCGTGCGCGGGCAGGTGTTCTTCGCCTCGTCGGAGCAGCTGGTAGCGGCGTTCGACTTCCGCGAGCCGGTCAGCCAGGTGCGGCTGGACCTGTCCCACGCGCATTTCTGGGATATCACCGCCATCGAGGCGCTCGACCGCATCGTCCACAAGTTCCGCCGCAACGGCGTGGCGGTGGAGGTCACCGGCCTGAATCGGGCCAGCGTGACGATGGTGGAGCGCTTCGGCACGCATGACAAAGCCGGCGCCGGGGCCACGCCGCCAGAAGCGGCGCACTAGCACCGAGCCTTACGTGGTGCCCCGCTCGATGATGCGGAAGCCCACGTCGATCACCGACTCGGGCACCGGCTCGCCCCGAAAACGCGCCAGCAACTGCCGCGCGGCCAGTTCGCCGATCTGCGCGCCATCCACGTGGACGGTGGTCAGCGGCGGGTTCATATGCGCGGCGAAGTCGGCGTCGCCGAAGCCGCAGATCGCCAGATCCTGCGGCATGCGCAGCCCGCGCGCGTGTGCTTCGATCATCACGCCTTGCGCGAGCTGGTCGGAACTGCAATAGATTGCCTCGATGTCCGGGGCCTGCGCCAGCAGGTCGGCCAGCGCCTTGCGGCCGTATTCAAGGCTGCTCGGGGCGGGCACCACCACGGTCGGCACATCGTGGCCCACCGTGGACAGGAAGCCCTCGCGTCGCACGGCGGCCCGCTGGTCGTCGCCGGTGGCGATGGCCAGCCGGCGCCGCCCCTGCCCGAGGAAGTAGCCGGCGATGGCGCTGCCCACCTTGAGGTGCGAGAAGCCCACCGCCATGTCCACGGGCCGATCGCTCAAATCCCATGTCTCCACCACCGGAATGCCGGCGCGGCGCAACTGGTCGCGCGCGGTCTGCGAATGGATCAGGCCGGTCACCACGATGCCGTCCGTGCGACGGCTGATCATCGTGGCGAGCAGCGCCTCCTCCCGGGCGTGATCGTAGCCGGTCTGGCCGAGGATCAACTGGTAGCCGGCGGCGTCCAGCGCATCGGTCAGCGCCTTCACGGTCGGCAGGAACTGCTGCACAGCGATGTTCGGCACCAGCGCGGCCACCATCAGGCTCTTGCGGGACTTCAGCCCGCCGGCCAGCAGGTTCGGGATGTAGCCGGTCACCGCCACGGCCTCGCGCACGCGCGCGATGGTGGCCTCGGACACCATGCCCGGATTGCTCAACGCCCGCGAGGCGGTAATCAGCGAGACGCCGGCCTGCCGGGCGACATCATGGAGCGTGACGGACTTCGACGCTGGAGCTTGGGGCATGCGGGTTCTGGCGGGTTTAAGCGGATTGGATGGAGATACGATGTCGGCCGACGGGTTGACCCAGTCGTATGACAACGTTAGCATTCTACCGACGATTGCCTGAACTGGCGCGCATCCCGGCCATAAACAACGACCACGTGGCCAATACGACGCATCCCAGCCGGGCATTCCGCCCTTGAATGACAACGTTGTCATACCCTGAAAAGGAACCCGCATGTCTCCCGATTCGATCACCTGGATCCGCCTCTCCACCTGCTACCTGCCGCTCGCCACCCCGATCAGCGACGCCAAGGTGCTGACCGGCCGACAGAAGCCGATGACCGAGGTGGCCATCCTGTTCGCCGAAATCCAGACCGCCGATGGCCACGCCGGGCTCGGCTTCAGCTATTCCAAGCGGGCCGGCGGCCCCGGCCAGTACGCCCACGCCTGCGAGATCGCCCCGGCCCTGCTGGGCGAGGACGCCAGCGACATCGCCAGGATCTGGGACAAGCTGTGCTGGGCCGGCGCCTCGGTGGGACGCAGCGGCCTGTCCACGCAGGCCATCGGCGCGATCGACGTGGCGCTCTGGGACCTGAAGGCGAAGCGCGCCGGCCTCTCGCTGGCCAAGCTGCTGGGCGCCCACCGGGACGCCGTGCGCTGCTACAACACCTCGGGCGGCTTCCTGCACACCCCGCTGGACCAGCTCAAGGTGAACGCGGCGGCGTCCGTCGAGCGCGGCATTGGCGGCATCAAGCTCAAGGTGGGCCAGCCAGACCGCGCCGAAGACCTGCGCCGCGTGGCCGCCGTGCGCGAGCACCTGGGCGATGCCGTGCCGCTGATGGTCGATGCCAACCAGCAGTGGGACCGCCCCACCGCGCAGCGCATGTGCCGCACCTTCGAGTCGTTCAACCTGGTCTGGATCGAGGAACCGCTGGACGCCTACGATCACGAAGGCCACGCCGCGCTGGCCACGCAGTTCGACACCCCCATCGCCACCGGCGAGATGCTGACCAGCGCCGCCGAACACTGGGACCTGATCCGCCACCGCGCCGCCGACTACCTGATGCCCGACGCGCCGCGCGTGGGCGGCATCACGCCGTTCCTGAAGGTGATGGCGCTGGCCGACCACGCCGGGCTGATGATTGCGCCGCACTTCGCCATGGAACTGCATGTGCATCTGGCGGCAGCGTATCCGCGCGAGCCGTGGGTCGAGCATTTCGACTGGCTCGAACCGCTGTTCAACGAGCGGCTGGAGATCCGCGACGGCCGCATCATCGTGCCCACGCGCCCCGGCCTGGGCGTCTCCATCAGCGAGCAGGCCCGCGCCTGGACGCGCGCGCAGACGGAGTTCGGCGCCCAGCCCTGAGCCTCGCCCCGGGGCGGTCTCTGACTTATCAGAGATCGCCCGATACACGCCCTCCGCACGACCCACACACATCACGCCGTGCCATATTGGCCCAATGCGCGCTTGACACCACCGGATGCGCTTCCTTAAATGATCCCGTCCCCACGAAATCCATGCCGGACTTTGCGATGGCTGTCGCCGACGATCCGCAGCGCAAGAAAGAAGAACTCCGGAGCTTCCTGTTCCTGACCGCCGTGATGGTGCCGGTGCTGACCGTCATCGTCGTGGCCGGGTACGGATTCATCGTCTGGATGACCCAGCTCGTCAGCGGCCCGCCCACGCATTGATTGGCATGGACCGACGTCGCCCGGTGGGGTGACGCCTGCAGTTCCTGTAGCACTGAACGACGCGGCCTGCTGCCGCAAGGACAGTCATGCCAGGTACCACGCATTCCACCCCCGAGCCGCCACTCCCCACGGCGCAGCCGGGAGACACCCGCGCAGAGAGCCCCGATGACGCCGATGCGCAGCAGTGGCACATCGCCGGCGTGCTCGTGCACACCCAGCCGGCGAGCCTCGATGCCGTGCGCGGCGCCATCGCCGGTTTGGCCGGTGCCGAGATCCACGCCGCCAGCGACGCCGGCAAGCTCGTCGTCACGCTGGAAGCCCCCACCTCACGCGCCATCGCGGCGCATCTGACGTTCCTCCATCAGCTGGACGGCGTGCTGGCGGCCACCCTGGTCTACCAGCACAACGAGGATGCGTGCGACATGGACACGGAGATTGTCGATGAAAGTCACTCGCCGGGACTTTATTAAGCAGACGGCCGTGGCCGCCACCGCCTCGGTGGGCGGCATTCCGCTGGGCGCGGACGCGGCCAACTTCGTCACGGACAGCGACCTGACCCGCCTGAAATGGGACAAGGCGCCCTGCCGCTTCTGCGGCACCGGCTGCGGCGTGACCGTGGCGGTCAAGGAAAACAAGGTGGTGGCCACCCAGGGTGACCCGCTGTGCGAGGTCAACAAGGGCCTGAACTGCGTGAAGGGCTACTTCCTGTCCAAGATCATGTACGGGCAGGACCGGCTGACCAAGCCGCTGCTGCGCATGAAAAACGGACAGTACGACAAGAACGGCGAGTTCCAGCCCGTGACCTGGGACAAGGCGTTCGACGTGATGGCCGCCCAGTTCAAGCGCGTGCTGAAGGAGAAAGGCCCCACGGCGGTCGGCATGTTCGGCTCGGGCCAGTGGACGATCTGGGAGGGCTACGCCGCCTCCAAGCTGATGAAGGCCGGTTTCCGCACGAACAATATCGACCCGAACGCCCGTCACTGCATGGCCTCCGCCGTGGCCGGCTTCATGCGCACCTTCGGCATGGACGAGCCGATGGGCTGCTACGACGATATCGAGGTGGCCGACGCCTTCGTGCTGTGGGGCTCGAACATGGCCGAGATGCACCCGATCCTGTGGACCCGGGTGACGGACCGCCGCCTCTCCGCGCCCAAGACCCGCGTGGCGGTGCTGTCTACCTTCACCCATCGCTCCTACGAACTGGCCGACCTGCCGATCATCTTCACGCCGCAGACCGACCTGGCGATCCTGAACTACATCGCCCACTACATCATCACCAATAACAAGGTCAACAAGGACTTCGTCAACAAGCACACGGTGTTCAAGCAGGGCGTGACCGACATCGGCTACGGGCTGCGCCCGGACCACCCACTGCAGAAGAAGGCCAAGAACGCGGCCGACCCCAACGCCGCCACGCCGATCACGTTCGACGATTTCGCCAAGTTCGTGGCGAAGTACGACGTGGCCACCGTCAGCAAGCTCTCCGGCGTGCCGCGCGACAAGCTCGAACAGCTGGCCGCCCTCTACGCCGACCCGAACATCAAGGTCGTGTCTTTCTGGACCATGGGCTTCAACCAGCACACGCGCGGCAGCTGGGCCAACAACATGGTCTACAACATCCACCTGCTGACCGGCAAGATCGCCACGCCGGGCAACAGCCCGTTCTCGCTGACCGGCCAGCCCTCGGCCTGCGGCACCGCGCGCGAGGTGGGCACGTTCTCGCACCGGCTGCCGGCGGACATGCTGGTCGCCAACCCCAAGCACCGCGAGACCGCCGAACGGATCTGGAAGATCCCGGCCGGCACCATCCCCGAAAAGCCCGGCTACCACGCCGTGCTGCAGAACCGCATGCTCAAGGACGCCAAGCTCAACGCGTACTGGGTGCAGGTGAACAACAATATGCAGGCGGCGGCCAACCTGATGGAGGAAGGGCTGCCGGGCTACCGGAACCCGGAAAACTTCATCGTGGTCTCGGACGCCTACCCCACCGTGACCGCGCTCGCGGCGGACCTGATCCTGCCTGCCGCCATGTGGGTAGAGAAGGAAGGCGCCTACGGCAACGCCGAGCGGCGCACCCAGTTCTGGCATCAACTGGTCGATGCCCCCGGCGAGGCCCGTTCGGACCTGTGGCAGTTGGTGGAGTTCTCCAAGCGCTTCAAGATCGAGGAAGTCTGGCCGGCGGACCTGATCGCCAAGATGCCGGAGGTCAAGGGCAAGACGCTGTTCGATGTGCTCTACCGCAACGGCCAGGTGGACAAGTTCCCGCTCAAGGAAGTCAACCCGGACTACCACAACGATGAAGCCAAGGCGTTCGGGTTCTATATCCAGAAGGGGCTGTTCGAGGAATACGCGAGCTTCGGCCGGGGCCACGGCCACGACCTGGCCCCGTTCGACGCCTACCACGAGGCGCGCGGCCTGCGCTGGCCCGTGGTCAACGGACGCGAAACCCTGTGGCGCTACCGCGAGGGCAGCGACCCCTACGTGAAGGCCGGCACCGGCTTCCAGTTCTACGGCAACGCGGACGGCCGCGCGGTCATCTTCGCCCTGCCCTACGAGCCCGCCGCCGAGTCGCCGGACAAGGAATACCCGTTCTGGCTGGCCACCGGCCGGGTGCTGGAGCACTGGCATTCCGGCTCGATGACCCGGCGGGTGCCCGAGCTGTACCGCGCCTTCCCCAACGCCGTGGTGTTCATGCATCCCGAGGATGCCAAGGCGATGGGACTGCGGCGCGGCGTGGAGGTGGAGGTGGTGTCCCGGCGCGGGCGCATGCGCTCCCGGATCGAGACGCGCGGGCGCGACCAGCCGCCGCGCGGGCTGGTCTTCGTGCCGTGGTTCGACGCCAGCCAACTGATCAACAAGGTGACGCTGGACGCCACCTGCCCGATCTCGCTCCAGACCGACTTCAAGAAGTGCGCGGTCAAGATCGTGAAGGTATAGGGGGGCCACGCCATGCGATCAACAGTCTGGATGGGTTGGATCCTCGCCAGCCAGTTCGTGCTGGCCGGCGCGCAGGCCCAGTCCGAGGGAAAGGGGCTGACCGACGCCATGCGCGGTCCCACGCCCATCGGCAGCGAGTCCAAACCGCCCCTGCTCTACCCCACCGAGAACAAGGACGTGCGCCGCACCCGCAACTACACCATGCAGCCGCCGACCATCCCGCACAAGATCGACGGCTACCAGCTCGACAAGGACTACAACCGCTGCATGTTCTGCCACGCGCGCACCCGCACCGAGGAGACCCAGGCGATTCCGGTCAGCATCACGCATTACATGGACCGGAATAACAACGTGCTGGCCGATGTCTCGCCCCGGCGCTACTTCTGCACCCAGTGCCACGTGCCGCAGGCCGACGCCAAGCCGCTGGTCGGCAACACGTTCACGGACGTGGAGACCATGCTGAAGAAACCGGCGGCGCCCAAGGGCACTGCAGCCAAGAAATAAGACCTGGCGGACTAGCGCGATGCTCGACCTGCTCAAACGATACTGGCGCACCATCAACCGGCCCAGCGCGTATTTCAGCCTCGGCTTCCTCACGCTGGGCGGCTTCATCGCGGGCGTGGTGTTCTGGGGCGCGTTCAACACGGCGCTGGAGTTCACCAATACCGAGAAGTTCTGCACCGGCTGCCACGAAATGCGCGACAACGTGTACCAGGAGCTGCAGGGCACCATCCACTTCACCAACCGCAGCGGCGTGCGCGCCAAGTGCTCGGACTGCCACGTGCCGCACAACTGGACCGACAAGATGGCCCGCAAGATGCAGGCATCGAAGGAGGTCTGGGCCAAGATCTTCGGCACCATCGACACCCGCGAGAAGTTCCAGGCCCATCGGCTGGAGCTGGCCCAGCACGAGTGGGCGCGCTTCAAGGCCAACGACTCGCTCGAATGCCGCAACTGCCACGACTACCAGTCGATGGACTTCACGCGGCAGAGCCCGCGCGCCCAGGCCATGCACTCCACCTACCTCGCCAACAAGGAGCGGACCTGCATCGACTGCCACAAGGGCATTGCGCACCGGCTGCCGGATGTCTCCAAGGCCGAGGGCAGCGAATGACCCACGCCGCGCGCGCCCGTTCCCGCTCCCGACCCCGTTCCGGCTGAGGCCCGCCCCATGCTCGCGGCCCACCAGCTCGCCTTTGCCCGCGCCGGCCGCGCCGTGTTCCATGGCATCGACATCGACCTGGCGCCGGGGCAGGCCATCGCCCTGACCGGGCCCAATGGCAGCGGCAAGTCCACGCTGCTGCGGGTGCTGGCCGGGCTGCTGGTGCCGCTGGCCGGCGCCGTGACCTGGCAAGGGCGGCCCGTGCGCGGTGGCGATCCGGACTATGGGCGAGCGGTGGCCTACCTCGGCCACCACAATGGGCTCGACGCCGAGATGAGCGCCATCGAGCAGCTGGTCTACGCGGCGCGGCTGGCCGGCCACCGGGTCACGCCGGAGGCAGCGCGGGCGGCGCTGGCGGACGCCGGGCTCGCGCGGATGGCCGATGCGCGCCTGCGTACGCTCTCCCAGGGCCAGCGGCGGCGTATCGCGCTGGCGCGGCTGACCCTCACACCGCGCCCGCTGTGGCTGCTGGATGAGCCGCTGGCGGCGCTGGACGCCCCCGCCGCCGACCACTTCCGCACCCGCCTCGACGCCCATCTGGCCGCCGGCGGCATGGCCGTGATCGCCCTGCACGGCCCGCTGGCGCTGCCACTGGCAACGGCGCGCGGCAGGCTGCGCGGGCTCGCGCTGGAGGGCACCGCCTGATGCATGCCTTCGGCGCCACGCTCGTCCATGACCTGAAGCTGGCCTGGCGCCGGCGCGACGGCCTTGTCGCCACGCTGGTGTTCTTCGTCATCGCCGCCAGCCTGTTCCCGCTCGCCATCGGCCCCGATCCGCAGCAACTGCGCGCGCTGGCGCCCGGCATCCTGTGGGTGACGGCGCTGCTGGCGTCGATGCTGTCGCTGTCGCGCCTGTTCGCCGCCGATCATGCCGAAGGCAGCCTGGAGCAGATGCTGCTGTCCCCGGCGCCGCTGGCGCTGCTGGTGCTGGCCAAGATCTGTGCGCACTGGCTGACCAGTGGCCTGCCACTGCTGGTGCTGACGCCGGTGCTGGCGCAGCAGTACTCGCTGCCGGCCGGGGCCACGTGGATGCTGGCGGCGTCGCTGCTGATCGGCACGCCGGTGTTGAGCCTGATCGGCGCGGTGGGCGCGGCGCTGACGCTGGGCGTGCGCGGCGGCGCGGTGCTGCTGTGCATCCTCGTCCTGCCGCTCTGCGTGCCGGTGCTGGTCTTTGGCGCCGGGGCCGGCGCGGCGGCGGATGCCGGGCTCGACGTCATGCCGCAGTTGTCGCTGCTGGGCGCCTGCCTGGCGCTGGCGCTGTGCCTCTGTCCGCCGGCCGCCGCTGCCGGCCTGCGCATTGCCATGGAGTGAGACGATGGGACCCTCGGCCGACCTGCCCCGCTCCGCCAGACTGCCCCAGCCCTCCCGGTCGCGCTGGCTGACCTACGCCTCCCCGGCCCGCTTCGACCCGCTCGCCCGGCGGCTGACGCCGTGGTTCGCCGTGGCGGCAGCGCTGCTTCTGATCGCCGGGCTCTACCTCGGCTTCGGCGTGGCGCCGACAGACGCCCAGCAGGGCGAGGTCTATCGCATCATCTTCATCCACGTGCCGGCAGCGTGGATGTCGATGTTCATCTACCTCGTGATGGCCAGCTACTGCGCGCTGGCGCTGGTGCTGCGCACGCGGCTCTCGTCGATGATGGCCTCCGCGCTGGCCCCCACCGGCGCGCTATTCACCTTTATCGCGCTCTGGACCGGCGCGCTGTGGGGCCAGCCGACCTGGGGCACGTGGTGGGTCTGGGACGCCCGGCTGACCTCCGAACTGATCCTGCTGTTCCTCTACCTCGGCTTTCTCGCGCTGGAAAACGCCATCGACGACCCGCGCCGCGCCGAGCGTGCCTGCGCGGTGCTGGCGCTGGTCGGCGTGGTGAACATCCCCATCATCTATTTCTCGGTGCAGTGGTGGAACACGCTGCATCAGGGCGCGTCGGTGAGCCTGACCGCCGCGCCATCCATGGCGCACACCATGCTGGCCGGCATGCTGCTGATGACGCTGGCCTGCTGGATGTACACGATTGCCGTGGCGCTGGTGCGCGTGCGCTGCATCCTGCGCGAGCGCGCCGAGCCGCGGCTGATCTAACGAGAACCGGAGCCGATCATGCTGAACCTCCTGCTGTCTTCGCCCCATCTGGGCTATGTGGCCGGCGCCTTCGGGGTGGCGTTTGCCGCGCTGGGGCTGGAAATGATGCTGCTGGCGCGGCGCGCGCGGGCCGCGCGGCGGCTGGCGGCTGGCGACGCACCGCGCGCATGACCACCCGGCGCCGTCGCCTCGGCTGGCTGCTGGCCGCGCTGGCCTGCGCCGGCGTGGCCACGGCACTCGTGCTCAACGCGTTCCGGGGCAACCTCGTCTTCTTCTTCAGCCCGACGCAGGTGGCCGCGCAGGAAGCCCCGGCCGGCCGGGCGTTCCGGCTGGGGGGGCTGGTCGAGACCGGCTCGCTGCGCCGCGAGGGCGACGGCATGACCATCCGCTTTATCGTCACGGACACCATGCGACAGGTGCCCGTGGTCTATCGCGGCCTGCTGCCGGACCTGTTTCGAGAAGGCAAAGGCGTGGTGGCGCGTGGCCAGTTGCGCGACGGCGTGTTCCAGGCCACCGAAGTGCTGGCCAAGCACGACGAGAACTACATGCCGCCCGAGGCCGCCGAGGCCCTGAAGCAGGCCGCCCAGACCAAGGCACGCATCCCGGAGACCACGCCACGATGATCGTCGAACTCGGTCACTTCGCCCTGATCCTCGCGCTGTTCGTCGCCGTGATGCAGGCGGTGCTGCCGATTGCCGGCGCCGCGCGGGGTCCCGGCGGCGACGCCACGCTGATGGCCGTGGCCCGCCCCGCCGCCGTCGCCCAGGCGCTGCTGGTGATGGCAGCCTACGGCGCGCTGACGCTGGCCTTCCTCGACAACGATTTCAGCGTGCGCTACGTGGCGGCGAACTCGAACACCGCGCTGCCGGCGATCTATCGCGCGGCGGCGGTCTGGGGCGGGCACGAGGGCTCCATGCTGCTGTGGACACTGATGCTGGCGCTCTGGACGCTCGCCGTGGCGCGCTTCAGCCGCGGCCTGCCGCCGGCGCTGCGGGCCCGCGTGATCGGTGTGCTGGGCGCCATCAGCGTGGGCTTCCTGCTGTTCCTGCTGTTCGCCTCCAACCCGTTCATCCGCCTGCTGCCGCCGGCCATGGAGGGGCGCGACCTGAACCCGCTGCTGCAGGACCCCGGCATGGTGTTCCATCCGCCCCAGCTCTATATGGGCTATGTGGGCTTTGCCGTGGTCTTCGCCTTCGCGGTGGCTGCGCTGCTGGGCGGGCGGCTGGACGCCGCCTGGGCGCGCTGGGCGCGGCCGTGGACCACGCTGGCGTGGAGCTTCCTGACCATCGGCATCCTGCTCGGCAGCGCCTGGGCCTACTACGAACTGGGCTGGGGCGGCTGGTGGTTCTGGGACCCGGTGGAGAATGCCTCGTTGATGCCCTGGCTGGCCGGCACGGCGCTGATGCACTCGCTGGCCGTCACCGAGAAGCGCGGCGCCTTCCGCGCGTGGACCGCGCTGCTCGCCATCTTCACGTTCTCGCTGAGCCTGCTCGGCACCTTCCTGGTCCGATCGGGCGTGCTGACCTCCGTACACGCCTTCGCCGTGGACCCGACGCGCGGCGTGTTCATCCTCGCCCTGCTCAGCGCCATCACGGGCGGCGCGCTGGCGCTCTATGCCTGGCGCGCGCCGCGGGTGTCGGTGCGCGCGGCCTTCGCGGCGGTCTCGCGCGAATCCTTCCTGCTCGCCAACAACGTGCTGCTGGCCGTGGCGGCGGCCACGGTGCTGCTCGGCACGCTCTACCCGCTGCTGCTGGACGTGCTCGGCCTCGGCAAGATCTCGGTGGGGCCGGCCTATTTCGAACAGGTCTTCGTGCCGCTGATGGCGCCGGCCGTGCTGCTGATGGGCGTGGCCCCGCTGGTGCGCTGGCGCCACGCCGCCCTGCCCGACCTGGCCGCGCGGCTGCGCTGGGCCGCCATCGGCAGCCTGCTGGTGGCCCTGGCGCTGCTGGCGACGCTGCGCACGGCCTCCGCGCTGACCGGGCTCGGGCTGTGGCTGGCTACCTGGTGCGTGGCCAGCGGGCTGACCAGCCTCGCCAGCCGGCTGCGCCATCGTGGCCGATCCGCCCTGCGGCAGTTGCCGGCCGGGTATTACGGGATGCTGCTCGCGCATGTCGGCGTGGGCGTGTTTATCGCCGGGGTGACGCTGGTGAAAAGCCAGGAAAGCCTGCGCGAGTTGCCGATGCGCGCCGGCGAGGTGGTCAGCGTGGGCGGCTACACGTTCCGCTTCGAGGGCGTGGCGCCGGTGCGCGGCCCGAACTACGCGGCGTTCCGCGCCAAGCTGGTGGCCAGCCGCGACGGGCAGACGGTGGCCACGCTGGCGCCGGAACGGCGCGTGTACCGCAGCCAGGACATGCCGACCACCGAGGCCGCCATCGATAATGGCTTTACCCGCGACCTCTATGTGGCGATCGGCGAACAGGTGGCCGACGGCCAGTGGGCGGTGCGGCTCCACGTGAAGCCGTTCGTCGGCTGGATCTGGGGCGGCTGCGTGCTGATGGCGCTCGGCGGCGTGCTGGCGGCTTGCGACCGGCGCTATCGACGTCGGACGGCCGAGGTGGAAGCGGAGGCCGCGCCCCCGGCCCCGCGCCCCGCCGTGCCGCTGGCCACCACCCGGGAGCCGCTGCGATGACGCGCTTTCTGCTGCCGCTGGCCGTCTTCCTCGCCCTGGCCGCCGCGCTGGCCGCCGGGCTGCGGCACGATCCGCGCGAACTCCCATCGGCCATGGTCGGCAAGCCCGCGCCAGCGTTGCAGTTGCCGCTGCTGAAGGCTTCCGAGGGCGTGCGTGCCACATCCGACCTGAAAGGCAAGGTGTGGATGCTGAACGTGTGGGCGTCGTGGTGCACCGCGTGCCGCGTCGAACATCCCGTGCTGACCGACTTCGCCGGGAAGTCCGAGGTGCCGCTGGTCGGCCTGAACTACAAGGACCAGCCCAACGCCGCGCGCGACTGGCTGCGGCGCATGGGCGATCCGTACGTGGCGTCGCTGGTGGACGCGGATGGCAAGGCCGGCATCGACCTGGGTGTGTATGGCGTGCCGGAAACCTATGTCATCGACCGAGCCGGGGTGGTGCGCTATCGACAGGTGGGGCCGATCACGCCGCAGGTGCTGGAGCAGAAGATCCTGCCGCTGCTGCGCACGCTGGAACGGGAGCCCGGCCATGCGTAGATTGGCGCTCGCCTGCCTGCTCTGGATGGCGTGCGCCGCCCACGGCGCCGAAGACGCCGCCAAACTGGACGCCCGCGTGCATGCGCTGGCGGAACAGCTGCGCTGCCTGGTCTGCCAGAACCAGACGCTGGCCGATTCCAACGCCGACCTCGCGGTGGACCTGCGCGCCCAGATCCGGGAGCAGCTACGCAGCGGCGCGAGCGAGACCGCCGTGAAGGACTTCCTCGTGCAGCGCTATGGCGACTTCGTGCTCTACGACCCGCCGGTGCGGCCATTGACGTGGCTGCTGTGGTTCGGGCCGGCGCTGCTGGCGCTCGGCACTGCGGTGGTTGTGGTGCGGGCGCGGCGGCGGCATCGGGCGGTGTTCCGGCCTCGTACTGATCGGCCAGAATCGTTCGATAGTGGTCCGCCGCCGGGACGGTCCCGTTGGGTGGTCGCCGCCTCGCTGGCCCTGCTGCCAGGCGGGGCGATGCTGCTCTACCTCCACCTCGGCAACCCCGGCATGGTCCGCGCGGCGTGGGCCAGTGCGCCGGCCACGCTGCCGACTGGCGATGGGCATACGGTCGACATGCAGCAAATCGACGCCATGGTGTCCCGGCTGGCGCTACGGCTGCGGCAGGAACCGGGCGATGCCAATGGGTGGTACATGCTGGCGCGGTCGTATACGGCGCTGGAACGGTTTGATGATGCGGCGGCGGCTTATGGGAAGGCCGTGGCGCTCGTCCCGGATGCGGCGGCGCTCAGGGCTGATTATGCGGATGCGCTGGCCAGCGCGGCTGGGGGGCAGTTGGAGGGGGCGCCGATGGAGCAGGTGCGGGCGGCGCTGGCGCTGGATGGGGATGAGCCCAAGGCGCTGGCCCTGGCGGGGACGGATGCGGCTGAGCGGGGGGCGCTGCCTGAGGCGATTGGGTATTGGGAGCGGTTGTATCGGTTGCTGCCGGCGGATTCTGAGACGGCTCGGAGGGTTAGGGGGAATTTGGAGGTTGCGAGGGGGGCGGTTCGTTGATGGATGGTGTTGGCTTTTGTTGGCAACGGCATGTTTCACATCGCCCTGCGGGCGCTGCGACTCCAAAAGCCAACACCACATCAGCGTTTACCCCAAGTTTTCATATAACCATAAAAGGGTAACGTCTCACCCCATGCAGACGACCCGCCCGATCACCCTCACCGAACGCGTCATCCAGCAACTCCGCGCGGAGATTGCGGACGGCGTCTACCCGGTCGGCGCCCGCCTCCCCACCGGCAAGCAGCTCGCCGAGCAATACGGCGTCAGCACCGCCGTCATCCGGGAAGTGACCGAGCATCTCCGCTCGCAGGGGATGATCGAAAGCCGTCAGGGGCTCGGCAGCACCGTCCGTTCCCGCGTCAGCGACGCTGGATTCCGCCTGTCCGGCCAGGCTGGCGCCGACGCCGCCGATCTGGCGGCGATCTACGAGCTGCGTCTCGATCTGGAAAGCGCCGCCGCAGCGATGGCCGCGCGTCGCCGGACCGACGACGATCTCCGGCGTATGGCCGACCTGCTCGGTACCCTCGCCGCCCAGTTGCACGACATCGACCGGGGTGCCGAATCCGACACTCAGTTCCACGTGGCCGTGGCCACCGCCACCCACAACAAGTACTACCAGGACCTGCTCCAGTACCTGAACCTGCAGCTCCATCACGCCGTGCGCACCGCGCGCGGCAATTCCCAGCAGCAGCCGGGGCTGCCCGAGCAGGTGCATGGCGAGCATGTGGCGATTTTCGAGGCGATCCGCGCGGCGGACCCCGAGGCCGCCCGGCTGGCCGCCGCCGCCCATCTTCGCAATGCCGCCGCGCGGCTTGGCCTGCCGCTGCGGGCCGCCGCCTGAACCCCCTCTATATATAGATAGGTATCCCATGTCCGACGCCGCCTTCCTGCAACGCCTGACCGACACCCTTGGCCCCGACGTGGTGGCCACCGCGCCCGATGACGTGGCGCCGTGGACTAGCGACTGGCGCGGCCTCTACAAGGGCCAGGCCCAGGCCGTAATCCGGCCGCGCACGACCGAGCAGGTCTCCCAGGCGCTGGCGCTGTGCCAGCAGGCCGGCGTGCCGGTGGTGCCGCGCGGCGGCAATACCGGCCTGTGCGGCGGTGCCGCGCCGGACAACCGGTCCGTCAACGTGATCCTGAGCCTGGACCGCATGGACAAGATCCGGTCGATCGACACCATCGCCAACACCATGGTCGTGGAGGCCGGCTGCATTCTCGGCAATCTGCGCCGCGCCGCCGAGGAGGCCGACCGGCTGTTCCCGCTCTCGCTGGCGGCCGAGGATTCGTGCCAGATCGGCGGCAATCTCGCCACCAACGCCGGCGGCGTGAACGTGGTGCGCTACGGCATGACGCGCGAGCTGGTGCTGGGCGTGGAGGCGGTGCTGCCCGATGGCGAGGTCTTCCACGGCCTGCGCACGCTGCGCAAGGACAACACCGGCTACGACCTCAAGCAACTGCTGATCGGCTCCGAAGGCACGCTGGGCGTGATCACGGCTGCCGCGCTGCGCCTGCTGCCGCGCGCCGACTCGCGCGCCGTGGTGCTGGCTGCCGTGGAATCGTCCGAGCAGGCGCTGAAGCTGTTCTCGCTGCTGTTCGCCCGTTGCGGCGCCCGGCTTCAGGCTTTCGAGTTCTTTACGGGCGACTGCCTGGAACTGGTGCTGACCCATGTCGAAGGCGTGCAGGCGCCCTTCCCGGAGCGCCATCCGGCCTACGTGCTGGTGGAAATCGCCGACACGGCGCCCGAGGACGTGCTCAACGCCCTGCTGGAATCGGTGATTGGCGACGCGCTGGAGCAGGGTCTCTGCCTCGACGCGGCGGTCTCGGCCTCGCTGGCCCAGTTGCAGAGCCTGTGGCGGCTGCGCGAGGAGATCTCCGAGGCCCAGCGCGCCGACGGGCTGCACCTGAAGCACGATGTTTCCCTGCCGATCGAGCGGATTCCGGCCTTCATGGCGTCGATGGAGGCCCGGCTGCTGGCCAGGCACCCCGGCATCCGCCCGTTCATCTTCGGCCATTTTGGCGACGGCAACCTGCACTACAACCTGTCGCGCCCGCTCGGCGCGGACGCCAAATGGGCGCTCAACGAGGGCAAGGCGGTCAGCGAGGACGTGCTGGACGAAGTGGCCCGCTACGACGGCAGCATCAGCGCCGAGCACGGCATCGGCCAGCTCAAGCGCGACGCGTTCCTGGCACTGAAAGACCCGCTCGAACTGCGCCTGATGCGCGCCATCAAGCAGGTGTTCGACCCCAGCGGCATCATGAATCCGGGCAAGCTGCTTTGATTCCGCGCAGGCGCCGGCGTCGGGATCACACGGCGCTATACTGTCAGCCCTTTTCCGCACCCTATCGGTTGAAAAATTGGCTGATCAAGACCTGAGCAGGCTGAAGATCGATCGCAGTGCCATGGCGCCCGCGCCGCGTGGGCGCCGCCGCTGGCTCCGCTACGCGGCCATCGCCGTGGTCGTGCTGGCCGTGATCGGCATTGGCGCCCGGCTGGCCGGGCCGCAGGCGGTGGAGGTGGTCACCGTCTCCAGCGCCTACCCCTCCCAGAACTACACCCTGCTGAACGCCACCGGCTACGTGGTGCCGCAGCGCAAGGCGGCACTGGCGTCCAAGGCGCAGGGCCGGCTCGAATGGCTGGGCGTGCTGGAAGGCTCGCGCGTCAAGAAGGACGAAATCATCGCCCGGATCGAAAGCCGGGACGTGGAGGCGTCGCTGGCCCAGGCCCGGGCGCAGGTGCAGGTGGCGCAGGCCAACCTGCAACTCCAGCAGGCCGAACTGCGCGATGCCGAGGTGAACCTGCGCCGCTCCGAGACGCTGCTGGCGCCCAAGGCCATCTCGGTGCAGCAGTACGACGCCGACCTGGCCCGCTACAACAAGGCGAAGGCGTCGATCAACAACTCGCAGGCGTCCATCACCTCCGCCCAGGCCAACGCCCGCTCGGCGGAGGTATCCGTCGAGCAGACCGTGATCCGCGCGCCGTTCGACGGCGTGGTGCTGATCAAGCACGCCAACGTCGGCGACAACATCACGCCGTTCTCGGCCGCCTCGGACACCAAGGGCGCGGTCGTGACCATCGCCGACATGGAGACCCTCGAAGTCGAGGCCGATGTGTCCGAGTCGAACATCGTCAAGATCATCGTCGACCAGCCCGTGGAACTGCTGCTGGACGCCCTGCCCGACCTGCGCATGGCCGGCCGGGTGTCGCGCATCGTGCCGACCGTGGACCGCTCGAAGGCCACCGTGCTGGTCAAGGTGCGTTTTGTCGACCGTGACCCGCGCGTGCTGCCGGACATGAGCGCCAAGATCGCCTTCCTCTCCAAGCCTGTGCCGCCCGAGGACCGCAAGGCGCTGGTCGCCGTGCAGCCGGCCGCCATTGTCGAGCGCGACGGCAAGCCGGTGGTGTTCCAGGTGGTGGATGGCAAGGCCAGGCAGGTGCCGGTGACCAAGGGCGCCCGCGTGGGCGAGCTGGTGGCCGTGCAGGGCGTGAAGCCCGGCGACACGCTGGTGCTGGCGCCGGCCGACAAGCTGTCCGATGGCAGCAAGGTCACCGTGGCGAAGAAGTGACGTGACGACCGACGTGACAACCGACGTGACAACTGATCCCGCCGCCCCCCGCCCCGCTGAGCCGCTCGTCGCCATCCGCCACCTCGCCAAGTCGTACCGGCGTGGTGCGCAGACGGTGCCGGTGCTGTCCGACATCACACTCGACATTGCCGAGGGCGATTTCATCGCGCTGATGGGGCCGTCCGGCTCGGGCAAGAGCACGCTGCTGAACCTGATCGCCGGCATCGACCGCCCGGACAGCGGCGAGTTGCGCGTGGCCGGGGTGGACATTGCCGGGCTGCCGGAATCCTCGCTGGCCGACTGGCGCGCCGCGCACGTCGGCTTCATCTTCCAGTTCTACAACCTGATGCCGGTGCTCACCGCGTACGAGAACGTGGAACTGCCGCTGATGCTGACGCGCCTGTCGCGCCATGAGCGGCGGGAGCGCGTGGAGATGGTGCTGGGCATGGTCAATCTGGCCGACCGGATGGACCACTACCCGTCCGAGCTGTCCGGCGGCCAGCAGCAGCGCGTGGCGATTGCCCGCGCGCTGATTACCGACCCCACGCTGATCGTGGCCGACGAGCCCACTGGCGACCTCGACCGCACCTCCGCCACCGAGATCCTGGCCATGCTGCAACGGCTCAATGCCGACGCCGGCAAGACCATCATCATGGTCACCCACGACGCCCACGCGGCCGAGGCGGCGCGCTCGCTCGTCCATCTGGAAAAGGGCGAACTGCTGGCCGGCCGGCGCTAGTTTCAGCATTCCAGGACATCAGGACCCCATCGCCATGTACCTGCCCCGGCTGATCGCCCGCAACGCCATGCGCCACAAGCTGCGCACGGCGCTGACCGTGCTCGGGCTGGTCATCGCCGTGCTGGCCTACGGGCTGCTCCAGACCGTGGTGGATGCCTGGTACGCCGGCGCGGCGGCGGCGTCCAACGCGCGGCTGGTCACGCGCAACTCGATCTCGCTGGTGTTTCCGCTGCCGCTGAGCTACGAAAATCGCATCCGTGGCGTGGAGGGCGTGACGCAAGTCGCCCGCTCAAGCTGGTTCGCGGGCACCTATCGCGACCCCAAGAACTTCTTCGCCCAGTTCGCCGTCTCGGACAACTACATCGATCTGTATCCCGAACTGATCCTGCCGCCCGAACAGCGCGCGGACTACCGGCGCGACCGCCGGGGCGCGCTGGTGGGCCGGCAATTGGCCGACCAGTACGGCTTCAAGATCGGCGATGTCATCCCGCTCAAGGGCACGATCTACCCCGGCACGTGGGACTTCGTCGTGCGCGGCATCATGGAAGGCCGCGATGAGTCCACCATCACGCGGCAGATGCTGTTCCACTACGAGTACCTGAACGAAAGCATCCGCAAGAAGGCCGTCGGCAAGCCGGATCAGGTGGGCGTGTTCATCCTCGGCATCGACAACCCGGACAATGCCGCCGCCGTCTCCCGCCGCGTGGACGACGTCTTCCGCAACTCGCTGGCCGAGACCATGACCGAGACGGAGCAGGCGTTCCAGCTCGGTTTCGTGGCGATGTCCAACCAGATCATCGCGGCCATCCGCGTGGTGTCGTACGTGGTGATCGTGATCGTGATGGCCGTGATGGCGAATGCCATGGCGATGAGCGCCCGCGAGCGGACCACCGAATATGCGACGCTAAAGGCACTTGGCTTCGGGCCGGGCTTCCTGGCGATGCTGGTGTTCGGGGAGTCGATGGTGCTGTGCATGATCGGCGGCGCCATCGGCATATTACTGACCCCACCGGCCGCCAATCTGTTCAAGTCGACGGTCGGCAATGTGTTCCCGGTGTTCACGGTGTCGCACGAAACCGCCGCGATGCAGGCGGCCTGCGCACTCGTCTGCGGCGTGGCGGCGGCCATCGTGCCGGCCGTGCAGGCGGCGCGCGTGCGCATCGTCGAGGGCCTGCGGGCCATCGGCTGACCGGCCCGGCCCCCTCCCCCACATGGTCATCCCACTCCACTACATCGCACGCAACGTCTGGGCCCGGCGGCTCACCACCGCGCTCACGGCGGGCGGGCTGGCGCTGGTGGTCTTCGTCTTCGCGGCGATGCTGATGCTCGACGCCGGCCTCAAGCAGACGCTGGTGACCACCGGCGAGGCGGACAACGTGGTGCTGATCCGCAAGGGCGCCGAAACCGAGATCCAGAGCGCGATCACCCGCGACCAGGCGGCGGCCATGGAGATGCACCCGGCCGTGGCGATGAACAAGGAGGGTCGGCCGATGGCCTCGCGCGAGGCCGTGGTGCTGATTTCGCTGACCAAGAGCGGCGCGGCCTCCCCGGCCAATGTGGTGATCCGGGGGATATCGCCGCAGGGCGTGACGCTGCGCCCGCAGGTACGTATCACGGCCGGGCGCGTGTTCCGGCCGGGTTCGTCGGAAATCATCGTCGGCAGCAGCATCGCCAAGGGCTTCGGCAACGTGCGCATTGGCGACCACCTGCGCTTTGCCCAGCGCGACTGGACCGTGGTGGGCCATTTCGACGCCGGCGGCAGCGGCTTCGACTCCGAGATCTGGGGCGATGTAGACCAGCTCATGCAGTCGTTCCGGCGCACCAGCTATTCGTCGATGGTGGTGCGCCTGGGCCAGGCGGACGGCTTCGACAAGTTCCGGGCCGACATCGACGTGGACCCCCGCCTCGCCAACGAGGCCAAGCGCGAGCAGCAGTTCTACAGCGACCAGTCGCGCGCGCTCTCCACCTTCATCAACATCCTTGGGCTGACGCTGACCACGATCTTCTCCGTGGCGGCGATGATCGGCGCCATGATCACGATGTACGCCTCGGTGGCCAATCGCGTGGGCGAGATCGGCACGCTGCGCGCGCTGGGCTTCCAGCGCACCAATGTGCTCGCGGCGTTTCTTATCGAGGCGGTGCTGTTGGGCTTTGTCGGCGGCGTGGCCGGGCTGGCCTGCGCGGCGCTGATGCAGTTTGCGTCATTTTCGACGACGAACTTCCAGACCTTCGCCGACCTGTCGTTCCGTTTCCTGCTCACGCCGGGCATCGTCGTCAAGACGCTGCTGTTCTCGATGGCGATGGGCTTCATCGGCGGATTCCTGCCGGCGCTGCGCGCGTCGCGCCTGAATATCGTGGATGCGCTGCGCGCGCGTTGATCGGAAACCCGTTCGGGTGATCGGATAGATCCGGATCGAAACCGGGTCGGGGGGCCCCCCGGCGTCTCCCGGTTTCTAAAGTTTCTACCATTCAGCGCAGACCGCTTCATTTCTACCCTCCATGCACACTCATGGAGAGCAGAAATGAACACCACCTATCGCGCAGTCTTTAACGAATCCCTTGGCACCTGGGTTGCCGTTTCCGAAATCGCCAAGTCCCACGGCAAGCGCAGCAGCGTGCGCAAGGCACTGACTGCCTTGGCCGTGGCGGCAAGCCTGATGGGCATGCAAGGCATGGCCAATGCCGGCGAGATTGACGCGGAAGCGGCCGTGCTCGCCCAGCCCACGACTTCCCAAGACATCCAGTCGGCCGACGCGGCCGCCTGCGAGCCCGAACTCGACGCCGCCGGCCTGCCGATTGTCGATACTTGCAAGGAAACTGCGACGTCTGGCGATCAGAAGCTCGTCATCGGCGCTGGCGTTGTCACCGGCCTCGGCGGCCTCGCGGCCCTGCTCAATGGCGGTGGCGGCAGCCACGCCAGCGCACCGGCCCCGGCGATCGCTCCCGACTTCGCCCCGGTGATCGCTCCGGTCGTCGCCCCCGACGCCGAGCCCGCACCCAGCCCTGCCCCGCTTCCCGGCGTTCGCATCGTCAATGCCACAGACACCCAGGTCTTGGCCGGCCAGATCGGCACGGAAGTCAAGAGCGACAACGCCACGATCATCAACGGCGGCCAGGTATCGGCCACCGGCGAGGGCGCCGTCGGGACATCGGTGACCGGCGACGGCGCAACGGTGGTCAACGAAGGCAGCGTGACGGTCGCCGAAGGCGGCACCGGGACTCGCGTCGACGGCTCGAACGCCACGATTACCAATACCGGCAACGTTTACACCGCGGGTACCGGTTCGATCGGGACGCTTGTCAATGGCGACGACGCCATCGTCACCGACGCCGGACAGAACACCATCACGGACGGCGCCACGGGCGTCTCCGTGAACGGCGACCGTGCCGAGGTCAACCTGATTGGACAGATGACGGTGGGCAACGATGCTACCGGCGCGCAGCTGAACGGCAACGAGGGCCATATCGTCATCGGCAGCGCCGGTCAGGGCGCGGCTACGACAAACGTCACGGTAGTCGGTGGTAACGCCACCGGCGTCAAGGTGGCCGGCACCGGTAATACGATCACGCTGCACGGCGGCATCACCGTAGACAAGGACCAGAGCGCCCCCGATGCGGCCGAGCGGTTTGCGGAAACCGCCACGGGCCTGGCCGTCACCGGGAGCAGCAACACCGTGATTCTGAACGGGCAATTGCACGTCGTGGCCGATGGCGAAGAGATTGAAGCCTTCGTTGCCCGTGGTGGAAGTGGCGCGGCGGAGTCGCTCAACGGGGTGATCGTGTCCGGAGACGTGGCCGGCGCAGAAAACACCAACAAGGTGTTCCTGAATGGTGGCGTGTCCTTGACGGGCGAAAAAAATGCCTTGACCGGGGCAGCCGGCAGTGCGCAGTCCGCAGGCAGCAGCATCTACGCGCCGCTCGTTACCGTCGACGGCAACAGCGAACTGCACATCTCGGGTCACTCCAGCATCGAGGGCAGCGGCACGTTCTCCCCGAAACTGATCACGGCCAGCAACGGCGCCCGCATCATCTGGGAGAACGGCGACCTTAACGCCGATACCAGCCGGTACAGCACCCACGAGATGTATGACAACGGCGGCACGGCCCTGATCGATGTCCGCAGCGGCGCCAGCCTGGACATCAAGGATTCAGCCCATGTCCAGGCTGGCACCCAGACCCACTTCATCGAGGCACGGGGCACGGGCAGCCGGGTCAACAACGAAGGTACGATCGACCTGACGAAGGTGAACGAGGATGCCCCGATCACGGGCACAGGTACCCACGTCTCCACGGTCGCCCTCTTCGCTTATGAAGGCGCCAGCGCAACAAATAGCGGCACGATCTCGCTCAACAGCGATGATGCCGAAGCCGTCCTCGAAGGCAACGGCGACTGGGAGTGGGTCAACTATCATGCCGTTCAGAGCGGCATGATGGGGATGATCGCGAGCAATGCGGGCAGCACCGCCGTCAACACCGGCACGATCACCGGCCATGGCTACCGGCTCTACGGCATGGGTGCCATCGAGGGCGCCGTGCGCAACGAGGGCAAGATCGACCTCCAGCCGAAGTCGGATATCGCCTTTGCTCGCGCCGACGACTACGGCGCCGGCATGTACGCAGGCACCGACCGCGTCAGTCTGGGCACGGCCACCAATGCGCCCGGAGGCACCATCACCATGCATAACGCTGGCATCGGCATGGTTGCCCAGAAAGGTGCGACTGTTGTCAACCAAGGCGCCATCAACCTCGTCGCGGACGAGGGCGCAACGGCGCGCGATGGACAGTTGATCGGCATGGCCGCCTACAACGGTGGCACCGCCATCAACGACACCACGGGCGTCATCAACATCGAGACCGGTGCGGGCCGGGCCTTCGACGTTGACGGCACCAGCCTGATCGTCAATCGGGGCAGCGTGAACTTCAACGGCCAGACCATGGACCCGAGCGACTCGCATATGGGGGCGACGCCGAACACGGCCACGCCACTTGCCGGCGTCATTGCCGGAACAGGCCAGTCGGTTACGCTGGATGACCCCCTGGGTTATGTCGCCGCCAACCATCTCACCAACTATGGCGCAGTGACCAACGCCGCCACGCTGGACATGCGCAGCAGTTGGCTGCTCAACCAGCAAGGCGCCAGCTTCTCGTCGCCGTCGAACTCGCTGGCGCTGGGTTCTTTCGAGAACAAGGGCACGCTGGCGGCCGGCGCGGTGCGGAGCGGCACGGGGTACAACCGGGCCGGTGCCACGATGAATGTGGAACTGCTGACGCTCGCTTCGAACGCCACCTTGTTTAACGAAGGCAACTTCCACGGCAGCGCAACGGCGGCGTCCTATACCAACAACATCGTCAATACCGGCAACTGGACGGTGAACGCGGGCAATGCCATCCAGGGCCGCCTCAACGTCTTCAATCAACAGGGCGGCACCCTGCGCAATACGGCGCCGGGCACTGGCACGCTGGTCAACATCAGCTCCCTGCCTGGGGGCCAGCCGTTCAACAACGCCGGCACGATCACGGCCACCGACGGCTACAGCGCCCTCAAGACCGCCAATGGCGACGCGACCGCCAATCCGAACAACTGGCTGGTCAACCGTTCGACGGGCGTGATCAACGGCATGATGAACGGCACCGAGAAGGCACTGATCAGCATGGGCCGCGCCACCAGTTTCGGCAACGAAGGCACGATCAATGTGCAGGGCAACGGGGCGGTGGGCATCCTGGGCGTCAATTCGGGTTACACCACCCACATCATCAATGCCGGCACCCTCAACGTCGGCACCGAAGCCGGCAAGGCGGACGGCACGAACGGCACCGGTCTGGTCGGCATCAAGGGCACCAACACCGCGAACCAGATCTACAACAACACCACGGGCGTCATCAACGTCTACGCCAACAATTCGTACGCCTTCGGCGGCAATGGCAAGGTCGTCAACAACGGCACCGTGAACCTCGAGTGCGACACCGGCTGTGCGATCTTTGCGCCGGGCAGCGCCGCGGCCATCACGGGCAGCAACAAGGCCATCGTGGCCCAGACCACAGCGCCATCGCAGGGCACCGTGCCCACGCCGGCAGCCGAAGCGCCCCGCATGGTGCTGCGCGGCTACCAGGTCGGCACCAATGCCAACGGTACGGCCGGCACCCTGCGCGGCAGCCATCTGGACGTCTCCGAGGTCAAGGTCGACACCGCCTTCGCCGCCGGCACCGCCGCCAAGGCGGTCACCTTCGACAACGTGTTCCAGGGCACTGATATCACCGGCGCCCAGAGCATTCAGTCCGACAGCGCCGTCTGGACCGCCAACGCGGCCCAGGACGCCAAGGGCATCGACGTGACGATGACCAAGAACGCCTACCAGGACGTGGTGACCGACGCCAAGCTCAAGGACGCCGCCGCCGCCCTCGAAGGCGCCTACTCCAACAACGCCGTGTTCCAGAGCCTGAACCTGGCCACCGCCGCCGAAGTCACCAAGGGCGTGAGCCAGCTCACCGGCCAGGGCTTCGGCCAGGCCATGAACCAGGCCAAGGTGCTCAGCAACCGCTTCAACGTGCTGGCCGACAACGTCAAGGAAACCCCGAGCGGCCTGGGCTTCAACATGGTCACCCGTGGCACCCCCGGCGCCCGCCTGGCTGGCTCCGAGTACGACATGGCCGTGCTGTCCTCGCGCTTCAGCGTGGGCGACCAGGGCAAGGTGGCCGTGCGCTACGGCGTGGCCAACCTGGCCAGCATCGACGCCGGCTCCAACGCCGCCGCCAGCAACGGCCTCTCGGGGGTGAGCCAGTTCGCCGGCGTGCAGTACGTCAACCCGATCGCCGCCGGGCTGGAACTCTCCGGTGACCTGCAGTTCGAGCAACATCGGCTGGAATCGAGCCGCTCGCTCAACTACGGCAGCGTCAACGAGACCGCTTCCTCGAAGAACGGCCAGGACAAGTACCGCGCCAACTTCGTGGTGGGCAAGCCGGTGGAAGTGGCGAAGGGCTTCACCGTCACGCCGATGATGGGCCTGGACATGCGCCAGACCCGCGACCACGCGGTGAACGAGCAAGGCGCCGGGGCCTACAACCTCAACGTCTCGGGCGCCACCACCACGGCGATGGACGCCATCGGCGGTGTGAAGCTGGGCTATCAGCACGCGAACGGCCTGAACGCCAGCGTGCGCCTGCAGGGCGGGCCGAACCTGTTCTACGGCGCCGGCCAGCGCCAGGCCAGCCTGGCTGGTGCCCCGGATGCGCGCTTCGCGCTGCCGGATGCCACCCAGCGCAGCCGCTTCAACTACAACAGCACGGTCAGCGTGGGCTACGCCAAGAACCTGCTCAACCTGTCCGCCAACGGCTACACGGCCGACCAGGACGGCGTGAAGGACTACGGCGTGATGTTCAAGGTGGTCAAGCAGTTCTAAGACGGATCCGAATCCGCCTCTCCATGCGGTGACTTCGGCCGGGCGCCTTGCCCGGCCTTTTTTCGTTTACCCGATTACCCGATGACCTCTTCGCAGACCGCCAGCCACGCGCGCGCCGCGTGAGACAGGTAGCGGCCCGGCGGCCAGACGTGGGCCATCGCCCAGTCCATGGTCGGCTCGGTCAGCCGGGCCATGGCGAGGGTGTCGGCGGCATCCAGCCGCGCCAGCAGCGGTTCGGGCAGAAAGGTGGTGCCGAGGCCGGCGGCGGCCATCGACACCAGGAAGTCCCAATGGCCGCTCTGCGCCACCACGCGCGGCGCCATGCGGGCCGTGGCAAACGCCTGGCGCAGCTTGCGGGTCAGCGAGAACTCGTCGGTCAGCAGCACCAGCGGCGTCTCGCGCAGCGCGTCGAGCTTCACCGTCCGGCCACCCGCCCAGGGCGCGCCGCGCGGGCCGACCACCCAGATCGGATACCGCGCGAACTCGCGCGTGGCGAGATCCAGCCCGCTGTCGCCGGGCAGCACCGTGGCGCCCACTTCAAGTTCGCCATTCGCCACTTGTTGCTCGACCACCTGCCCGCCATGCTCGGACAAGGTCAGTTCGAGATTCGGATACCGCTGACGGAACGCGCTGACCGCAGGCGAGAAGAACAGGTTGACCATCGGCGGCAGGCCCACGGTCAGCTGCCCGCGCCCGAGTGACGACAGATCCGCCACTTCCAGCGTCAGCCGATGCACCACGCCAAGCGCCTCCTGCCCCCGGTCGTAGACCACCCGGCCCACATCGGTCAGTCGCACGGACTTGCCTTCGCGGATCAACAGCGGCTGGCCCACCTCGTCCTCCAGCTGACGCACCATCTTGCTGATGGTGGACTGGGTGACGTACAGCGACGCCGCCGCCTGCGTGAAGCTCTTGAGCCGCGCGGTTTCCACGAAGTAGCGCAGCGCGCGGATGTCGATGGGCATGGCATTCCCCGGGATCGATTGATATGAAAATTCCGACTGGATCGACGAATTTTAAATCATGCAGGGAATGATCGCCAGTTCGCTACACTGCCCCGCAACGCTCCCACACACTTCCGCCCCCGGACGATTCCCATCATGGCTGGCTGGCCGCATGCCCGACAGTGGCTGTTCTCGCTGAAGGCATTCGCGGCCGCGATGCTGGCGCTCTATATCGCCCTGTCCTTCGGCCTGCCGCGCCCCTACTGGGCCATGGCCACGGTCTACTTCGTCTCGCATCCGCTCACGGGCGCCACGCGCTCCAAGGCCGCCTATCGCGTGGCCGGCACGGTGCTGGGCGCCACCGCCGCCGTGGTCACGGTGCCGGCGCTGGTCAATATGCCGATTGTGCTGACGGGCGCCATTGCGCTGTGGATCACGGGGCTGGTCTACCTCTCGCTGCTGGAGCGCGGCCCGCGCAGCTATGTGTTCCTGCTGGCCGCCTACACGCTGCCCATCGTGGCGCTGCCGGCCGTGAGCCATCCGGGGGAGATTTTCGATGTGGCGGTGGCGCGCATCGAGGAGATTGTCATCGGCATCGTCTGCGCGGGGCTGGTCGGGGCGATCGTGCTGCCGGCCAAGGTGGCGCCGGCGCTGCGCGAGCGCGCCGGGGAGTGGATTCGCGATGCCCGGGCCTGGGCGGCCGACATCCTCGCTGCCGACCCGCACGCCAGCGCCAGCCGCCACCGGCTGGCGGCGGACATGCTCGCGCTGGACCAGATGATCGCGCACCTGTCGTTCGATACCGAGAGCCGGCACACGCTGCACCACGCGCGGGCGCTGCGCGAGACCATGTCGCGGCTGATGCCCACGCTCTCCGCGCTGGACAGCGTGCTACGGGCCAAACCGCGCGCGCCGCACGCCAACCGCGCCCTGCAAGACACGGCCGATTTCCTGCGCGGCCGGATGGACGACTTGCTAGCCACCTGCGACGCCCTCCAGCACGGCATCGGCGACCGTCCCACGCAAGCCGTCCCGCCAGCCTCGGCGCGCATCGCCCCGTCAGAAAGCCCCACGGCAAGCCGCTATCACGATCACGGCATGCTGCTGTTCGGCGCGGCCTCCACGGGTCTGGCCGTGTTCTGCGCGGGGCTGATCTGGATGTTTTCCGGATGGGAGGATGGGGGCGGACCGGTGGCGGTGGCGGCCATCGCGTGCTGCTTCTTCGCCACCCTCGACGAACCGCGCCGCGTGACGCCGGTGTTCGCGCGTTGGAGCCTGGCGTGCCTGGGCGTGGCGTCGTACTACCTGTTTCTGGTCGTGCCGCACGCGCAGACCTTCGAGGCGCTGGTCGGCATGCTCGCCCTGCCCTACCTCGGCATCGGCCTGCTGATCGCGCGGCCCGGCTTCCAGTTGATTGCGATGCTGCTGTCGGTCAACACGGCCTCGTTCGCCAATATCCAGAGTATTTACGATGCCAACCTGCTCGGCGCCTTCAACACGAGTCTGGCGAACGCGGCGGCGATGCTGTTCGCGCCGCTCTGGGCGACGCTCGCGCGGCCGTTCGGGGCGCATGTGGCCGCGCACCGGCTGATCCGCGCGAGCTGGCAGGATCTGGCGCAGGCCGCCACGTGGCGCGGCGACCCCGCGCCGGTGGGCGCGCGCATGCTGGACCGCTTCGGGCAACTGATGCCGCGCCTCGGTGCCAGCGCGGACCGGCTGGCCTCGGACGGCTTTACGGAATTGCAGGTGGGCTATTGCACGCTGACGCTGCAGCAGGCGCTGCCGACCTTGCCGCCCGCCGCGCGCAAACCCGTGCGGCGCGTGTTGAGCGGGGTGGCGCGGCACTATCGCGGACGGCTGCGGACGGGCGAGGCGGTGCCAGCGCCGGCGCAGTTATCGGCTCGGATCAGGGAAGCCCTCGGCGCGGTTGCGGATGTACGTGACAACGCTGCCGTAATCAGCGCGCTGGTGGTGTTACGCGTGACGCTTGTCCACGGTGAGGACGAGGTGATATCGCGCATTCCGCGCAATCCCTCTCCCCCGGCTCCTCTCCCGCAAGCGGGCGAGGGGAGCAAACCGCCGTCCGTTGACGGGCCGAGGGGGTGCTCCCCTCTCCCTCCGGGAGCGGGGCGGGGGAGAGGGCAGGCGGCTCAAGATGCGTGATCGCATCGAGAAAGCGTGCGAGAGAAAACCCCTTCACACAACCGCCCCCGCCAGATACTGCGCCAGCGCGTCGAGCAGCAGCCCTGAGCCATGCTCCCGCGAACCCGCATCGTCATAGCCATCGAGAAAAGCGCCCTGCTCCGTCATGACGAGCCGCGTGCCATCGTCGACCGGCTTCATCTCGAAGGTGGCCAGCGAGACGGAAATCTTGCGCTCGCCCATATGCATCTCGTAGGCGTAGACCAGACGCTCGCCGGGCACCACATCGTAATAAATGGCATCGAAGGTCGAGACCAGCCCGTTGGCCCAGCTGCCCTTCAGGTGCTCGCGGCCACCGGGGCGGGCATCCATGGTCCGCGCCAGTTCCTGATAGCCATCGCCACCCCGGAACCATTGCGCCTTGGCCTTGGGGTCGGTCAGCGCGCGGAAGACCTGCGCCGGCGTGGCCTTGAAGGTGCGCTCGATGCGGAAGATGCCGTGCACCACCGAGCGCTCGGCGGGCGGCGCATCGGCCATACGGGCCACTTCCACCTCCAGGCGGTCCAGCGTCTCGGCCCAGCCCTGCGCGGCGCCGCGCGTGAAATTGCCGGCGACCGGGTCCAGCAGCGTGTAGCGCTGCTCGACATCGAGCTGCGTGCCGCCGCAGACGTTCTCGAACGACACCGTGGTCAGGGCGTTGAACAGTGCGGCGCCGTCGCCGTCGACCACGGTCATGTCGATCACCAGCCGCGCGTTCGGCAGGATTTCGACAAAATGGCCGCGCACCCAGTGCGACTGCCCATCCGGCGCGCGCATGCAGTAGTCGAACTTGCCGCCCACGCGGGGCTCGACCTCGGCCTCGGGGATCGTGAACCCTTGCGGGCAGAACCAGTGCTTGACGTGCTCGGCGGACGTCCACGCCTGGAACACGAGTTCCTTGGGTGCGTTGAACGCGCGCGAGACCGTCAGTGGGCGCGGTTGCGCCAATTGGGTTGCCGTATCTTCAGTTGCCGTCGCCATCGGGGGTTGCCTCCTTTTTCATGGTTTCCAGGTATTCGCCCAGGCGGTCGAAGTGGCCTTCCCACTCGGCCCGCCGGGCGCTGATCCACTGCTCGGCCTGACTCAGCGCGTTCGGCGCCATCCGGCACGTGCGTACCCGCCCGACCTTCTGCGACTGCACCAGCCCGGCCTGTTCCAGCACGGCCAGGTGTTGCATGACGGCCGGCAAGGACATCGCCAGCGGCCGGGCAAGGTCGGTCACGGACGCGGGGCCGCGTGACAGTTGCACCAGCAGGGTCCGGCGCGTGGTGTCGGCCAGCGCCTGGAACGTCATATCGAGAGGATCGGATTGGTTAAGCATGTGCTTTAGTATAGCGACGGCAAATAGTTAAGCAAGGACTTAAGCAATAAATCTTCAGGCGGGTTGGCGAGAAGCTTGCTGCGCCTGTAGCGCGGCGATGCGCGCCAGCACGGCGGGAAGTTCGGGGGGCGGCGTGAGCTGGCCGATCAGCCACTGCACGGCATCGGCGACCTTGTCGGCGTCGTAGTCGGCGGAAAAGCTGTGGAGGGTCGCGCCGTGGAGGAACAGCCGGAGCGCGAGCAACTCTGGCTGCGACGGGTCGTTCGGGCCCTGCCCGAACAGCCGCGCCGGCACGGTGGCCAGCAGCGGGCCGATGGCCTCGGCCAGCCGGGTATCGCCACGCGCGGCCATCCAGACTTCTAGGATGGCCAGCGAGGTGTGGCGCTGGCGGCGGTTCACCAGCGCATGGAGCATCAGGTGCAGGCGCACGCGGGATGGCATCGGCCCGAGCGCGGCCAGGCGCGCGGCCTCGGTATCGATCAGCTGCTCGACCATCGCCGGCAGCAGCGTGTAGCGCCCTTCCGGGAACTGATGCCGCAGCGAGCCGCGGCTGATGCCAGCCATTTCGCAGACGCGCGCCTCCCCAAAGGCGGCATAGCCCTGTTCGATCAACAACTGGGTGGCGGCATCGATCAGCGCCTGTCTGGTGGACGCGCTGCGCTCGGCTTGGGTCGGCATGGCCGCGATTGTAGCCACATCGCCCTGCGTCGCCATTGATTCCTCAACTGTCACAAAACAAACATACAAGTTTGTTTATATCTGGCCCGCGCGCGGCAAGAGAGCCCATGGTCCGGCCGCGCGCGCACCCACGACAACAAGGAAATTCCGAATGTTCAAGCTCCCCCGAGCCGGCTGGCTGGCCGCCTTGCCCGCCGCCGCCTGCGCCGCGCTGGCCGCGTTGGCTATCTCCGCCTGCGGTTCCGACGACAACAAGAGCACCACCACCACGCCGCCTGCCGCCGAAGTCCCGGCCCCAGTCGTGCCGAAGACCATCCAGTCGGTGCGCCACGTGTTCGTGATCACGCTCGAGAACCAGAACTACGCCACCACCTTCGCGGCGGACTCCAAGGCGCCCTACCTCTCCAAGACCCTGGTTGCCCAGGGCGCGCACCTCCAGCAGTACTTCGGCACCAGCCACGTCAGCCTGGGCAACTACATCGCCATGATCAGCGGCCAGTCGGTCACCGCCGACACCCAGATGGACTGCATGGTCTACAAGGACTTCGCGCTGACCGGCATGGCCGACCACGGCCAGGCCATCGGCACGGGCTGCGTCTATCCGGCCTCGATCAAGACGCTGCCTGACCAGCTCAAGGCCGTGAACCTGGCCTGGAAGGGCTATATGGAGGACATGGGCAACGACCCGGCCCGCGAATCCGCCACGTGCGGCCACCCGGCGCTGAACGCCACGGACGCCACCCAGTCGCCCCAGGCCGCCACGGCCGGCGGCGTGCCGGCGGACCAGTACGCCACGCGCCACAACCCGTTCGCCTACTTCCACTCGATCACCGACTCGCCGGACTGCGCGACCAACGTGGTCAACCTGAACAAGCTGACCGACGACCTGAAGACCGTGGCCACCACGCCGAACTTCACGTTCATCACGCCCAACCTCTGCAACGACGGCCACGATTCGCCGTGCGTGGACGGCGCGCCGGGCGGGCTGGTCTCGGCCGATGCCTTCCTGCAAAAGTGGGTGCCGATCATCATGGCTTCGCCGGCCTACCAGCAGGACGGCCTGATCATCATCAATTTCGATGAAAGCTCGTACTCGTCGCAGGCCATCGACACTACCACCACGCCGCCGACGCTGAACATGATCTTCTCCGGCCAGACCTGCTGCAACCAGCAACCCGGCCCGAACGTCACGTTCCCGATCACGCAGAGCTTCCCGGCCTCGGTGTCGCACTATCCGTACGACATCAACCTGGTCACCCAGAGCCATGGCGGCGACCGCACCGGCGCCGTGCTGCTCTCGCCGTTCATCAAGCCGGGCACGGTGTCCACCACGCCGTACAACCATTACTCGATGCTCAAGAGCCTGGAAGACATCTTCCAGGTGGGCGGCTACCTTGGGTACGCGGCGCAGGACGGGCTGGTGAGCTTCGGCACCGATATCTTCACCAACCTTTGATCGTCATCTGATCGACCACTGACTGCCGCCGGGTTGCGCAAGCGCCCGGCGGCTTGCCGTTGCCATGACCCTCGATACCGGATTGCCGCGCCGCCTGGGCGCCCTGCTGTGGCTGGCTATGTGTGTGAGCCTGCTGGCTGCCTGCCAGCCGCGTGATGTTGCCACCCCGGCCGCCGCCGCGTCAGCCCCCGCCCCCGCCAAGCCCGACGCCGCCACGCTGGCCAGCCTCGGCAAGGCGATTTTCTTCGACCCCACGCTGTCTGCCTCGGGCCGGCAATCGTGCGCGAGTTGCCACGATCCCGCCCACGGCTACGGCCCGCCCAATGCGCTGGCCGTGCAGCTTGGCGGCCCGGACCTCACCCGCCAGGGCAAGCGCGCCACGCCCTCTCTGGCGTACACCCTCAATCGCACGCCGATCTGGCACAAGGTGCAGGTGGCCAGCCTCAGCGAGCGCCTGACCGAGACCGATAGCCCGCCCACGGGCGGCCTGATGTGGGATGGCCGCTTCAACAGCCTGCGCGAGCAGGCCGGCGGCCCGCTGCTGGATCCGGACGAGATGGCGAACCCGGACCGCGAAGCCGTCGTAGCCAAACTACGACGTGCTGCCTATGGCGACGCCTTCCGCGCCGCCTTCGGCGCCAATGTGTTCGACGATCCCCAGCGCGCCTTCGATGCCGCCACCCAGGCCCTCGAGCGCTTCCAGCTCGACGACCCCAGCTTCCATCGCTACAACAGCAAATTCGACGCCTTCCTCGATGGCGAAACCACCCTCAGCGCCGCCGAGACACGCGGTTTGCGGCTGTTCTCGGACCCGGCGAAAGGCAACTGCGCGTCGTGCCATCGCATCGACAAGGGCGCCGACGGCTCCCATCCGCTGCTGACCGACTACCAGTTCGCCGCGCTCGGCGTGCCGCGCAACCCGGAGATCGCCGCCAACGCCAATCCGCAGTATTACGACCTCGGCCTGTGCGGCCCGAAGCGCACCGACCAGGCCGCCCAGCAGGGGTACTGCGGCATGTTCAAGACCCCCACGCTGCGCAACACGGCGCAGCGCGGCGCGTGGTTCCACAACGGACGCTTCCACAATCTGGAGGACGTGGTGCGCTTCTACGTCGAGCGCGACCTGAAACCGGCCAAATGGTATGGGCGCGATGCGCGTGGCCGCACCGTGGCCTACGACGACCTGCCGCCCGCGCTGCGCCAGAATATCGACGACTTCGACCCGCCGATGGACCGCAAGCCCGGTGCCCGCCCGGCGCTGGACGACCGAGAGATCCGCGACGTGGTGGCGTTCCTGCGCACCCTCGACGACGGCTTCCGGCCCTAGCCCGCTTTTCGCCCGCCATCGTCCGCCCCGGGGCGGCGCCAGCGCCACATTGCAGGTGCCGCCCCCAGCGCCCGCCGGGCCCGTCCTCAGTGCGCCGTCCCGCAAAAAGGCGTATTCTGGTGCGCTTGTCATTCCCGCGCCACCGGCGTAGTGTTGCGCATCGCCCGGCCCCTCCGCGCCGGGACGCGTTCCAGATTGTTGACGGATGAACCAGAAATCCCCGAATTTCCCGGATGAGCCGCCCATGCCGCCCACCTGGGATGCCCGCCTTGCCCGCCGCCTTGTGCGGCCCCTCCGGAATACCCGAGTCACCCCGAACCACCTGACCACGCTGCGCCTGCTCATCGGGCTGGCCGGCGTTGCCTGCCTGGCGCAGGGGGGCTACGCGTGGACCAATTACGGCGCCCTGCTGGTCGTGCTGTCCAACTTCATCGATCACACCGATGGCGAACTGGCGCGAATCAGCGGCAAAGGCAGCAAGATCGGGCATTTCTACGATCTGGCCAGCGACGCCCTGATTACCGTGTTGTTGTTCGTCAGCATGGGCATGGCGATTGGCGCGACCGCGCCCGCGACCACCGAGGCGATCGGCCCCGTGGGCCGCGGCACCGTGGCCGGGCTGGCGGTGGCCCTGATCTTCTTCCTGCGCATGCGTATAGAATCGCGGGTTGGCAAGAGTGGCACCAAGCAGGCTTCCGCCGCCGGGTTCGAGACCGAGGACGTGCTGTACCTGTTGCCGCTGGTCACGCTGACCAGCAGCATCGGACCGTTCCTGGCGCTGGCCTCGGTTGGCGCGCCGCTGTTTGCCCTGCTTGTGATCATCGACTACTGGCGCGTCATGCGGCGCCCCCAGGCGGTCGGCACCCCAACGAAACATTGAGGCAGCCATGACGGAACAGGCTACCCGCGACATCGCGCTCGATTCCCCGCTCGATCCAGTCATCGACGCTCCCGCGCCGCCTCCGCGTCATGCCGGCCACCCGGATGCCGCCGTGGCACGCGCGGCGGCCGGGCTGGACACGCCCGCGCTGCGCGCCGACTTCGACCGCCAGGGCGCGTTCCTCTACCTCGACACATTCCTGCCGCCCGAGCAGTGCGCCGAGCTGGAGGCGCTGGCCCGCGCGCTCCAGCCGGGGCTGAACCGCAACTACCTGCCCGGCCACAAGCAGGGTGGCAGCGTCAGCCGGCACACCATCGACGAGCAGGCGCCCTTCATTGCCGAACTCTATCGATCGCCCGCGCTGATTCATTGGCTCGAACAGGTCACCGGAGACAAGCTCCAGGTCTGCCCGCCCACCGACCCGCACGCCTACGCGCTCTATTACTACACGCGCCCGGGCGACCATATCGGCTGGCACTACGACACCTCCTATTACGACGGCCGGCGCTACACGCTGCTGATCGGCGTGCTGGACGAGTCCTCGTGCCGGCTCGAATACGAACTCCACACCCGCAACCCCGAGGTGCCCGACGAACCGGGCGCGGTGCAGATTCCGCCGGGCGGCATCGTGCTGTTCGATGGCGACAAGCTGCGCCACCGCATCACCCCGGCCGGCCCGAACGAGATCCGCGTGTCGCTGACCTTCGAATACGTGACCGATCCGGGCATGCGGCCGTGGCTGCGCTTTATCTCCAATATGAAAGACGCGGTGGCCTATTTCGGCTTCCGGCAGGTCTTCAAGCGCCTGCTATCAGGCGGGAAGTCTGGCAAGTGACGCGTGCCGCATTTATTCTGCTGACGATTGGCGCGGCGCTGTTTGTCGCGCTGTTGGCATGGCAAGGCTTTGGCGCGGTCACGACCACGCTGATGTCGGCCGGCTGGGGCCTGGCCGTGGTCGCCGCGTTCCACGTGGTACCGCTGGCGCTGGACGCCGCCGCCATCGCCGTGCTGGTGGACCGCACCGCGCACCATGGCTCGTTCTGCACCGCGCTGCGTGCGCGCTGGGCCGGCGAGTCGGTCAACAGCCTGCTGCCGGCTGGCCAGATCGGCGGCCCGGTGCTGATGGTGCGCTACCTCGCCCATCATGGCGCCCGCATGCGCGACGCCGCCGCGGCCATCACCGTCAGCACGACCACGCAGGCGCTCTCGCAGATGCTGTTCGCACTGCTCGGCATCCTCCTGTTCGGCGCACAGGGCAACCTCTCCGACCAGCGCACGCCGATCATCGCCGTGACGGTGGTCCTCGCCCTGTGCGTGCTGGCCTTCTGCATCCTCCAGCGGCGCGGCATGTTCGGCCGGGTGATGCGCGTGGCCGCGCGCGTGTTCGGCAAGCGCAACTGGGATGATCTGGCGTTGCGCGCCGATGCCGTGGACGAGGCCATCCGCGCCCTCTACCGCGACCGCCGCAAGGTAGCCGCCAGCTTCATGCTGAATCTGGCCGGCTGGATCGTTGGCACCGGCGAGGTCTGGCTGATTCTTTACTTCCTGGGCCATCCGGTGAGCTGGCACGAGGCGTTGCTGCTGGAGAGCGTGGGTCAGGCGATTCGTGGCGCGGCGTTCGCCATTCCCGGCTCGCTCGGCGCGCAGGAAGGCGGCTATCTGCTGCTGGCGCCGCTGGTGGGCCTGCCGCCCGATGCCGCGCTGGCGATGTCGCTGGCCAAGCGCGTGCGCGAACTCGTGCTCGGCATTCCGGGGCTGCTCTACCTGCATCACAGCGAGCGTCGATACCAGCGCCGGCGCACCCGGCAGGCCGCGTGGCAGGGCTCCGAATAATTCAAGCAAGGTGAAAAGACAATAATGCGAGCAATCATTCTCGCCGCGGGCCTGGGCCTGCGGCTTCAGCAACAGCCGGGCAAGCAGTTTCCGAAGTGCCTGCTGCGCTTTGACGGTATCACCCTGCTCGAGCGCCACCTGCGCATGCTCGACGCGGCCGGCGTCACGGAAGTTGTGCTGGCGCTGGGCTTCGAGCCCACTCAAGTGCAGGCCGAACTGGCCCAGATCGAGCGCCCGGCCGGTCACCCGCCCGTGGAAATCGTGCTGAACCCGCGCTTCGACCTCGGCAGCGTGCTGACCGTGCACACTGTGGCGGACGCCCTCACGCGCGGCGGCGACGTCCTGCTGATGGACGCCGACGTGCTCTACGATGAGCGCATTCTCAACGCACTGGTGGCCGGTGAGACCGTCAACCGCCTGCTGATCGACCGCGATTTCGAGGCCGGCGACGAGCCCGTCAAGCTCTGCCTGCGCGACGGCGTGCCGGTAGAGCTGCGCAAGCAGCTGATGGCCGACCTCCAGTACGACACCATCGGCGAATCCGTAGGATTTTTCCGATTCCACGAACACACGGCACGCCGGCTGGCCGAGATCGTCAAGGGTTACGTCGATTCGGGCCGCGCCAACATGCCGCACGAGGAAGCCGTCCGCGACCTGCTGCTCGAGTCGCTGGCCCAGCGTAGCCACCAGTTCGACACGGCCGACGTAACCGGCGCGCCGTGGATCGAGATCGATTTCCCCGGCGACGTCGAACGCGCCGCCAATGAAGTCCTGCCCCAACTTCTGCCCATCGTGGGATTCGCACAATGAACGCCATCGACCCGAACCTGCTCGCCACCTCCCGCGCCGCCCGTCTGCGCCAGATGCTGGTGTCCAACCAGCTCGAATTCATCATGGAAGCCCACAACGGGCTGTCCGCGCGCATCGTGCGCGAGGCCGGCTTCAAGGGCATCTGGGCCTCCGGGCTGGCCATTTCGGCCCAGTTCGGCGTGCGTGACAACAACGAGGCCAGCTGGACTCAGGTGGTGGACAACCTCGAGTTCATGGCCGATGCCAGCGACCTGCCGATCCTGCTCGACGGCGACACCGGCTACGGCAACTTCAACAATGTGCGCCGTCTGGTGCGCAAGCTCGAGCAGCGCGGCATTGCCGGCGTCTGCATCGAGGACAAGCAGTTCCCGAAGACCAACAGCTTCATCGACGGCGAGCGCCAGCCGCTGGCGGAAATCGACGAATTCTGCGGCAAGATCAAGGCCGGCAAGGACTCGCAGACCGACGACAATTTCTCGATCGTCGCCCGCGTGGAAGCCCTGATCGCCGGCTGGGGCATGGAAGAAGCCCTGCGCCGCGCCGAGGCCTACCGTCAGGCCGGCGCCGACGCCATCCTGATCCACAGCAAGCTGTCCAAGCCGGACGAGATCCTGACCTTCGCGCGCGAATGGGCGGGCCGGGGTCCGCTGGTCATCGTGCCGACGAAGTACTACAGCACGCCGACCGAGGCCTTCCGCAAGGCGGGCATCAGCCTCGTGATCTGGGCCAACCACCTGGTGCGCGTGGCGGCCTCGTCAATGCAGGCCGTGGCCCGCGAAATCCACGACAGCGAAACGCTGGTGAACGTGGAAGACCGCATCGCCTCCGTCAACGAGATCTTCCGCCTGCAGGACGCCGACGAGTACTCGGCCGCCGAGAAGATCTACCTGTCCGGCGCGCAGGTGCCGGGCGCCGCCGTGGTGCTGGCGGCTGGCCGTGGCAAGGGCCTGGAGGCGCTGACCGAAGACAAGCCCAAGATCATGCTGCCGGTGGCCGGCAAGCCGCTGCTGCGCTGGCTGGTCGATGGCTTCAAGAAGCAAGGCATCAACGACATCACCGTGGTGGGCGGCTACCAGGCGCAGGCCATCGACACGGCCGGCATCAAGCTGGCGGTCAACGAGCGCCACGCCCAGACCGGCGAACTGGCCTCGCTGGCCTGCGCGGCCGATGCCATGCAGACCGACACCGTGATCGCCTACGGCGACCTGCTGTTCCGCAGCTACATCCTGCGCGATCTGCTCGAATCCGACGCCCCGTTCAGCGTGGTGGTGGATTCCTCGCAGACCGCACCGTCGAACCAGAGCGTGCGCGACTTCGCCTGGTGCTCGGGCGGCGACGACCGCGACCTGTTCGGCCAGACCATCACCCTGAAGAAGGTCTCGGACACCCTGCCCGCCGCCGGCGAAGCCCAGCCCAATGGCCGCTGGATCGGCCTGTTCAGCGTGCGTGGCGAAGGCCGCGCCAAGCTGCAGGCGCTGCTGGCCAAGCTGCGCGAGCGGCCTGACTTCGACCAGCTCGACCTGCCCGACCTGCTCAACGCGCTGGTCGAAGCCGGCGAGAAGGTCGAGGTCAAGTACGTGCACGGCCACTGGCGCGGTGTGAACGATCTGGACGATTTCCGCCGTGCCGGCGACTTCGCCCATACGCAGACGCCGTACGCCCTGGGGAATGTCGACGGTGAGGCCGACGGCGAGGCCGCCCGATGATCGAGGCGGTCCAGTTCGTGGAGGCCGCGCGCGAGCGTGGCTTCCAGTGGTACGCGGGCGTGCCCTGCTCGTACCTGACGCCGTTCATCAACTACGTGGTGCAGGACAACACGCTGCATTACGTCTCGGCGGCCAATGAGGGCGATGCCGTCGCCTTTATCGCCGGCGTGACGCAAGGCGCGCAAAACGGCGTGCGCGGCGTGACGATGATGCAGAACTCGGGCCTCGGCAATGCCGTCAGCCCGCTGACCTCGCTGACGTGGACGTTCCGCCTGCCGCAGTTGCTGATCGTGACGTGGCGCGGCCAGCCCGGCGTGCATGACGAGCCCCAGCACGCGCTGATGGGCCCGGTCACGCCGGCCATGCTGGAAACCATGGAAATTCCATGGGAGCTGTTCCCGACCGAGCCAGCCGATGTCGGCCCCGCGCTGGACCGCGCCGTGGCCCATATGGACGCCACCGGCCGGCCCTACGCGCTGGTCATGCAGAAAGGCAGCGTGGCGCCCTATCCGCTGACGGCCCAGACGCCGCCGCAGGCACGGCCCAAGGCCACGCCGCAGGTGTCGCGCCGCAACGTGCCGGCCGCCGAACTGCCGAGCCGCCGCGACGCACTGGCCCGCGTGATCGCCCATACGCCGGTCGACGGCACCGTGGTGCTGGCCTCCACCGGCTTTTGCGGTCGTGAGCTTTATGCGCTCGATGATCGGCCGAACCAGCTCTATATGGTCGGCTCGATGGGCTGCCTCACGCCGTTCGCGCTCGGCCTCGCGCTGGCGCGCCCGGACCTGCGCGTGGTGGCCATCGATGGCGACGGCGCCGCGCTGATGCGCATGGGCGTGTTCGCCACGCTGGGCGCCTACGGCCCGGCCAACCTCACGCATGTGCTGCTGGACAACAACGCGCACGACTCCACGGGCGGCCAGTCGACGGTGTCGCACAACGTGTCGTTCGCCTCGGTGGCGGCTGCATGCGGCTACGCGTCGGCAGCCGAGGGCGATCACCTCGACCTGCTCGACCAGGTCCTGCAAGGCGCCGCCACGGCCAAGGCCGGCCCGACCTTCGTCTGCCTGCAAACCCGCGCCGGCACGCCGGACGGCCTGCCGCGCCCGACCGTGACGCCGGTGGAAGTCAAGACCCGCCTCGGCCGCCAGATCGGCGCCGATCAAGGCACAAGCCAAGGCACCGACCATGCTGCTGCTTAACCCGGGCCCCGTCACGCTCTCCGAGCGTGTGCGCCAGAGCCTGCTGCAAACCGACCTGTGCCACCGCGAAAGCGAGTTCTTCGACCTTCAGGACGAAGCCCGCGCGCGGCTGCTGAAGATCTACGCGCTCGACGCCGCCGCATGGTCCACCGTGCTGATGACGGGCTCGGGCACCGCCGCGCTGGAAAGCATGATCGCCGGCCTCGTCCCCGAGCAGGGCAAGCTGCTGATCGTGCAGAACGGCGTCTATGGCGAGCGCATCGCGCAGATCGCCGCGCAGTACCGCATCGCGCACACGCTGGTGAAGCACGACTGGATGGACGCGCCCGACCTCGACCGTATCGCCGCCGCCCTCAAGGCTGACAAGGCGATCACGCACGTGGCGGTGATCCATCACGAGACCACCACCGGGCGGCTCAACGACATCGCCGCCGTGGACCGGCTGTGCCAGGAACACGGCGTGCGCCTGCTGGTGGATGCGGTGAGCAGCTTCGGCGCGGAGGCCATCGATTTCGGCGGCAGCATCGACGCCGTGTCCGCCACGGCCAACAAGTGCCTGCACGGCGTGCCCGGCGCGGCCTTCGTCATCGCCCGGCGCAGCGCGCTGGCGCAGGCGGCCAGCCGCACCTACTACCTGGACATCGGCCGGCTGGCCAAGCTCCAGGACCAGCGCAACACGCCGTTCACGCCGTCCGTGCACGCGTACTACGCGCTGGTGGAAGCCCTGCGCGAGCACGAGGAAGAAGGCGGTTGGCAGGCACGGCATCAGCGCTACGCCGCACTGGCCGAACAGGCCCGCGCAGGGCTGGCGGCACTCGGCATCGAACCGCTGTGGCCCGCCACCCAGTCGTCCGTGGTGCTGTGCGCGTACAAGCTGCCGCAAGGCGTGACGTACGAGCAACTTCACGACGGCCTGAAGACACGCGGCTTCGTGATCTATGCCGGCCAGGGCGGCCTGTCCGCGCAACTGTTCCGCATCTCCACCATGGGCGCGCTCACCCCGGCCGACATCGACCGGCTGGTGGACGGCTTCAAGGCGCTGACGCAGCGTTAGTCGGCTAGTCGGTCGGCTAGTCGGTCGGCAAGTCGGTCGGCTAATCGATCAGAGGGAATCCGGCAGCGGGGTAAAGCAGACGGCCCAGTCGTCGGCTTCCTGCTCGCCGATTCCCTCGTCCATCAAACCCTGTTTCCAGCGGCCTTGCCTCAGAAGTCATTGTCGAGTGCCCTTCGAATGCGCACGCGGCGCTCGCCGGGCTGGTATTCGAGTGCGGCGCCTTCCTGGTCGAGAGCGGCGTCGGCCACGACGTCCAGTTCGCGGTCGAGGCCCATGACCCAGAGGGCGCGGGCGAAGGCGCCGATGGCGGTGTCGGGGCTGCCGCGCTCGATGGCCTCGATGGTCGAGCGGGACAGGCCGGCGCGCTGCGCCAGATCGACCTGGCGCAGCTTGCGATGCTGCCGGGCGTCCCGGATACGGGAGCCGAGCGCGGCGAGGCGCAATCCGACTTCAGGGGGCAGTGGCGAGGCGATCGGGCGTGTCATAACAAGCATTATTGGCGTTACTGCTTGTTATAGCAAGCACAGACACACATGTGCCTCTGTCATCACAACTCCGACTCCACCGGCAGCAGGCGCATGAAGCCTTGGCCGATACGGTTCCAGGTGCTCATGTCCGGCTCGCTGGTGTAGGTGCGCAGCACGCCGTCCTCCCGGGTGATCCAGGCCAGTTGGAGGTTGCCGGTCTGGGGGTCGGGCAGCAGCACGACCTGGTAGGCGGCGTCGAGCAAGGCATCGTCGAGCCGCTTGCCAAGCATGTCGCACAGCGGCGCGCTGTCCACGACGATGCCCATCTCGGTGTTGAGCCGCGCCGAGCGCGGGTCCAGGTTGAGGGAGCCGATGAACAGCAGGCGCCGGTCGACCATATAGGTCTTGGCGTGCAGGCTGGCCCGGCTGCTGCCCCCCATGCCGTGCCCCTTTTTCTCCTTCGCCATTTCCGCGTAGGCGCTGGGCTTGAGTTCATAGAGCAACACACCAGCCCGGAGCAGCGCCTCGCGGCGCGGGGCGTAGCCGGCGTGCACCGCCGAGACATCGGTGGCGCCGAACGAATTCGTGAGGATGTGGACCTGCACGCCGCGCTGTTGCAGCCCGGTCAGCCACGCCATGCCGGCATCGCCGGGCACGAAGTACGGGGAGACCAGCGTGAGGTCGTGCTGCGCGCTGCCCAGCACCTTGGTGAGCGCCGGAATCGCGTGGGTCGAATCGTCCTCGGGCGGCAGCGTGACCTTGGCGGCGCGGTCGGCGATGACCGTGGCGCGGCCCCAGTAGGCCGGCAGCGCCTCCTGCTGGATGGCGCGGATCACGCCGGACTCCAGCACGGTCTTGCCGTACGGCGTGGCGCGCAGCTTGACCTTGCGGTCGTCCAGGTACTGGCGCACGCGCTGCTGGAAGGCCACGGTCTCGGCGTCCGACTGGGGCTTCGCCAGGGTGGCGAGCGGATAGGTGGCCTCGGCATTCCAGTAATCGTCGAACACGGCCGAGACCTGCGGCACCACCGGGCCGGCCGCCAGCAGGTCCAGATCGCTGAAATCGACATCGCTCTTGGCCGCGAAGTAGGCATCGCCGATATTGCGGCCGCCCACCACGGTGAGCTGGTTGTCCGCCGTCATCGACTTGTTGTGCATGCGCCGGTCCACGCGGCGGAAATCAGTAGCGAACTCGAACATCCGCACGCCCCGGTTGGCAAACGGATTAAACAGGCGCACTTCGACGTTGGGATGGGCGTCCAGCGCGGCCAGCGCCTGGTCCTGGCCATCCGTGTGGAGGTCATCCAGCAGCAGCCGCACGCGCACGCCACGGTCGGCGGCAGCCATAACCTCGGCGAGCAGGGTCAGGCCGGTGTCGTCGGCATCGAAGATGTAGTACTGGAGGTCCAGGCTGCGCTGGGCGGTGCGGGCCAGCGCGAGGCGCACGGCGAAGGCATCGGCGCCGGCGGTGAGCGGATAGAACACCGATTCGCCGGGATGCTGCGCCAGGCGCGGCGCCAGTGCCCGGCCGAGTGCGGTATCGGCGGAATCGGCGGAATCGGCCAAGGCCAGGGCCTGTGTCGGTGGCTGGGCCGGATGCGGCGGCAGGCTGGCGCAGCCCGCCCCCAGCATCGACATCACGATCACTCCTGCCGCCATCAGCCAGTTTGCAACGCGCATCGGACCGCTCCTGGATTGTTCCACCCGCAACAATTGAGTGGGTCGAAATCGACGTTTGCGATCTTACCGCGCGCTGCTAAGCTTGCATTACTTGCAGTTTGCAAGCTTTATAACCGTGACGGATATGCTTATGCCCACCCTGTTCGATCCCCTGCAAATTGGTGACCTGGCGCTGCCGAACCGCATCGTCATGGCGCCGCTGACCCGGCTGCGCGCCGCCGAGCCCGTGCATGTCCCCAACGCGGTCATGGCCGAGTACTACGCCCAGCGCGCCTCTGCCGGCCTGCTGATTTCCGAGGGCGTGCCCATCTCCGAAGACGGCGTGGGCTACCAGAACGTGCCGGGCCTGTGGTCCGGCGAGCAGGTAGCAGGCTGGAAACAAGTAACGGATGCCGTACACGCCGCCGGCGGCCGCATCGTGGCCCAGCTGTGGCACGTTGGCCGGATTTCCGACCCGAGCCTGCTCAATGGCCGCCAGCCTGTGGCGCCGAGCCCGATCGCGGCCGGGGGCAATGTGAGCCTGCTGCGTCCGCAGCGTCCCTTCGTAGTGCCGCGTGAACTCACGCGTGACGAGATCCGCACCGTGGTGGCCGACTTCGGCCGCGCCGCCGCCAACGCCAAGGCGGCCGGTTTCGATGGCGTGACCATCCACGCCGCCAACGGCTACCTGCTCGACCAGTTCCTGCAGGACGGCAGCAATGTGCGGACGGATGAATACGGCGGATCGATCGAGAACCGCGCGCGCATCCTGCTGGAAGTGGCGGATGCCGTGACGGCCGTGTGGGACGCCAAGCGCGTGGGGGTGCATCTGGCGCCGCGTTCGCCCAGTCATTCGATGGCCGAAAGCCAGCCGGCCGAGACCTTCGGCCATGTGGCGCGGGCGCTGGGCCAGCGCGGCCTGGGCTTCCTGTTCGTGCGCGAGACGCCGGGCGAAGGCGCCCTGCTGCCGCTGCTGAAGCGCGAATTCGGTGGCGCGATCATCGCCAACGATGGCTTCGACCAGGCCGCCGCGACGGCTGTGCTGGCGACGGGCGATGCCGACGCCGTGGCGTTCGGCCGCGCGTACATCGCCAATCCGGATCTGGTGGAACGGCTGCGGCTGGGCGCCGACCTGAACGCGGTCGACCCGGCCACGATGTACGGCACGGGCGGCGTCGAGACGCGCGGGTATACGGACTACCCGACGCTGGAAACCGCGTCGGCGTCGTAATGGCGTAGGGCGGCTGGGACGGGGTTCAGATCTTCTGGATCGGAATCACCGTCCGGCCGCCGCACTCGCGCAGCAGGTCGCGCAGGTCGCGGATGACCGGGAACACCTCGTGGTTCCAGTCCGCGCCCTGCTTGTCGTGGGCGGCCTGTTCCATCTCCACGATCTCGCGGTCTTCCTTGAAGATCCGTTCGGTGAACCAGACCAGCAGCGGCCACGCCAGGTCCAGCGCGAACGGCAGCCCCGGGCGACGAATCGACAGCATGCCGAAGGTCCGGTTGGTGCGCTGCGCCGCGTCCAGCGGCACGTAGGCAATCCACAGGTCCATCACCAGCGTCCCGCTGCCCGAGCGAATCTGCAGTGTCTGATAGGGATAGACGGTACGTACCGTCATCACATCCTTGCTGTTCTCCCCGCCGTCCTTGCTGAACACCAGCGCCTCGCCCACGGGCTGCTTGCCGCCCTCGCGGGTGAAGGTGTAATCGACCTCGACGAAGCCCTCACCGCGCCTGCGCCCGACCGAGCGCGCGCGCATCATGCCCATCTGGCGCCGATGCAGGAACTGATGGTTCATGTCCATCAGGTTTTCATGCATGAACGAGTAGTGGCACTTCACCGCGCGGCCCAGGCGGCGGGTCTTGTACTGCTTGTCCGCCACGGAGGCGAAGGCCGGCAGCGGCTTGCTGTCCGCCAGCGCGGGGTCCCCGGGGAAGACGAAGATCAGGCCAGCCACTTCCTTGCAGGGGTAGGCGCGCACGCCGTTGGGCAGGCGTTCCTTGCCGAGGTAGGGCACGTCGATGCAGCGGCCAGTGCAGTCGTAGGTCCAGCCGTGGTAGCAGCAGCGGATCGATTCGCCATCGACCACGCCCGCGTGCAGCGGCACCTGTCGATGGGCGCAGCGGTCTTCGAGCGCGAACACGTTGCCGCTCTCGGTGCGCACCAGCACGATCGGGTCGCCCGCGAAGCGCACGCCGTGCGCCTTGCCGCGCTTCACTTCCTTGGACCAGGCTAGCGGATACCAGTAGTCGGGGTGGATCGGCACGCGCCGCAGGTCCCGCACGCCGACGTCACCGGCCAGTGGCTGCGGCGCCGCCATGGCGGCTGGCGGCGGCTCCGCCTGCACGGCTGGATCGATGGTTCGGCGGTCAAGCGCGGACTCGGCATACATGCGTGGCGTCTCCGTGGAGCCAGGACTGGCAGGGAAGCGATCGAGTCTACCCCATTGCGCCCCCCCGGTATGTCGGCATTTCTCCGACGTTACCCCACCCCGGCACGCCCCGCGCCACGTGTTGCGGAGCGGCGACAGCCCCGGCCTGCCCGATGGGTGGGAATCTCCTGCCTGCGGGTAGCCACCGGGCCAGAAATGGTCGAAATCTATGTATCCTTGGAGGATCTGAAGCCAGCCAACACGATGCCGCGCCCCGCATCCCCACCCTCCCCGCCCCCGCCGCCTTCGCAGCCTTCGGGGCCCTCGCCAGCCGCCTCGCCCAACGATGTGGATAGCGAACGCCTGCGCACGCTGGTGGAGGCCGTCACGGACTACGCCATCTTCACGCTGGACGCCGAGGGCCACGTCACCAGCTGGAACACCGGCGCGCAACGGATCAAGGGCTATGCGCGCGACGAGATCGTCGGCCAGCATTTCTCCCGCTTCTATACCGACGAGGCGCGCGCGCGTAACTGGCCGGGCATGGAGCTGGAGACCGCCGCGCGCATCGGCCGCTTCGAGGACGAAGGCTGGCGCGTGCGCAAGGACGGCACCCGCTTCTGGGCCAACGTGGTCATCACGGCGCTGCGCGACCCCAAGGGCCACCTGCTCGGCTTCGGCAAGGTCACGCGCGACATGACCGAGCAGCGCCTCGCCGCCGAGGCCCTGCGCCAGAGCGAGGAAACCTTCCGGATGCTGGTGGAGAGCGTCAAGGACTACGCCATCTTCATGCTCGACCCGCACGGCCGGGTGATGAGCTGGAACGCCGGCGCCTCCTATATCAAGGGCTACCGCCGCGACGAGATCGTCGGCAAGCACTTCTCGGTCTTCTATCCCGCCGAGGACCTGGCGGCGGACAAGCCCGGCCGCGAGCTGGCCATCGCCCGCGCCACGGGCCGCGTGGAGGACGAGGGCTGGCGCGTGCGCAAGGATGGCTCGCTGTTCTGGGCCAACGTGACCATCACGGCGGTCTATGACGAGCGCCAGAACCTGCGCGGCTTCGCCAAGGTCACGCGCGACATGAGCGAGCGCAAGCGGCTGGTCGAACTTGAACAATCGGAGCGCCGCATGAACGAGTTCCTGGCCACGCTCTCGCACGAGTTGCGCAACCCGCTCGCGCCGATCCGCAACGCACTGACCGTGATGCGGCTGCGCCCGCAGGAGCCCGCCGTCACCGAAAAGAGCCTGAGCCTGATCGACCGGCAGATGACCCACCTCACCCGGCTGGTGGACGATCTGCTCGACGTGGGCCGCATCGCCGCCGGCAAGATCGAGCTGCGGCGGGAGCCGATGCAGGCGCGCGAGATCATCGCGCTCGGCATCGAGGCCGCCGAGCCGACGCTGGCCGCCAAGTCCCAGCCGGTGGGCGTAACCGCCGCCACCGAGGACATCCCGCTGTTCGCGGACCGCACGCGGCTGGTGCAGGTGATCCAGAACCTGCTGCTCAATGCCTCCAAGTTCTCGCCGCCGGGCGCGTCGATCTCGATTACGTCGATGGTGCGCCACCGCACGCTGGTGATCCAGATCATCGACCATGGCCGGGGCATCGCGCGCGAGTCGCTCGACACGATCTTCAACCTGTTCGTGCAGGAAGACCGCCCCGGCAGCACCGCGCAGGGCGGGCTGGGCATCGGCCTGTCCCTGTGCCGCTCGCTGGTGGAGATGCACGGCGGCTCGGTCTCGGCCACGAGCGAGGGGCCCGGGCTGGGCGCCACCTTCACGGTGCAGCTTCCGCTGGCCGCGGCGTTCAATCCGGCCGGCGAGAACGCCGATGCCACCGCCGGCACGCCCCGGCCGCTGCGCGTGCTGCTGGTGGATGACAACCGCGACGCCGCCGACAGCATGGCGATCCTGCTGGAGATGTCCGGCCACGCCGTGACGATTGCCTACGATGGCATGGAAGCCGTGTACGCGGCGGCGCGCGTGCGCCCGGACGTGGCGCTGGTCGACCTGGCCATGCCGGGCATGGACGGCTTCGCGGTGGTCCACGCGCTGCGCCAGATGCCCACGCTGGCCAACACGCGCTATATCGCGATGACCGGCTTCGGGCAGGCCTCGGACCGCCAGCAGACCCAGGAGGCCGGCTTCCACCGGCATCTGGTCAAGCCGGTGGAACTGGAGGCGCTGCTCCAGGCCATCGACGCCGGCTAGCATCGCCGGCCTCATCCCCCTACTTCACGCGCGGCGCCGGCAGACCCTCGTCCGCCTGCGGGAGGCCGCCGGACCGGCGCAGCCGCACCGCGCTGGCCACGGCCCCGGCCACGGTTTCCACCTCGCGCTGCACGTCCCCATCGACATCGAGTTCGCGGTGCGACGTCGCGTAGGGCTTGTAATAGCCGATGAAACGGTCGAGCCGGGCCTTCTGCCCCGCATCGACCAGCCCCATCCAGTCGAGCCAGTCAGACAGCGCGCGCCGCACGCCTTCGATGCCGGCCACGTCGCCATGCACCGCGAGGCCGTAGACCCGGCCCGCGAGGTGCTTCGGGTAGTCCCAACCCTTCAGTTCCAGTGCCTTGGCCTCGGGCACGGTCTTGCCGTGTGTGCTACTCGGGTCCGGGTTACCGCCATCGGCGCAGACCAGCCGGTCCATCATCAGCTTGAGCGGGCTGGTCACCTGATACCAGTACACCGGCGTGATGATCATCACGCCGTGCGCGGCGGCCCAGCGCGGGTAGAGGTCGTTCATCCAGTCGTTGACCTGCCCGAGCGCGTGGTTCGGATAGCAGCTGCACGGCCAGTGGCATAGCGGCATGGCGGTGGAGACGCAGCCCTTGCAGGGGTGGATCTGGCGGTCCGGGTCCGAGGTCAGCACGCTGAGGTCGAGCACATCGACGGTCATGCCATCGTGTTCGAGCCGCGCCCGGGCCAGTTCGGCGAGCCGCCATGACTTCGACATCTCGCCCGGGCAGGTGAAGTCGTTGCGCGCGGCAGCCACCACCAGCAGCACGCGGGGCGGCGTGGCGGGGTCTGACTGCCGTTGCTGCGCTGCCGCGATGGCGTCCCGGGCGGCGAGCCATTCCACGGAGACGTCGTAGCCGGGGTCCGCCGCGCCCGGGCCGGCCTTGGCGGTCAGCGGCGCCTTGCGGCTGTCGGCGTAGGCGGCCCAGGCGATGGCTTCGAGCCGGTCGATCGCGGCCTCTTCGGCGCGGAACGCCGGGTCGTAGAAGCGCGCCCGGAAGCGCTCGCGAAACGCCTCGCGCGGCATTTTTTCGGTGACCTGCCCCTTGCGCACGTCGTGGGCGGCGTCTTTGTCCATGGCGTTCCCCCTCTGTGGTGACGCATAGGTCTCTGCAAGATAGGCGCCACCCCGCAGCGCCCGCCAGTGGGGCGGCTTGGCAAGTCTTACAAGGGGATGCGTGGAGAACGATGCAGGTTTTGCGCGCGGCGTCGCCCGTGGATACGCCGTCCCTCTCCCCCGCCCCTCTCCCGGAGGGAGAGGGGAAAAAACCAGGGGCCCATCAAAGCCTGTCGGTGTGCTCCCCTCGCCCGCTTGCGGGAGAGGGGAGAAAACCAGGGGCCCATCAAAGCCTGCCGGTATGCTCCCCTCGCCCGCTTGCGGGAGAGGGGCCGGGGGAGAGGGCCGGCGGTTCCAGCCGCGCTGGCACAAAACCTGCCCCTCCACGCCATCACTCGACAAGGCATCGACATGAAAGAAAGTCCTGAAATCCGGGACACGGCGCATTTCCTTGCGCGGCATGGTCTCAGGCTGGCCACGGCGGAGTCGTGCACGGCCGGGCTGATCGCGTCGCGCATTGCCGAGGTGCCCGGCTGCGGCGACGTGCTGCGCTGCGCCGTGGTGGCCTATGCGCCCGACATCAAGACCTCGGTGCTGGGTGTGCCCGAGGAAGTCATCCGTCGCCACGGGCTGACCAGCGAGGCCGTCTCGCTGGCCATGGCGCACGGCGTGCTGCGTCTGGCCGATGCCAATCTGGCGATTGCCAACACGGGCGTGGCCGACGGCAACGCGCCCGACGACACCCCGGCTGGCACGCAGTGCTTCGCGTGGGTGCTGCGGATGCCGGGCCGCACTGCCCCGCTGGCCGTGTTCACGGAGACGCGGCGCTTCGACGGCGACCGCAACACCGTGCGCTTCGCTGCCGCCGACTACGCGCTGCTGCGCATCCCGCACTACTACGAACTGGCGCGCGGCGGCACCGGCCAGACCCGCCCGTCGCCCACCCCATAGATGCGGTCCCCCGGCGCGCGCCGGATCGTGGCCTGGCCCGTGAAGGCGCCGAAAGCCGGCAGGATCGCGCCATGCTCCCCCAGTACGAAGCACGGCAGCCGCAGCGCGTCGGCACCGCTGCCGCGCAGCACCACGGCCGGATGGAGGTGGCCCGCGAGCACATAGCCGTCCGGGGAAGCGCCCGGCATATGGCACAGCGCGAACGGGCCGGCCCGCAGCGGTTCCGTGACCACGGTCATGCCGAGTTCCGGCGGCGGGTCGCCGGCGTGGGTGTCGTGGTTTCCGCGCACCAGCGTGCAGCGCACGCGGGCCGGCAGCGCCCGGCGCCAGTCGTGCAGCGCGACGATGACCGCCGCCGTGCGCGCGGCGCGGGCGTGCAGGAAATCGCCCAGAAACACCAGCTCCCGCGCCGGATAGCGCACGGCCAGCGCGTGCAGCCGGGCGAGGTTCTCGGCCGTGGTGCCGGGCGGCACCGGCTGCCCCAGCGCCCGGAACGCGGCGGCCTTGCCGATGTGGACGTCCGCCACCAGCAGCATCGCCGCGCCGGGCCACCAGATGGCGTGCTCGGGCAGCAGCCACAGCGTCTCCCCGGCCACTTCCACGGCCTGGGCGCCGAAGGCATGCAACGTGGCGGCGTCTGGCTGGCTCATAGCAGCGGGAGCGGTTTCGATGGCTTGCGCGGGCGCCCCGAGCGACGTGCGCGACCGCTGGCCCCGCTTCTTCCACCACTGCGGCCACCTGACTTGACGTGATCGGCCATGCCGAAGCGCGCCACCTCGGCCACCTGCGCGGCATCGGCATCGACGGTATCCCCCACCGGCCCCGCCGCCGCCTCCAGTTCGGCCAGCATGCGGGCGATGCGGTCGGCCAGCTTCTCGGTACTGAGCTTCTCGCGCAGGAATTCCACCACCAGCGGAAAGGCCAGCGGCGAGGGGCGCTTCAGCGCGTGCAGATCGAGCCGCAGCGCGGACAGCCGGGCCAGCGTGTCGGCCAGGCGGTGGGCGTCCAACTCCTGCATCAGCACCTCCCGCTCGGCCTGCCCGAGCAGCAGGTTGGCCGGGTCGTGCTTGCGGAAGACCTCGTAGAACAGGCTCGATGACGCCTGCAACTGGCGCGCGCTCTTGTGGGCGCCAGGGTAGCCCTGGAAGATCAGCCCGGCCACGCGGGCGATCTCGCGGAAGCGCCGCAGCGACAGCTCCCCCGCGTTCAGGCTGCCGAGCACGTCGGCGGCCAGGTCGCGCTGGCGTTCCTCGGCCAGCACCAGCGGCAGCCAGTGCGCCCAGTCGAGCGGCGCCGAGGCCAGCAGTTCGAGCCCGTAGTCGTTCACGGCCACGGAGAACGTCGCCGGCACCTGCTGCCCGAGCCGCCACGCCAGCAGGCTGCCCAGCCCCAAATGCACCGAGCGGCCCGCAAACGGATAGAGGAACAGATGCCAGCCTTCGCGCGAATGGAGGGTCTCGGCCAGCAGCGTGCCGCGCGTGGGCAGCGCCGACCAGCGCGCCTGCAGGTCTACCAGCGGCTGGATCAGCGGCAGTTCGGGCGTGCTGGCCGGGTCGAGGTGGCCAAGCTGGGCGGCTTCGAGCGTATCGACCACGGCCTCGGCCAGTTCGGTGGAAAGCGGCATCTTGCCGCCGTTCCAGCGCGGCACCGAGGGCCGCTTGCCGGCCGCGCGGCGCACGTAGGCGGTCATCTCCTGCACGCGCACCAGTTCCAGCAGCCGGCCGCCGAACAGGAAGCAGTCGCCGGGCGCCAGCCGCGCGATAAAGCCCTCCTCCACCGTGCCCAGCGAGGCCCCGCCACTGCCCGCGCGCGTCCAGAATCGCACCTGCATCGTGGCATCGCTGACGATGGTGCCCACGCTCATGCGGTGCCGGCGCGCCAGCCGGGCATCGGGCACGCGCCAGACGCCGGCCTCGTCGGGCATCGCGCGGCGATAGTCGGGATAGGCGGACAGCGTGCTCCCGCCCTGCCGCACGAAGTCGAGGCACCACTGCCATTCTTCGTCGCTCAGGGCGCGATAGGCCCAGGTGGTGCGCACCTCGGCCAGCAGGTCATCGGCGCGGAAGCCGCCACCGAGCGCCACCGTCACCAGATGCTGGACCAGCACGTCGAGCGGCTTGTCCGGGGACTCGCGCGCCTCGATACGGCCAGCGCGCACCGCGTTGCGCGCTGCCACGGCTTCCACCAGTTCCAGGCTGTGCGTGGGCACCACGGTCACGCGCGACGCCCGCCCCGGCGCATGGCCAGACCGTCCGGCGCGCTGCAACAGCCGCGCCACGCCTTTGGGCGAGCCGATCTGGAGCACGCGCTCCACGGGCAGGAAGTCCACGCCCAGATCCAGGCTCGACGTGCACACCACGGCGCGCAGCGCGCCGTTCTTGAGATGCACCTCCACCCAATCCCGCACGGCGCGGTCCAGCGAGCCGTGGTGCAGCGCGATCTGGCCGGCCCACTCGGGGCGTGCATCGAGCAGGGCCTGATACCAGAGTTCGGCCTGCGAGCGCGTGTTGAGGAACACCAGCGCGGTGCTGGTGGATTCCAGTTCGCGCACCACGTGCGGCAGCATCGACAGGCCGAGATGCCCCGCCCACGGAAAGCGCCCGGCGGCGTCCGGCAGCAGCGTGTCGATGACCAGCGTCTTCGGCGTGTGGCCGTGCACCAGCACCCGGCGATCGTCCGGCAGGCCGGCCAGCAGCACGTCGCTGGCATGGTCGAGGTTGCCGAGCGTGGCCGACAGTCCCCAGACCATCAGCCCGGGCTGCCATTGCCGCAGCCGCGCCAGCGCCAGTTGCACCTGCACGCCGCGCTTGGAGCCGATCAACTCATGCCATTCATCGACCACGACCAGACGCACGCGGCCCAGCGCCTCGCGTGCGTCGGCGCGGGTCAGCAGCAGGGAGAGGCTCTCTGGCGTGGTTACCAGCGCCGTGGGCAGGCGGCGCGCCTGCGCGGCGCGTTCGCTGCTGCCGGTGTCGCCGGTGCGCAGCCCCGCGGTCCAGTCGAGGCCGAGTTCGGCCAGCGGGGCTTGCAAGGCGCGCGTGGTGTCGGCGGCCAGCGCGCGCATCGGCGTCAGCCACAGCACGGTGAGCGGCGGCGGCGTGGCGCCGGCCCGGGCCGGCGGTTCGGCGAAGGCCAGCAGCGCGCCGAGCCACGCGGCGTAGGTCTTGCCGGTGCCGGTGGTGGCGTGGAGCAGCCCGCTTTGGCCGTGGGCGATGGCGTCCCACACGTCGCGCTGGAAATCGAACGGCTGCCAGTGGCGGGCCGCGAACAGCGCCGGCAGCGTCTCAGCCACTGGCGGGGCGCGGACGAACGGTGCGGCCTCGCTCATGCGGCATCCTCGGCCGGCACCGCGCGCGCGGCGCCCGGCAGCATCGCCTCCAGCGTGGCCAGCGTGTCGGCCTCCTCGATCGGCTTGTCCGTGCGCCAGCGCAGCATGCGCGGAAACCGTACGGCGATGCCGCTCTTGTGCCGCCCGCTGCGGGAAATCCCCTCGAAGCCGAGTTCGAAGACCAGTGTCGGCGTGACGCTGCGCACCGGGCCGAAGGACTCCACGGTGGTCTTGCGCACGATGGCGTCCACCGCGCGCATCTCGGCATCGGTCAGCCCTGAGTACGCCTTGGCGAACGGCACCAGCGCGCGCTCCGGCGTGCCCGGCGGGGCGTTCCAGACCGCGAAGGTGAAGTCGGTATAGAGGCTGGCGCGCCGGCCGTGGCCGCGCTGGGCATAGATCAGCACGGCATCCACGGTGTAGGGATCGATCTTCCACTTCCACCAGACGCCCACGTCCTTGGTCCGCCCCGCGCCGTAGGCGGCGTCGGCGGCCTTGAGCATGAAGCCTTCCACGCCCAGTTCGCGCGAGGTCTCCCGCAGCGTGGCGTAGCGCGCCCAGTTGTCGGCATCGACCAGCGGGCTCAGCTCCAGCGCCGGGTGGACGTGATCGGCAATCACCTGCTCCAGCCGCGCGCGGCGTTCGGCCTGCGGGCGGGCGCGCCAGTCCTCGCCCTGCCATTCGAGCAGGTCATAGGCCATCAGGATGGCCGGCGCCTCGCGCAGCAGCTTGGCGCCGAGCGTCTTGCGACCGATGCGCTGCTGGAGCAAGGCGAACGGCTGCACGCGGCGGTCCTGCCAGATCACGATCTCGCCGTCGAGCACGGTGCCATCCGGCAGCGTGGCGGCGGCTTCGGCCAGCTCGGGAAAGCGCTCGGTGATCAGTTCCTCGCCGCGCGACCACAGCCATGTGGCGCCGGCCCGGCGCACAAGCTGGGCGCGGATGCCATCCCACTTCCATTCCACCTGCCAGCGGGCCGGGGCGCCGAGCACGGTGTCGAAGTCCTCCACCGGGGCCTGCAAGGGATGGGCGAGGAAGAACGGATAGGGCTGGCCGCCGCGCTGCAAGGTGGCGAGGGCGCCCTCGCCCGCCGCCGTCCCGGCATCGTCCGGGGCGATCAGCGCGAGGTAGTGCGCGGCATCGGGGCGGCGCGAGATGTCGGTGTAGCCGACCATGCGCTCGGCCACGCGCTTGGCGTCCAGCCCGGCCACCTCGCCCAGCGCGCGGGTGACCAGCAGCCGCGACACGCCCACGCGGAACGCGCCCGTGATCAGCTTGAACAGGACCAGCCGCCCGCGCGCGTCGAGGGGGCGCCAGAGCGCATCGAGCCGCTCGCGCAGCACCTCCGGCGGCTGGCCGCGCAGCGGCAGCAGGCGCTGCTCGACCCATTCGGCCAGCCCGGCCGTGTCGATGTGGGGCGTGGCCGGCAGCAACAGCGCGATGGTCTCGGCCAGGTCGCCCACGGCCTGATAGCTTTCCTCGAACAGCCACTCGGGCAGCGCGGCGGCCTGCCGGGCCAGTTCGCGCAGCATCGCCACCGGCACGAGCTGGCGCGGCTTGCCGCCGGACAGGAAGTAGACCGCCCAGGCGGCGTCCTCGGGCGGCGCGGCGCGCAGGTAATCGACCAGCGCCGCCAGCTTGGCGTTGCTGGACGTGGTGCCGTCCAGCGCCGCGTAGAGGTCGGCGAAGGCTTTCATGGGGCTGCCTCCGGGGTTTCGACCGGGGTTTCCACGGTCTCCTGCGACGGCTCGTCATCGTCCCCGGCGTCGTCCCCATACTCGGTCTGGAACGCCTGCGCCTGCCAGCCCTGCTCGCACAGGTAGCGCACCATCACCGGCACGTTGCCATGCGTGACGATGACGCGCGGCGCGCCCGTGGCGGTGATCGCCGAAAGGAGCCCGGGCCAGTCCGCATGGTCGGACAGCGCGAAGCCGCGATCGACGCCGCGCCGGCGCCGCGTGCCGCGCAACTGCATCCAGCCGCTGGCGAAGGCATCGGCGGCCTCGCCAAAGCGGCGCAGCCATGTGGAGCGCTGCGCGGACGGCGGCGCCACCACCAGCGCGCGGCGCAGGGCCGGGCTGCGCGCCGGCAGGTCCGCCGTGGTCAGGGTGGGTGGCAGGGCCACGCCGGCATCCGCATAGGCCTGGTTCAGCGTGGTCATCGCCCCATGCACGACGATGGGCCCCGGCAGCGCCACGTCCGCGCCCGCATGACGCATCAGCCCGTGCAGGATGCGCTGCGCCTTGCCGAAGGCGTAGCAGTACAGCACGCTCGCCCGCCCCGCCGCCGCGTTGGCCTGCCACCAGCCGAAGATCTCGGCCATCAGCGCGGCCTGCGTCGGCCAGCGGTAGATCGGCAGGCCGAAGGTGCTTTCGGTGATGAAGGTGTCGCAGCGCACCGGCTCGAACGGGTCGCAGGTGCCGTCGGCCTCGACCTTGTAGTCGCCGGAGGCCACCCAGACCTGCCCGCCATGTTCCAGCCGCACCTGGGCAGATCCCAGCACGTGTCCGGCCGGATGGAGGCTCAGCCGCACCCCGTGATGCGTGATGGCTTCGCCGTAGGGCAGCGTCTCCAGCGCGATGCCCGGCAGCCGCGCCAGCAGCACGCCGCGCCCGGGGGCGGCACAGAGGTAGCTGCCGTGGCCGAAGCGCGCGTGGTCCGAATGGGCGTGGGTGATGACGGCGCGCACCACGGGGCGCCACGGGTCGATATAGAAGTCGCCGGGCGGGCAATACAGCCCTTCCGGCCGCGCGACGATCAGGTCGGCCATCGGGATCCATCCCCCTCTATATATATAGGCGGGGCGTCAGGTAGCGGACGGCCCCGCGCGCCGCGCCTTGCGGGCCTCCGCCATGCCCCGCACGTTCAGCGCGGCCAGCGCGAACTGGAGCACCACCAGCGCCCACGCCCCGGTATGGAAACCCCAGCCTACCCACATCGCGTTGCTGGCCAGGAAGACCCAGAAGCCCACCTTGCGACGGCCCGCCGCGCGGCTGCCGACCAGCCAGGTGGCGGCCACCGTCACCGCCATCGCGGGCCATTGCAGCGCATCGAGCCAATCCACGGAAATCCTCCCGACCTGACGATCCATATCCAGCGTAGTCGGCCCGGGGCGGCGCCGGCCAGCGTGGGGTGTCCCGTTCGGCTGTCGGCGCATTCTCACAAAGTTACCAATGCATCACTTAGAGAGCGGAATGCCGATTTCCCATACGGCGTCAATCAGCCGGGCGCCGATAGTGTCGACTAGGAATCTCTCCTAGAATCGACTCAACGTCCTGCCGTGCGGCGTGGTCAGCCGCGGACGCCTCCTTGCCCGATCCCTCCCATCTTTCACACCTTCATGCGCCCAGAAAACCAGCGACTAGCGGACCTCCTGCGCGAGGACCCGGACACCATCCTGCGCGGCTGGACCGCCGAATATCACACCTACACGGGCGGCCGCGGCCTGAGCCAGAACCTCGAGACCGAGCAGCGCGCCATTCTCAAGGCGCTTGACACCGGCCTGTCGGCGGATGCCGACGCGAGCAACTTCGACAGCCGTGCCTGGACCACCCTGCGGGACACGCTGTCGCACCTGTCCGCCGCCCGCGCGGCGCAGGGCGAGACGGCCGACGTGACCAGCGGCTTCGTGCTGGCGCTCAAGCGCCCGCTGTTCGATGGCCTGCAGCGCCATCGCGGCGAGGTGGAGGGCCAGATCGAGGTGGTCTGGGCCGCCTCGTCCATCGTGGACCGCATGGCGCAGTGGACCGTCTCCACCTACCAGAAGACGCGCGAGGACATCATCATGCGCCAGCAGCACGAACTGCTGGAGCTGTCCACGCCCGTGATCAAGCTGTGGGACGGCGTGCTGGCGGTGCCCGTGATCGGCACGCTGGACAGCAGCCGCGCGCAGATCGTCATGGAAACGCTGCTGGAGCGCCTGGTGAACACCGGCTCCGAGCTGGCCATCATCGACATCACCGGCGTGCCCACCGTGGACACCCTCGTGGCGCAGCACCTGATGAAGACCGTCACGGCCATCCGCCTGATGGGCGCGGAAAGCATCATCAGCGGCATCCGGCCGCAGATTGCGCAGACCATCGTCCATCTTGGCATCGACCTGCAGGGCATCATCACCAAGTCCACGCTGGCGGACGCGCTGGCCACGGCCATGCGCATGACCGGCCACACCGTCACCCGCGCCGCCTGAACCCGGAGGCGCCATGGAACGGATTCCAATCCTGCGGATGGGCAAGAACCTGCTGGTCACGATCCAGATCGACATGCAGGACCAGACCGCATTGATGTTGCAGGAAGACATTGCCTCCACCATCGACCAGACCGGCGCGCATGGCGTGCTGATCGACGTCTCGGCGCTGGAGATGGTGGACTCGTTCATCGGCCGCATGCTGGTGAGCATCTCGGACATCAGCCGCATCCTCGGCGCGACCACGGTGGTGGTGGGCATCCGCCCGGCCGTGGCCATCACGCTGGTGGAGCTGGGGCTCTCGCTGGGCGGCGTGAAGACGGCCCTGAGCGTGGAGCGCGGCATGCAGATGCTCGACGCCGCCGCGCGGGTGGCCTGAGATGGCCACCCCTGCCGTGGCCACCGAGCTGGCCGATACGGGCAGCTCCCCGCTCAAGGACGAGCGCGATATCGTCCATGCGCGCGCGATGGTGCGCACGCTGACAATCCAACTGAAGTTCTCGCTGGTGGAGCAGACTAAGATGATTACGGCGGCCAGCGAACTCGCCCGCAACACCGTGGTGTACGGCGGCGGCGGCGAAATGCGCTGGGAGATGCTGGCCGAGGGCATCCGCAAGGGCCTGCGGCTGCATTTCGAGGACAAGGGCCCCGGCATTCCGGACGTGGAACAGGCGCTGGTCGACGGCTGGACCACGGGCAGCGGGCTGGGCATGGGCCTGTCGGGCAGCAAACGGCTGGTGAACGAGTTCGCCATCAGAACCAAAGTTGGCGAGGGAACCTGTGTCAGCATCACTCGGTGGAAGTAACAACCTGGGCCCGCACATCGCCGTGCCGATGGGCGACCGCAGCCGCGTGGGCGAGGCCCGACGCGCCGCCGCCGAACTGGCCGGGCGGCACGGCTTCGATGCCATCCAGTCCGGTCGGCTGGCCGTGGCCGTCAACGAGCTGGGCAACAACCTCGTCAACCACGCCCGGGGCGGCCGGCTGCTGGTGGCAGCGTGCCAACTGGGCGACGGCATCGCCATCGAGCTGATTTCAATCGATGACGGCCCCGGCATGACCGACCTCCAGGCCTGCCTGCGGGACGGCTATTCCACCGGCGGCAGCGCAGGCCAGGGCCTCGGCGCGGTCAGCCGGCTGGCCGACGACTTCGACATCTACACCCGCCCCGGCCAGGGCACGCTGATCCTGGCGCGCTTCTACCGCGAGCGCGATGCTGGCGGCACGGCGCGCCGCACCAGCAACGGCTTCGACGTGGGCGCGGTCTGCGTGGCCGCGCCGGGCGAGACGGTCAGCGGCGACGGCTGGAGCGTGGCCGTGCACGACCACCGCGCCGACGTGGTGGTGGCGGACGGCCTGGGGCACGGCCCCGACGCCGCCGAAGCCGCCGCCGTGGCGCTGTCCGTGTTCGCCCGGGCCCGGGGCAGCCATCCCGGCCGCTACCTGGAACTGGCGCACGGCGCGCTGCGCACCACGCGCGGCGCCGCCGTGACGGCCGCACGCGTGGACGCCGGCGCCCAATGCATCCGCTATGCCGGCGCCGGCAACGTCATGGCGCGCGTGATATCCGGCATCGACGACCGCACGCTGCTGGTCCAGAATGGCACCGCCGGCCTGCAAATGCGGGCCGTGCAGGAGCAGGAGGTGGAGTGGCCGCCGCACGCCGTGCTGATCGTGCATTCGGATGGCATCCAGTCGCGCTGGCGGCTGGACGACCCGGCCGTGCTGCAGCGCGATCCGTCGCTGGTGGCCGCGTTCGTGTTCTGGAAATTCTGCCGGGGCCGCGACGATGCCACCGTCGTGGTGGTTCGCCGCGCGCAGCGGTGATGCCCCCGGGCCCCCGCAAGACACCGTGAGACTGGCCGCTATGACCCACCCCACCCACCCGACCCACCCGACCGCCTCCCCCGACACCGACCCCGCCGCACTCCAGGCCGCGCTGGCGGCGCGCACCCAGGAAGTGGAGGCGCTGCGCGCCGAGCTTGAGGAAACCAATCGCGGCGTGCTGGCGCTGTACTCGGAACTGGACATCCAGGCCGACCAGTTGCGCCAGGCCACCGAGCTGAAGAGCCGCTTCCTGGCCTATATGAGCCACGAGTTCCGCACGCCGATCGTCGCCATCCAGAGCATTACCCGGCTGCTGATCGACCGCGTGGACGGCCCGCTCACCCCCGAGCAGGAAAAGCAGGTGGTGTTCGTGCGCGACACTGCCGCCGAGTTCGCCGAGATGGTCAACGACCTGCTCGACCTGGCGCGGCTGGAGGCGGGCCGCGTGGATGTGTCGCCGGCCTGGTTCGACATGGTGGCGCTGTTCGATGCCCTGCGCGGCATGTTCAAGCCCGTGCTGACCAACCCGGAGGTGTCGCTGATCTTCGAGGCCCCGCACGACGTGCCCAAGCTGTTCAGCGACGACCGCAAGCTCTCGCAGATCCTGCGCAACTACGTCTCCAACGCGCTGAAATTCACGCCGAGCGGCGAGATCCGCGTCTCGGCCGTGTGCGACGGCGACGACACCATCACGTTCTCCGTGCGCGATACCGGCATCGGCATCCCGGCGGAGTCTCACGGCGAGGTGTTCCAGGACTTCGTGCAGATCGACTCCCCGCTGCAGCGGCGCTACCGGGGCTCCGGCCTCGGGCTGGCGCTGAGCAAGCGACTGGCGGAGCTGCTCGGCGGGCATGTGGGCTTCGAGAGCGAAGTCGGCGTGGGCTCGCGCTTCTACGTGACCGTGCCGGTGGCGCTGCCCGTGCCAACGGACGCGCCTGCCGGAGACCATCATGGCTGATCACATCGTAGCGGCCATCGGCAGGGGCGACACCCCGCCGCTGGTGCTGGTGGTCGATGACAACCCGGTCACGCGCTACGCCACGGTGCGCGTGCTGAGCGCGGCCGGCTTCCGCACCATCGAGGCCGAGAGCGGCCAGGAGGCGCTGCAACGCGCCGACACCAGCGTCTCCGCCGTGGTGCTCGACGTCAACCTGCCGGACATCGACGGCTTTCAGGTCTGCCGCCGCCTGCGCGAGCGCGCCGAGACCGCCACCGTGCCGGTGGTACACCTCTCCGCCACCTACGTGGCCGACTACGACAAGGTGCGCGGCCTGGACGCTGGCGCCAGCGCCTACCTGGTCCACCCGGCCGAGCCGGCCGTGCTGGTGGCCACGATCTCCTCGCTGCTGCGCGCCAGCGCCGCCGAGCGCTCGCTGCGCGAGAGCGAGGCGCGCTTCCGGGCGATCTACCACCAGGCCATCGGCGGTATCTGCACGCTGGATCTGGACGGGCGCTTCGTCGACCTGAACCCGGCCATGCTGGGCCTGTTGCAGCGCCCGGCGGAGGCGCTGATCGGCCAGCACGTGGCCGCCTTCGCCCCGCCTGACTGGGTGGCGCGCGTGGCCGAGGCCACCGGCCAGCACCTGCAGGACGGCTGGCAGGGCGCGTTTCCGCTGCGCGACGCGCAGGGCGAGACCATGCACCTGGAATGGAGCATCTCGGCCGTGCTGGAGAACGGCGTGAAGGTGGCCGTGGTGTCCAACATCACCGACCGCGTGCTGCTGGAGCGCCAGCGCGAGCAGCTGATCGAGCGCGAGCAGGCCGCGCGCGCCGCCGTGGAGCGGCTGAACCGGATGAAGGACGATTTCATCGCCATCCTCTCGCACGAACTGCGCAACCCGCTGAACGTGATCTCGGTCTGGACCCATGTACTGAGCCGCCATGTGGCGTCCGAGGAAGGCCGGCGCGGTCTGGCGGCGGTGGAGCGCAATATCGCAATCCAGCGCCGGCTGGTGGCGGATCTGGTCGATGTGTCGATGCTCAACGTCGGCAAGATGAAGCTGGAGCGCGAGTTGACCAACCCCGCCGATGTGATCGGCGGCGCGCTGGACAGCATGCAGGCGCAGGCCGCCGAGCGGCGCGTGGCGCTGGACGTGATCCTGCCGGCCACGCTGGTCCCCCGCGCCTGGCTGGACCCGGCGCGCTTCCAGCAGATCCTGTGGAACCTGCTCTCCAACGCCATCAAGTTCTCGCCCGAGGGCGGCGCGGTGCGCGTGGAGGCCAGCTCAGACGCCGAGACGCTGCGCGTGCGCGTGATCGATCAGGGGCGCGGCATCTCCCCGGACTTCCTGCCGCTGCTGTTCGACCGCTTCACGCAGAGCGACGACGCCAACCGGCGCCAGCACGGCGGCCTGGGGCTCGGGCTGGCCATCGTCAAGCATCTGGCCGAGATGCACGGCGGCACGGTGCATGCCGCCAGCGATGGCGAGGGCAAGGGCGCGATGTTCGAGGTCTCGATTCCGCTGGTGGAGCCGGGCTCGCCCGAACCGGGCGCCGAGCGCGCCGAGGTGGCGGCGATCCAGCCGGGCGTGCCGCTGAACGCGCTGGACGTGCTGCTGGTGGAGGACGATGACGATGCGGCGGCGGCGCTGTCGGCCATCCTGTCGAACGACGGCGCGCGGGTGCGCACCGCGCGCGACTGCGAGACCGCGCTGGATGAAATCGAGGCCGCCACGCCGGACCTCATCATCAGCGACATCGGCCTGCCCGGCCGCGATGGCAACGACCTGATCCGCGAAGTGCGCATCCGCGAGGCGGTGGCCTCGCGGGCGCGTACGCCAGCCATCGCCCTGACCGCCTTCACCCGCCAGCAGGACCGCCGCGCGGCCATCGAATCTGGCTTCGACGCGGTGTGCGGCAAGCCGCTGCGGCTGCAGGAACTGATGAGCGCGATTGAAACTGTGCTGGGGCTGATGCAGTAGGGGCCGCTGCGGCTGCGGCAGGCGCGTGCCCTCTCCCCCGGCCCCTCTCCCAGAGGGAGAGGGGAGAACACCGTCGCGTTGATATGCCAGTTGGGTGCTCCCCTCTCCCGCTTGCGGGAGAGGGGCCGGGGGAGAGGGGCAGCGCCGCTACGAAGTCAGTCGCCCATCCGCACCAGATAGCGCCCGCGTGACTGCCGCGCCAGCATGCGGGCCATGGCGTCGGGGATGTCCTGGAAGGCGATCTCGTTGGCGACCAGATCGAGGTGGCGCGGGCGGTAGGTATCGGCGATCTTCGCCCAGACTTCGCGGCGCAGCGCCATCGGGCTGTTGGCGTTGATGCCGATCAGCTTTACGCCGCGCAGGATGAATGGCAGAACGGTGGCGTCGAACTGGGCGCCCGCCGCGTTGCCGAAGGCCGTGGCCACGCCGTCTGGCTGGAGCGTGCGCAGCATCCACGCCAGCACCTCCCCGCCCACGGCGTCGACGGCGCCGGCCCACTGCGCCGGGTCCAGCGGCTTGCCCGTCCCCTTGGCCACCTCGGCCGGCAGGATCTCCGCCGCGCCCAGCGTGCGCAGGTAATCGAGTTCGGCAGCCTTGCCGGTCAGCGCCGTCACGGCGTAGCCGCGCCCCGCCAGCATGTCGATGGCGATGCTGCCCACGCCGCCCGTCGCCCCGCTCACCACCACCTTGCCGCGCGCCGGCGCCAGCCCGTTGTGCTCCATCCAGTGCAGGCACAGCCCGGCCGTGTAGCCGGCCGCGCCGAGCGTGGCGGCCTCGCGCAGCGAGAGCCCGGCCGGCAGCGGCATCGCCCAGTCCGCCTTCACGCGCGCGTACTGCGCGTGGCCGCCGTCATGGTCCACGCCGATGCCGAAGCCATGCACGACCACCAGGTCGCCTTCACGGAAGCGCGCGTCGGACGAGGCCGCCACGGTGCCGGTCAGGTCGATGCCGCCGATGCGCGGGTACTGCCGCACGATGGCGTTGATGCCGGCGGCGGCCAGCGCGTCCTTGTAGTTCAGGCTCGACCACGCCACGCGCACCAGCACCTCGCCGGGCGACAGGTCGTCGACGTTCAGTTCGACAAAGCCGGCGGTGGGGGTGCTGGACCCTGCCGTGGGCGCGTGAAGCCGGTAAGCCAGAAATCGGGACATAGCCTTTCCTATCTATCCATTGCCAATCAAACCATTGCCAATCAATCCAGCGACGTGCCGGTGGACTTCACCAGCGCCGCCCACCACGCGGTGTCCGCGCGGATCTGCTGGGCGAACTGCTCAGGCGTGTTGCCGACCGGCTCGGCGCCCTGGTCGATCAACCGCTTGCGCATCTCCGGCCGCGCCAGGATCTTCAGCGTGGCCTGGTTGAGCCGGTCGATGACCGCGCGCGGCGTGCCGGCCGGCGCCATCAGGCCCTTCCAGGCCGTGACCGTGAATCCCTTCAGCCCGGCCTCCTCCGCCGTCGGCACGTCCGGGGCAATCGGCACACGCTTGTCGCTGGCCACCGCCAGCGCGCGCAGCTTGCCGGACTGCACGTGCGGCCACAGCGGCGGCATGTTGTCGATCAACACCGTGATGTGCCCCGCCACGAGGTCCGCCACGGCCGGGCCGGTGCCCTTGTATGGCACGTGCTGCATGCGCAGGCCGGCCATCTGGTTCAGCAGCTCGCCCGCCAGCTGGGCCGGCGTGCCGTTGCCGGGCGAGCCGAAGGTGACCTGCCCGTTGTGCGTGCGGGCGTAGGCGATGAACTCGCTCACCGTGGTCACCGGCAGCCCGGCATTCACCACCATCAGATTGAAGTCGCGCGAGATCATCGTCACCGGCGCGAGGTCGCGCGCGGGGTCGAAGGTCATCTTCGGATACAGGCTCGGGTTGATCACCGTCGGCCCCGCGCTGGCCAGCAACAGCGTGTAGCCGTCCGGCGCGGCACGGGCGACGATCTCGCCGCCGATATTGCCGCCCGCCCCGGGCTTGTTCTCGACCACCACGGTCTGGCCCAGCTCCTCGCGCAGCGGATCGGCCAGCAGGCGCGCGACGATGTCTGCCGTGCCGCCCGGCGCGAACGGCACCACGAGCCGTATCACCCTATTGGGGTACGCGCCCTGCGCCTGCGCCACCCCCACCACGCCCAACATCGCCCATGCAAGACTTGCGACGACTACAGATGCTTTGAACATTTTTGTCATCTCCGGTGGTTTTATCCGGATGTGACATTACACGTTCAGCGCTGCGCCGTCGCCTGCGCGATGGTGCGCCGGGCGATATTCAACTGATGGATCTGGCTGGTACCCTCGTACAGCCGGAACAGGCGCACGTCCCGGTAGAAACGCTCGATGCCGTAGTCGGCGATATAGCCGTAGCCGCCGAACATCTGCACGCAGCGGTCCGCCACGCGGCCGCACATCTCGGAGGCGAAGTACTTGCAGATCGACGCCTCCATGGTCACGTCCGCGCCCGCGTCACGCTGGCGCGCGGTCTCCAGGATCAGCGCGCGGGCCGCATGGATGTCGGTCTGGCAATCGGCAATCAGGCCCTGCACGAGCTGGAAGTCCGCCAGCGGCTGGCCGAACTGTTTGCGGTGGGTGACGAAGCGCACGGCGTCGTCCAACATGCGGATGGCCGGCCCGGTGCACAGCGCCGCCAGGTGGATGCGCTGCTTGTTCAGCACCTTCATCGCCGTGCGGAAGCCCTGCCCCGGCTCGCCGCCGATCACGCTCTCTGCCGGCACGCGGCAATCGTGGAAATACACCTCGGAGACCGGCGAGCCGGCCTGCCCCATCTTGCGGTACGGCGCGCCGGTGGTGAGCCCCGGGGTGTCGCGCGGGATGATGAAGGCCGAGATGCCGGCCGCGCCGGCGGTGTCCGGGTCCGTGCGGGCCATCACCGTGAACAGGCCGGCGAGGGGCGCATTGGTGATGAAGCACTTGGTGCCGTTCAGCACGTAGTGGTCGCCGTCGCGCCGGGCCGAGGTTTGCAGCGCGGTGGCGTCCGAGCCGGCTTCAGGCTCGGTCAGCGCGAAGGCGCCAGTCACCTCGCCGCTGGCCAGTAGCGGCAAGTAGCGGCGCTTCTGGGCGGGCGTGCCGTCGGCCACCAGCGCCTCCGAGCCGATGCCCGTGTTGGTGCCCACGCGGGCCCGGAACGCCACCGAGCACTGCGACAGCACCATCGCCGCCAGCACCAGTTCCTCGGTGGTCATGCCCGCGCCGCCGTATTCCTCTGGAATCGAATAGCCGAACATGCCTTGCGCGGCCATCGCGTCCACGATGTCGCCGGGCACTTCGTCGCGCTCCGCCACCTCGGCCTCGCGCGGCACCAGACGTTCACGCACGAAGCGTTGCAACGCTTGCAGGAAGGGATCGAAGACTTCCGGGTCTCTGATCATTCAGTGTCTCGCTCTAATCGGCACCAGCAAAGGCGATGCATCGAATCGAGCCTACGGGGGGCGCATCGTTCGCACTATCGATGTTTCGCTATCTTGAACATCGTCTACCCTTATGGAACCGCGCGGCCAAGACCGCAAACTAAGGGTTAACCCCATGCCCTCTAGCCCCCACCACCCCGATCCCGCGTTCGCCACCACGCTGGCCCATGGCCTCGGGCTGCTCCAGTGCTTTCGCGCGGGCGAGACGGTGCTGAGCAACAAGGAACTGGCGGACCGGACCGGCTTGTCGAAGGCCACCATCAGCCGGCTGACGTACACGCTGGCCGCCCGGGGCCTGCTGCTCTACGACAGCCACTTGCGCCGCTACCGGCTGGGCTCCACGGCGCTCTCGCTCGGCTATCCGCTGCTGGCCTCGCTGGGCGTGCGCCAACTGGCCCGCCCGCTGATGAAACGCCTCAGCGACCGCATGGGCGGCACGGTCTCGCTCGGCATGCGCGACCGCCTGCATATGGTCTACGTGGAAACCATCCGGGGCCACGACGCCATCGCGTTCCGCCCGGAGATCGGTGCCTCGCTGCCCATGCTGACCACGGCGATGGGGCGCGCCTGGCTCGCCCAGGCCCCGGAACCGGTGCGCGCGCCGGTCATCGCCGGCCTGCGCGAGCACGTACCGGACGACTGGCGCGAGCATGCCGAGGCCCTGCCGGAAGCCATCGAACATCTGGCACGGCTCGGCTTCACGCGCACGCCGGGCGCCTGGCAGCGCGACGTGCACGCCGTGGCCGCGCCGATGCGCACGCTGATCGACGGCGAGATCCTGATCTTCAACTGCGGCGTGCTGGCCAGCCGCCTGCCGCCCGGCATGCTGGAGGAACGGATGGGCCCGGGCCTGATGGAGATGGTGCACGAGGTGGAAATGCTGCTGGCGGGAGCCGGCTGATGGCGCTTCCTCTTCCCCAAGCCCCCGCCTCGCCCGAGCGCGACCGCCAGTTCGCCACCACGCTGGCGCGCGGCATCGACATCCTGCTGGCCTACCGCCCCGGCGAGTCCTTGCTTGGCAACCGGGACTTCGTGCTGCGCACGGGCTTGTCGAAGTCCACCGTCGCCCGGCTGACCCACACGCTCGCCGCGCTCGGCTACCTGCGCCACGACGTGGCGCTGGGCAAATACCGCCTCGGCGCGGCGGTGCTGGCGCCGGCCTACCCGTTGCTGTGCGGCATGCCGATCCGCCAGCTCGCCCGCCCGCTGATGCAGGCGATGGCCGACGAAGTGGGCGGCGCGGTCTCACTGGGCGTGCGGGACCGGACCCGGATGATCTACGTGGAGACGGCGCTCGCCACCCATGACCTCGCGGTCACCCCCGATGTGGGCGCCGCCATGCCGATGCTGGCCACCGCCATCGGCAAGGCGTGGCTGTGCCGGGCGCCGTCCGAGGCCAGCGCGCCCGTGCTGAACCGCCTGCGGCTGGAAGACCCGGAGGCGTTCCACCGCGCCGCGCCGGCGCTGGCCCAGGCGCGCAAGGATCTGGCACGGCACGGCTACTGCACCAGCCGGGACGAATGGCGGCGGGATGCCTTCGGCTTCGCGGTGCCACTCTGCGCGCGCGTGGATTCACGCTGGTTCGTGCTGAATTGCGGGGTTTTGGCCCGAACGGGGGCCTTCCATGCCGCCGAGAAGGTGGTTGGCCCGCGCCTCGTGGCGCTGGCCCATCAGCTCGAGACGCGGCTGGGGCTGCGCTGACGCGGCAAATCATCGCAAAAACACCACAAAAGACCGTCATCGCACGGGCTTTTCCTTGACGGCGCAACGCTCGGCTAGGATCATTCGTGTTTTCACATTAACGCGAATCGTTCGCATTCCCGTTAGTATTCGCACCTACGAGCCAACATAACAATGACTTCCTGCTTGCCCAATGCCGCGCGCCGGCAGCACGCGCCGTCGCGCGTGCGCCCTCTGGCCGCTTTCGCCCGGATGGCTGTCCTGACCGGATTCCCGCTGTGTGGCGTCGCCTTCGCCCAGACCACGGAGCCGGCGGCAGCCGCCCCGTCCGAGCAGGCGCTGCCGGCCGTGACCGTGAGCGCGGCGCAGGAAATCGAGATTGGGCCGCAGTTGAAGAAGAAGGCCTCCGGCGGCGCCCTGGGCAGCCGCCCGCAGCTCGACACGCCGTTCTCCACGACCATCGTGACCGGCGAAGACCTGGCCGACCGCCAGGTGACCAAGATCGGCGACGTGTTCTTCAACGACGCCTCGGTCTCCGACAACAGCAACGCGAATAACGCGTGGGCGGCGTACACCACCGTGCGCGGCCTGCAGCTCGACTGGCGCAACGCGTACAAGATCAACGGCATGCCGTTCATCAGCTACGGCCTGACGCTGCCCTACGAACAGCTCGAACAGGTGGAACTGCTCAAGGGCGCCTCCGGCTTCATGTACGGCTTCGGCAACCCGGGCGGCACGATCAACTACGTGACGAAGCGCCCGACCGACCAGTTCACGGCCAGCGTGGAACTGGGCTACCGCTCGTCGCACGTGTGGACCGAGCACGTCGACGTGGGCGGCCGCGCCGGCCCGGACAACATGTTCGGCTACCGCCTGAACCTGACGCACGAGGAAGGCAAGCCCAGCAATGCCGTGGGCATCAACCGTAATTCGGTCTCGCTGGGCCTGGACGCACGCATCACGCGCGACCTGACCTGGACCTTCGACGGCATCTACCAGGACCGCAACACCTGGGGCGCCACGCCGACGTTCTACACCGGCCAGATCCCCGCCGGCGGCCAGCTCCCGGGCGTGGTCAGCGGTCGCGGCGGCCTGTACGCCGGCCCGGACGCGCACTTCTACTCGAACCTGCAGGTGTACCAGACCGGCCTGCGCTACCGGCTCAATGACGACTGGACCGTCAGCACGACCTACAGCTTCAGCAAGCAGTCGCGCAGCCGTAACGAAACCACGCTCAACCTGCAGAACGGCCTGGGCGACTACACCGACTTCCGCTACGACGGCGCCGAAAGCCAGCAGTTCACCAACTGGACGTCGATGGTCGAAGGCAAGTTCCGCACCGGCCCGTTCCGCCATGAACTGGTGGCCGGCCTGAGCTGGCAGAAGCAGATCGACCGCTACAGCACCAACTCGGTCTACACGCAACTGGCCGACGGCAATATCTACGCCCCGTACACCGGCGTGTACTACAGCCAGACCGGCTTCAACAAGTACCGCGCCGGCGACACCGAGCAGAAGTCGGCGTTCGTCAGCGACACCATGTTCCTGACCGAGCAATGGTCGGTGCTGGGCGGCCTGCGCGTCACCAACTACGAGCAGAACGGCTACGGCTTCCCCGGCACCACGGGCGGCAACACCAACTTCACCAAGAACGGCCTGATCACGCCCACCGCGGCGATCATGTTCAAGCCGATGCCGAGCACCACGCTGTACGCCAGCTACGTGGAGTCGTTCGACGGCGGCGGCATCGTCTCGTCGTTCTACTCGAACGCCGGTGCCGCGCTGACGCCGGCCAAGAGCCGCCAGTACGAAGTGGGCGCCAAGACGGACCAGGGTCTCTGGACCGGTACGGCGGCACTGTTCCGCATCGAGCAGCGCACGGAATTCGGCCGCAACGATGGCGGCTCCCTGCCGGTCTTCGTCCAGGACGGCAAGTCGATCTACCAGGGTGTGGAGCTGGCCGGCAGCACGCGGATCGGCTCGCAGTGGGAAGTGGGCGGCAGCGCGATGTACCTGGACAGCTCCTACGACCAGGGCCAGCTGAACATCGGCAACCGCGTGGCCGGTGCGCCGAACTGGATCCTCACGGGCCGGATCAGCTACCGCATTCCGTTCGTGCCGGGCCTGAAGGTGGGCCTCGACGGCAAGTACACGGGGACGACCAAGGTCCGCCCCGAGGGCGACCTGACGGCGGGCGGCTACACGGTGTTCAACCTGGGCGCCTCGTACAACACCCGCGTGGCGGGCAAGGAACTGACGCTGCGCGCAGCGTTGACCAACCTCGCCAACAAGCGCTACTGGGGCTTCCAGTACGCTGGCTACGTCCAGCCGGCGGACCCGCGCGCCATCAGCCTGACGGCGAAGATCGCGTACTAAGGCGCGCACCCGTCGCGTACTGCGGCGATTACGCCACATGTGAAACGCCCTGCCCTGGCAGGGCGTTTTGCTTTGCGGCAGGTTGGAGCGCCGATCCTGCCCGTATACAATCGCGGTCTTTATCCGTTCACCCCAGACCTCCGCCCCGCCATGACCACCCTCGGAACGCCCCTCTCCCCCTCCGCCACCAAAGTGATGCTGCTCGGCTCCGGCGAGCTCGGCAAGGAAGTGCTGATCGCGCTGCAACGGCTGGGCGTGGAAACCATCGCCGTGGACCGCTACGAGAACGCGCCGGGCCAGCAGGTGGCGCACCACGCCCGCACCATCACCATGAGCGATGGCGAGCAACTGAAGGCGCTGATCGAGGCTGAGCGCCCGGACCTGGTGGTGCCCGAGATCGAGGCCATCGCCACCCCGATGCTGGAGGCGCTGGAAGCCGCCGGCGTGGTCCGCGTGATTCCGACCGCCCGCGCCGCACGGCTGACCATGGACCGCGAGGGCATCCGCCGCCTGGCCGCCGAAACGCTGGCCCTGCCGACCAGCCCGTACAAGTTCTGCGACTCGCTCGAGGAACTCCAGGCCGCCATCGACGGCGGCATCGGCTACCCGTGCGTGGTCAAGCCGGTGATGAGCAGCTCCGGCAAGGGCCAGAGCAAGATCGACGGCCCCGAGGGCGTCAAGGCTGCCTGGGACTACGCCATGGCCGGCGGCCGCGTGAGCCACGGCCGCGTGATCGTGGAAGGTTTCATCGACTTCGACTACGAAATCACCCTGTTGACCGTGCGCGCCGTGGGCGCCGATGGCCAGGTGGAAACGCAATTCTGCGAGCCGATCGGCCATGTGCAGGTCAGCGGCGACTACGTGGAAAGCTGGCAGCCCCACCCGATGCACCCAAAGGCCCTCGCCACGGCGCAGCACATCGCCCGCGCGGTGACGGCCGACCTCGGCGGCCAGGGGCTGTTCGGCGTGGAACTGTTCGTCAAGGGCGAGCAGGTCTGGTTCAGCGAGGTCAGCCCGCGTCCGCACGACACCGGCATGGTGACGATGATCACCCAGTGGCAGAACGAGTTCGAACTCCACGCCCGCGCCATCCTCGGCCTGCCGGTCAGCACGGCGCTCAAGAGCCCCGGTGCCAGCGCCGTGATCTACGGTGGCGTGGAAGCCCAGGGCATCGTCTTCGACGGCGTGGACGACGCCCTGCGCGTGCCGCAGACCGAGCTGCGCCTGTTCGGCAAGCCGGAAAGCTTCGAAAAGCGCCGCATGGGTGTGGCGCTGGCCTACGCCGAAAATGTGGATGTGGCCCGCGAGCGTGCCAAGGACGCGGCCAGCCGCGTCAAGCCACGCAAGGGCTGACCGGCCGAGCCGGTTTGACGCCGGTCAAGGCGTGATGGCGACCTTCAGCACGCCGTCACGCTGATTCGAGAACAGGTCGTACGCCTCGACGATGCGAGACAGCGGGAACCGGTGGGTCACCATCGGTCCGAGATCGAGGCGATTGGTCTCGATCACCTGCATCAGCCGCCGCATCCGCTCCTTGCCGCCCGGGCACAGCGACGTCACGATGCGATGGTCGCCCAGCCCGGCGGCGAAGGCATCGAGCGGAATACGCAGGTCGCTCGAATAGACGCCCAGGCTCGACAAGGTGCCACCCGGCTTCAGCACGCGCAGCGCCGCCTCGAAGGTGGCCTGCGTGCCGAGCGCCTCGATGGAGGCGTCCACGCCCCGCCCCCCGGTCAGGCGCAGGATCTCCGCCACGACGTCCACCTTGCGGAAGTTCACCACGGCATCCGCGCCCATCTTCTGCGCGATGGCCAGACGCTCGTCGAGCCCATCCACCACGATAATCATCCCCGCGCCGCACAGCCGCGCGCCAGCCGTGGCGCAGAGCCCGATCGGCCCCTGGGCGAAGACCGCCACCGCATCGCCGATCTTGATGTTGGCCTGCTCCGCCCCGGCAAAGCCCGTGGACATGATGTCCGGGCACATCAGCACCTGCTCATCGGTCAGGCCATCCGGAATCGGCGAGAGGTTCGCCTGGGCATCGGGCACCAGCACGAATTCGGCCTGCGTGCCGTCGATGGTGTTGCCGAAGCGCCAGCCGCCCATCGGCTTGTAGCCATGGCCGTGCGCCTGGCCGTCCTGCGAAGGCCGCCCGTCCTGGCACGCATAGGAATGGAAGCTCGGACAGATCGCCCCGGCAATCACGCGCTGGCCCACCCGGTAGCCCGTCACCACGCTGCCAAGCTTCTCGATCACGCCGACCGGCTCATGGCCGATGGTCAGGCCCGGCTTGACCGGATATTCACCCTTGAGGATGTGGACATCGGTGCCGCAGATCGTGGTCGTCGTGATGCGGATCAACGCATCGGTCGGCCCCACTTCCGGAATCGGCTTTTCCCGGAGTTCGATCTGTCCGGGTCCCTTGAAGACCAACGCTTGCATGCTTGCCATGACGCACTCCCGACGGTTGTCGCAGATAAACAGGCTAGGCGATGGGACAAGGACATGCCAATCCGGAGCCGGGTCATCTGCGCGCGGGTTGATCGCGTGCAAGCTTGCTGCAAAGTCTGAAGCTTCAGATCAAGGAAACGCCGTTACGCCCGCGCGTCCGCCGCCGCCACGGCAAGTGCCGCATGCTGCGCGCCGAGCACCGGATTGGCCCGCAGCCCGCTCAGGTCCGCACCGGACGGCGCCTGGTACAGCCGCAGCCCCAGTTCCGGCAGGATCGCCAGCAGGTGGTCGAAGATATCGCCCTGAATGCGCTCGTAGTCCGTCCAGCCGGTCAGCGTGGTGAAGCAGTAGACCTCGATGGGAATGCCCTGCGAATCGGGCTCCATCATGCGCAGGTTCAGCAGCAGGTCGTGGTGGATTTCGGGATGGGCACGCAGGTAGGCCATGCCGTAGGCGCGGAATGTGCCCACGTTGGTCAGGCGGCGCCGGTTCACCGGGTCGTCGTCCGGGCCGCTCAGGGTGAGGTTGGTCTGCGCCACCTGCGCCTGCTTGATCTCCAGGTAGTCGTGCAGCAGCCGGAAGCGCATCAGCGCGTGCAGTTCCTCGTCCTCCAGAAAGCGCACGCTGGTGGCGTCGATGCGCAGCGTCCGCTTGATCCGCCGCGCGCCGGACTCGAACATGTGCCGGTAGTTGCGGTAGCTCTCCGAGAACAGCTTGTAGGTGGGCACCGTGGTCACGGTGTTGTCCCAGTTCTTGACCTTGACCGTGTGCAGCGCGATGTCCATGACGAAGCCGTCGGCATTGGACTGTGGCATCTCGATCCAGTCGCCGATGCGCAGCATGTCGTTGGTGGTCAGCTGCGTGCTGGCCACCAGCGACAGCAGCGTGTCCTTGAAGACCAGCAGCAGCACCGCCGAGAGCGCGCCCAGGCCGGAGAGCATCCAGAGCGGCGAGCGGTCGATCAGGATCGACAGCACCAGCACGCCGCAGATCAGCCACAGCGCCAGCTGGGCGATCTGCACATAGCCCTTGATCGAGCGCGTCTGCGCCCGCTGGCTGCCCGCGAACACGGTCTGCCAGGCCGAGAACACCCCGGACAGCATCAGGAACACGCTGACCCACGTGCCGGCATGGGCCAGCCGCTCGATCAGTCGCGAGAAACGGCCGAGGTTGGGCACCTCGCCGATGCCAAGCGCGATCACCGCCAGGAAGATGGCGTAGCCGAGCCGGCGGTAGATGCGGTGGCGCAGCAGCGCCGCGGCCCAGTTGCGGTGGCCGGACAGGCTGAGCACGCGGTAGACCAGGCGGCCCGCCACGCGCGCGATCAGCCACTGGGCCAGCGCGGCGATCACGCCGAGCGCCAGCACATAGAGCGCGATCTGGGCCGAGGGATGGGCGGGAAGGCGTTGCTGGAACAGGTCCAGCAGGGCATCGAAATTCATGCGGCAGGCAGGTCGGTCATCAAACAAGCGCCAAGTGTACTAGCCCCGCGTGTGTCTCCCCTCTCCCGCTTGCGGGAGAGGGGAAAACCTGCTCACCCGTGCGGCGCGTACATCGCCATCAGCTGCTCGTCGGTGTAGCCCCACTGGCGCGCGTCCTCGAACGCCACCACGGTGTCCTCGCTGTGGGACAGGTCGATGACCTGCGGTGGCACCGCCTGGGACGCCGCCACGTTGTAGAACGTCATCACGCGGGGCCGCAGCGGCTCGTCCTCGTTCTGGCCGCACACCACGCCCAGCCGGCTGGAGCGCAGCCGCAACACCGTGCCGAGCGGGTAGATGCCCACCGTCCGCGTAAACGCCTTGAAGACCCGGCGGTCGAACAGCGTGTCCACGCGCACGGCGATGTACTCCACCGCGCGCGCCGGCGCCCAGGCCTGGTGATTGGGCCGGGGCGAGGTCAGCGAGTCATAGGTATCGCAGATCGCCGCGATCTTGGCGTGCACGCTGATCTCGTGCTCGACCAGCCCGAACGGGTAGCCGCGCCCGTCCACGCGCTCGTGGTGGTGCACGCAGACGTCGAGCGGGATATTGGTATACAGGCGCGCCTCGTTGAGGATGCGGTAGCCCGCCGACGGATGGCGGCGCATCTGCTCTTCCTCGGCCGGCGTCAGGTCGGTGGCCTTGTGCAGCAGCGAATCGGGCAGCGTCAGCTTGCCGATGTCGTGCACCAGCCCGGCCAGCCCGAGTTCGCGCACCTCGCCATCGGGCAGCTTGAGCGTGCGGCCCACGGCAATCATCAGCGCACACACGGAGAACGAGTGCAGGTAGGTGTAGTCGTCCTTGGCCTTGAGCCGCGCCATGGCCAGCAGCGCCTGCGAATGGCGCGACAGCGACAGCGACGCCGAATCCACCAGCAGCAGTGCCCCGGCGGTCTCCAGCGCGCGGCCCATGCGCACATCGCTGAACATGTTGCCGACCAGAGAGCGACCACTCTTGATCAGCTCGCGCGCGCGTTCCAGTTCTTCCTCGAAACTGGCCTCGGGCTCGTCGTCGGCGAGATCGGCCTCCATCATCTCCGGCGCGGCCGGCGTGGGGAGGTTGCGGCCCTTGAGGATGTCGATCCACACATCCTGCACGTTGGCCGACTGGATCTGCGTGACCTGGTCGTCGCTGGTGACGAGGAAACGCGAGCGCCAGAACGGGTGGTTGATCCAGGGTCCGCCCAGCCTGGCCACGAACATGCCCACCTGGAGCTGTTCCGCGCGAATTCTTCTCAGCATGCACTTGCCCCTTGAAATGGGTGCGGATGTCTCCGCGAACCCGTCAATCCGGGGCTCTGTCAGGCCCCTTGTCCGGTGTCGCGGTCGTTGCCGCGGCACGCAGTTGTTGTTTGCGACCCAGTTGTGTAAGACCCTTTTGGCCCGCGTTAACGGCAAACGCCGGCCGATCTTTAGTGGTTTCTTCGGATTCTTCCGAATTCGACCATCCCGCGCGACGCACCACCCAGGCCAGCAGCCAGACCCCAACCCCGGCCGACCCCGCCACCAGCCCGACGCCGGCCATGCGCTGGTCGTCGATCAGGTAGCTCGCGCACAGGCGCGCGGGTGCGTCGACGAAGAGCATACCGAAGGTCAGGCCCATCCAGACCATGTTGCCGCCGAAGAACAACACCAGCGGCCACGCCGCCACGCGGAGCGCGATGCCGGTTGACAAGCCGGCCACGAACACCGTAGCGAATTTGGCGGCATTGACCATCGGCGACAGCCGCGCGAGGTCCAGTGCAATCGGCAGCATCCACAGCCCGTAGCCGAGCGCCGCCACCACCAGCAGACTCAGGGCGTGCGGCCGCAGCGCCGCCATCGTCCGGGCCTGCCAGCGCACCGGGGCCACCCGCGCGGACAGCCAGCCAGCGGCGAACACGGCCGGCAGCAGGCCCAGCATCTGCAGGGCCATCGAGGCTTCCAGGGGCTCCCGCAGCGGCGGGACGGCCAGGACGATCGGGACGGCGATCAACGCCAGGAATCGGACGACTCTCATCGCCCCACTCCGCCCGCCGCCGCATGGCGCAGGGCCAGCGCATAGGCCGCCTGGAAGTCTTCCAACTCGAAACTGCCCAGCACCACCCCGAGCGCATCCACCACCTGCAGGCCGCCGTTGTGGACGAAGCCACCGAAGCCGTCCGGAATGGCGATAATGTCGGCCTCGCGCAGCAGCGCTTGCATGGCGACGGGCGCGTCCGGCGCAGCCACCCGCCATTGCGGCGGCCGTGCACCATGCTCGCGGGCGTAGCTGGCGAGGTCGGCGCCGTCATCGCGCGGGTCGAAAGACAGCGAGATCAGGCCGATCCGGCCCGCCATGCCGTCCGCCTCCACCTGGCGCGATAGCTGGGCGAAGGCGGCCCCGAGCGCGCGGCACACGGTCTGGCAGCGGGTGTAGATGACATCGACGAGATAGACGGTGGGGGCGCCTGCGGCTGGTCCTGCGGCTGGTAGTTCGCCGAAAAACCTCTGCGGCTGGCCAAGCTGGTCATGCACCGCGATGGGCGGCAGGCGCATCTCGTGCGCGGCGATGCGCGCCTCGCGGCGCTGGTCGAGCGTCCAGGCGGTCAGGCCATGCGTGATGGCCCAGAGAGTGATGCCGCCCAGTACCAGCACCAGACCGAAAACCGCGCGCACAGCCAGAGACCCGCGCGGGCGCGCGGGCCGAACACCGTGTGCGAGGCTAGCCACCCGGGCTGCCGAGCGCCGCGTCACCATCGAACGGCGCCGCCATGGCGGCCGTCTGGGTGCGTGCGGCGGCGACGGCTTCCGCCGTTACCGGGCCAGCGGTATTGCCCCACTGGCTGCGCACATGGGTCAGCACCGCGGCAATTTCGGCATCGGACAACTGGTCCGCGAAGGCCGGCATCGCCCCGTTGTAGGCCGTGCCCTTGACGGTCAGCTTGCCGGTCACGCCGCGCAGCACGATAGACGCCAGCCGCGCCTCCTGCCCCACCACCCACTCCGAGCCCGCCAGCGGCGGGAACACGCCCGGCAAACCCTGCCCGGTGGCCTGATGGCAGGCCACGCAACGGGCCTGGAACACCGCCGCGCCATCCACGGTGCCGCCGCCGGCGCCCTTCGGCTTGCCTTTCAGGTCCGCCAGGGTGCGGCTGTCGCCCAGCGACGAGGGCTGGTCGCTTTCGGACGTCACGATATAGAACGCCCCCCACGCCACCAGCGCGGCCACCATGGCCAGCACGTAGCGGGGAATCGGCGCGCGGTTCTCGTGCGGATCGGCATTCTCGCGGGCACGCGCCGCGGCGGCCTGACGTTCTTCCGATGGATCTGCCATCTGTTTCCTCTGCGGATGCGCTTATCGGGTGCTTATCGCGGGTTCGACTCGCTACCTTCGGGCGGCAACACCGCCCCGGTGCGGTTCAGCGACTGGAGATAGGCCACCAGGTCAGACGCGGCGGCGGTCGGCACCACCACCTTGCCCGGCGGTGCGTAGCCCGGGGGCAGCGTCACCGGCTTGTCGCCCGGCTCCGGCGCGTCCTTCACATCGAACAAGTACGGGTAGCTGGGCATGATGCTGCCGCTCACGTAGGCGCGCGGCTGGTACAGGTGCCCGAGGTGCCAGTCGGCGCCGGGCTGGCGCACGCCGATGTTCATCAGGTCCGGCCCGGTGCGCATGGTGCCCAGCAGGTGCGGCTTGTCGTAGTAGTAGTCGCCGGCCACGGCCACGCGACCCCAGCCGCGCTTGGCGTCCGGCGCGTAAGAACTGTCGCGCGGCTGCTGGGAATGGCAGTAGATGCAGCCGTTGGCGATATAGACCTCCCGCCCGCGCAGCTGCGCGGCGGTATAGGGCTTGGTGCCTTCGGTGGGCTTGACGTCCTGGAGTTGCAGATACGGCAGGACGACCAGCGCGCTGGTGGCCAGCGCCAGCATGGTCATGCCCCCCGCCAGCAGGGCGCTTTCATTGTTCACGGTTCAGACTCCCTCGGCAGGTTTTTGGCCCGACTGGCCCGTTTTGCGCAGGCGGCCCTGGTGGAACAGCGCCGGGCGGTCACGATTCGGCCCGAAGCCGAAGACCGCGCAGACGAAGTTCGTCACGAAGAACAGGTGGCCCGTCAGCATCATTGCCCCGCCCAGCGAGCGGGCGCGCAGGTACGGCAGGGTCACGGCGACCGAGTCCATGAACGGGCGCGCCGCGTCCAGCATGGCCAGCCCCTGCAGCCAGCCGCCAATGCTCAGGAAGACGAAATAGATGCCGATGCCGCCCGCCGCGAGCCAGAAGTGCATGTAGATCATCCAGCGGTACGGCCATTCGCGGCCGGTCACGCGCGGCACGATGAAGTACAGCGCGCCGAAGAAGGCGAAGCTGACGAACGCGTACAGCCCCAGGTGGGCGTGGGCCACGGTGTAGTGCGTGAAGTGGGCCACGCGGCTCACCGTGCGCAGCGCCTCGAACGAGCCCTGGATGGAACTCAGCGTGTACATCATCCCGCCGAAGGTGATGAAACGCAGCGTCGGCGAGTCGATCAGCCGGCGGAAGTTGCCGCGCAGCGTCTGGTGCTGGTTGATGGAGAACGCGACCACCGGAATCAGCATCATCATGCTCTGCACGATGGACAGCGTAATCAGCCACCCCGGCACCGGCCCGCCCACGAGGTGGTGGCCGCCCACCTGCCCGTAGAAGAACGCCAGCGCCCAGAAACCCAGCAGCGAGAGCCCGTACGACCGGACCGGCTGGCCGATGATCTTGGGCAGGAAATAGTAGATGGAAGCCAGCGCCAGCGGCGTGTAGAACAGCCCCAGCACGTTGTGGCCGAACCACCAGTTCATGGTGGCCTGCTCTACGCCGAAGTGCACGCCCGGCACGTTCGCCACCAGGAACAGCACCGGGAACCAGAACAGCGCGCAGCCCATGTACCAGACCGACACGTAGAGGTGATCCACCTTCCGGTTGACCAGCGTCAGCACCAGCGGCAACCCCACGAAGGCGCCGCCGATCACGAACAGGATGTCCACCTGCCAGGGAATCTCGAGCCACTCCAGCCCATCGGAAATCCCCGCGCCGATGCTGCCGATGCCGGCAATCAGCCCCGCATTCCACACCGCCGCCCCCAGCACCGCCCAACGGGCGCCGACCAGCGCCGTCTTGAGCAGCCGGGGCAGCAGGAACAGGGCGATGGCCAGCCCGGCCATCGGCGCCCAGCCGTAGGCCACGGCGTTCAGGTGGATGGTGCGGATGCGGCCGAAGGACAGCCAGGGCACGCTGGCGAGCAGGTCCGGTTCGTGCAGCTTGATCGAGGCGGTGAGCCCGGCCATCGACGCCACCACCAGCCACACCATGGCGCAGCAGATGAACAGGAACACGACTGGCGCGGAAGATGCATCGGCGGCATCGCGGGAGGGATCGTCCAGCCCGGGCGTCAGGTGCGCCGAGGCAGGATCCTCGGGGTGCCCGGTCTCGCCGTCGGCAAAGATCACCCGCGCGGCGGCTGGCGAAGTATCGAACAGGCCCTTCTGCATGCTCCAGATAAAGGCCGCCAGCGCGATCACGGAAAGCAGGAACGCGGAGAGCAGAATGGCGATGGTATTCATGGCATTGCCGGCAGGCATGAGATGAGTCCTGCGCAGATTACGCACGGGGCGGATAGGCGCCCATAGCCACTTCCTGCGTTTTTTGGGTGACCACCGCCGCCTCAGGTTGCAGGCGAGATACGCGCAGGGGGCGCGCAGCGGGTACTGAATCGAGGCACCGATGGGAGCCCGCCCCCTGGAGAGCGCCGCGCCGGTCCCCGCCTCCGCAGCGTGGTTTTTTGTCGAATTACCTTAAATTGCATCAGAGATGCAACTTAACTAGAATGGCGGCAGCGCCTGCCTGCGCGCGGTTTTCCGACCGATGACTCGCCCCCGCCCCCATCATGAACGTCCACTTGAGCATTGAAGGCCGCCACGGCCTGGCCAGTCAGATTTATCGCCAGTTGCGCGCCGGTATTCTCGACGGCCGGCTGGCCGCTGGAGAGCGGCTCCCGTCGACGCGCGAACTTGCCACGCAACTCGGTGTTTCCCGAAAGACAACACTCGATGTCTTCGAACGGCTCACCGCCGAGGGCTATCTGCGCTCGCGCACCGGCGAGGGCACCTTCGTGGCGGCGGCCATGACGCGGCGCGGCAACCTGCCCACGCACGCCACGGCCTTGCAGCCGGCCGACGCGCTCTGGGAATCGATGCCGGACGCGCTGCCGATCCGCCAGGAGGGCGTCTCCCCGCAGTACGACTTCATGGGCGGCGTGACCGAAAAGCGGCTGTTTCCGTTCGACCAGTGGCGCCGCTGCGTGAGCCATGCGATACGCGTGCAGGCGCGCGTGCCGGCAGGCTACCGGGATCCGGCCGGCGAGCCGGAGCTGCGGCTGGCGGTGTCGCGCTACCTGGCCTTCAGCCGCGCCGTGGTCAGCAACTGGCACGACGTGATCATGACCCAGGGCGCCCAGCAGGCGCTGACCCTGCTGGCGCGGGTGGTGCTGCGGCCCGGCGACGTGGTGGCCATGGAAGACCCCGGCTATCCGCCCGCCCGCATGAGCTTTACGGCGGCGGGCGCCCGGGTGGTGCCGGTACCGGTGGATGCGGATGGCATCGTGGTCAGCGCCCTGCCCGCGGACGCCCGCATCATCTATGTCACCCCCTCGCACCAGTTCCCGCTCGGCATGCCGATGAGCCTGGAGCGCCGGCTGGCGCTGCTCGACTGGGCGCAGCGGCGCGGCGCGCTGGTGGTGGAGGACGACTACGACGGCGAATTCCGCTTCGAGGGCCGGCCGATGGACTCGCTCAAGAGCCTCGACCATGACGACGTGGTCGCCTATGTCGGCACATTCTCGAAGACTATTTTTCCGGAACTGCGCATCGGCTACGTGATTCCGCCCGCCCCGCTGGCGCAGGCGCTGTGCCGGGCCAAGCAGACCAGCGACTGGCATAGCTGCACCCTCACCCAGACCGCGCTGGCCAAGTTCATGCTCGACGGCTATTTCGCCAAGCACCTGCGGCGCATGCACAAGGAGTACGCGGCGCGGCGCGCGGCGCTGCTGCGCTGGCTCGATCTCGACCTGTCGCCCTGGCTGGCCCCGCTGCCGGCGTCGGCCGGCATCCACCTCGTGGCCGAAATCCGTCCGGTCGGCCTGAAACAGGCTGACGAAGCCGCCTTTATCGCCCGGGCCGGGGCGGCGTCGATCGGGCTCTACGGCGTCAGCGGCATGTTCGCGGGGCGGCCACCGCGCCCCGGCGTGCTGATGGGCTACGGCGGCCTCAGCATCGAGGAGATCGATGCGGCCATGCAGCGGCTGCTGGACACACTCCACGGCCGGGCGGTGTTGCCGGGGGCTGTGCATCTGTTGCCCAGCCAGCATACGCGGCCGGGCCGGGCCGCTATACCTTGAAAAATTCGGCAATCTGCCGTTAATTGTTGTCGGCCTCCGCTATTGCGTCTTTCCTGCTTGATGCATACCCATTACGACAACCTCAAGGTATCCCGCGACGCGCCCCAGGAAGTAATCCGGGCCGCGTACAAGTCGCTTAGCCAGAAATATCATCCCGATCGCCATGCGGACGGCGAGGAATCCAATCGCATCATGCGGCTGCTGAACGTGGCCTATGACGTCCTGAGCGACCCCGGGCGGCGCGCGGAGCATGACCAGTGGATCGTGGAGCAGGAGCGGATGGAGGCGATCCGCGCCCGCCGCCGCGAGGTGCCGCCGCGCCCTGCACCGGGCACGGCGCGGCCCCAGACGGCGCGTCCGCAGGCCCAGCCCCGGCAGCCACGCGCTGCCAGCGGCGCTGCCGGGGCGGCGGGAGGGGCCAAGGCCGGCGGTGCGTCCGCCCAGGGTGCCTCCGCGCGCGGCGCCAACAACAAGTCCTCGCAGAAAGCCGAAGAAGCCCGCCCCTCGCGCGGCGAGAAGACCCGTTTCCGCCCCAAACCCGAACCCCGGCCCGATGGCCCGCCGCCGCGCGGCCAGCCGCTGCCGGCCCATCTGGCCTTCCTGCTCTATATCGCGGTGGGGGCCAGCATCGTGGTCCTGCTTGGCGACTGGACGCCCAGCGCCAGTTCGGCCGCCGACACCCCGGTCGCGCTGGTCAAGCCGGCCCGGGCCGAGGAAGCCTTCCCGCCGCAACCGCCCCGCTACAGCCGGCCGGCCAACACGCCGCGCGGCATGCCGTGGCCGAGCCGCTCGGGCTACCTGACCGGCTATCCGGTGCTGAACAGCAACGGGTTGTCCACGGTGACCGTGGACAACACCCGCAATGTGTCCGATGTGTTCCTGAAACTGGTATCGATCGAGGGTGACGCGGCGATTCCGGTGCGCACAAGCTTCGTACGCAGCGGGTCGATGTTCACGATGGAGAATATTGCGCCCGGCCGTTATGACGTGCGCTACCGGAGCCTCGACTCCGGGGAGATCTTCCGTTCCGAGCGCTTCGACCTCAAGGAGATCCAGGAGGCCAACGGCACGAGCTTCGCCAACAACACGCTCACGCTCTACAGCGTGATGGGCAAGTCGAAGAGCGTGACCATCACGGAATCGGAATTTCCCTGAACCGGCTGGCGCCGGCCCAGTAACAGCTCAGTCGCCGTTCAGTACGGCTTGGGCTGCGGCTGCTTGTTCGGCGCGCCCTGGGTGCCCGAGGGGTTATAGGGCACCGGCTTCGGCGCGGGGGCCGGTACCGCGCCATAGAGTTTCTGCCAGCGGGACTTCAGCCCGTCGGCAATCTCCTTCTGGTTGTACTGCTCGGCAAAGTCGATCGCGGTCATGCGCTGCTGGTTCTTCAGGCGCAGGTCCGCGCCCTCGTCCAGCAGCACCTTCACGGTGTCGATATGCCCGCCGCGCGCGGCCATCATCAGCGGCGTGGTGCCGTTGGGGCTTTCCGCATCGATATAGGCGGCGTGATCGACGAGGTACTTCACCACCTCGTTGTGGCCGTTGGAGGCCGCGTAGTGCAGCGGCGCCCAGCCCTTCTTGTTGATCTCGGCCTCTTCGCCGTCGACCATCAGCTTCACCATGTCCAGCTCGCCCTGCAGGCTGGCCATCATCAGCGCGTTCTCGCCGGCCGGGTTGGTCTTGTCGAAGTCGATGTTCTTCGCCTTGATCAGCACCGTGGCGGCCTTGATCGATTTCTCGCGCAGCGCCAACACCAGCATCGGGTTGCCCCGGGCGTCGGTCAGGTTCGGGTCCACGCCGCGCGCCAGCAGTTTCTGCACCGTGTTGGCATCGTCGAATTCCACGGCCTTGCGCATGTCGTCCGCCGGCGCGGCCCAGCCTGCCGTGGCGGCGCCCAGCGTCAGGGCGGCCACCGCGCCACGCATCGTCTTCATGTCAAACATGAGCATTCCTGTCTATGTGCTTGAAGAGACGGAAGAAATTATCCGTCGTCTGTTCGGCGATGGTTTCCACCGGCACCCCGCGCAGCTGGGCAATGAACTCGCCCACATGGCGCACCCAGGCCGGCTCATTGGTCTTGCCGCGATACGGCACCGGCGCCAGATAGGGCGAATCGGTCTCGATCAGCATGCGGTCCAGCGGCACCTTCTTGGCGGTTTCCTGGAGGTCCGCCGCGCTCTTGAAGGTGACGATGCCTGAGAACGAGATATGGAAGCCCTCGTCGAGCGCCTGTTTCGCCACATCCCAGGTTTCGGTAAAGCAGTGCATCACGCCGCCGGCCTCGCGCGCATTTTCCTCGCGCATCACGCGCAGCGTGTCGTCCGCCGACGACCGGGTATGGATGATCAGCGGCTTGCCGGTCTGTTTGGCGGCGCGGATATGGGTGCGGAAGCGCTCGCGCTGCCATTCCATGTCGTCGACGCTGCGGCCATTGAGCCGGTAGTAATCGAGCCCGGTCTCGCCGGTGCCCACCACGCGCGGGTGAGCGGACAGCGCCAGCAGGCGTTCGAGCGTCGGGTCCTCGCCCTCCTCGTAGTCCGGGTGCACACCCACCGACGCATACAGGTGCGGATGCTGCTCGGCCAGCGCCAGCACGCGCGGGAAGTCCTCCAGCGTCACCGAGATGCACAGCGCGTGGGTGACCTGATTGGCCTTCATGTTCTCGAGCAGCTGCGGCAGCCGCTCGGACAGTTCCGGGAAATCGATATGGCAGTGGGAATCAACGAACATCGTCAGTCTCTGGATGCGGGTCAGTCGAGCCGGCGGCCGACGATCACGAGATCGCGCTCAATGCCATCGAGCACCGCCACGCGCGGCAGGTCGCCCCAGCGGGCGAAACCGTGCCGCTCGAACAGGGCCAGGCTCGGCGTGTTGTGGCCGAAGATGAAACCGAGCAGCGTGGTCACGCCCACCTGCGGGGCATGGGCGATGGCCTGCTCGAGCAGGTAGCGCCCCAGCCCTTGCCCACGGCGGTCCGCGTGTAGGTAGATCGACAGCTCGGCGGTCGCGCCATAGGCCGGACGGCCATAGAAATCCGAATAGCTGAGCCAGCCGGCCATACGGCCCTCGGCATCCTCGCACACCCACAGCGGGCGGCGCTCCGGCTGATGGGCGTCGAACCACGCCTGGCGGGACGCCACGCTCACCGGCTCCGTATCCGCCGTGACCATGCGTGATGGCACCGTACTGTTATAGATCTCGACGATGCCGGGCAGGTCGGCTGGCGTGGCCAGGCGCAGGGTGAAATCGGAAATACGCATGAATAACAAATACTTGCGAAGCTAACTTCGCGTGGATGATCAGATTGCTACAAGGTCTGGGTCGGCCGTCCGGAATCGATGGCCTTGCCCAGGATTTCCTCGACGGCACGGCGCAGGTTGCGGCCATTGTCGTCCTCGGGCAGATGCACGCCCACGCCGGGGGTCTTCATCGGCGTACCGGCCGGCGTGATCCACGCCACCGTGCCCTGCACCTGGTATTTCTGCGGGCGGTCCAGCAGGGACAGCACCAGGAACACCTGTTCGCCAATCCGGAACGGCCGGTTGGACGGCACGAAGATACCGCCGCGCGTCAGGAACGGCATGTAGGCCGCGTACAGCCCCGCCTGGTCCTTGATCGACAGCGACAGCACGTTCGGCCGCTGCGCGGCGCCTGCCGTGGCAGGTTGGCCCGGCACGGTGGCGGGTGCTCCGGGTGCTCCGGGTGCGGCCGGACGCACGGGCGCGCCGGTGACTGGTGCATTCATTGTTTGACCCCTGTTTGGCGTTGCGCCCTGTCCGCTTGGTGCGGCGCTATTTGGCGCGTTTGACAAATCGACAGCTTGACTGCGTTAGCTTTTACCACGGGCGGCGCCCGATTCCTATCGCCCGGCGGCACTTCCCTGGAACAAATGCCGGTAATCGAGGAAAACGGACTCCATGACGAGGCGCGCCGCCAACGGATGGTTCTCGTTGCGCCGATGGCCGACCAGCCGGGCGCTGAACGCCTGGAGGCGGTGGGCATCGGTGGCGCCGGCACAACGCGCCAGCGCCGCCTGCTCCTTCGGGAAATAGCGGACCGCGCCGGTGCCGACGCAGAGCGCCAGCAGGTCATAGGTCCAGCGCTGGAGCGTGCCGAGCACGGCCGGCACCGGCAGCTTCTGAAGCTGCTCGGCGGCGGCCAGCGCGTCGAACGCGGCGCCCGCGCCCAGTTGCGAGACCAGCCAGCGCTGCATCGGCTGCTCCTCGGCTTCGGCGGCATGGAGCGCCGTCAGCGGCGATCCGCCAGCCAGCGCCAGTTGCGCCTCGGCATCGGCCACGCCCTGGCTGCGCAGCCAGTCCAGCGCAGCGGCGGCCGTGGGGCGCTCCACGGAAAACTGGCGGCAGCGGGACAGGATGGTCGGCAGCACGCGGTCCAGCCGGTCGGTCACCAGCAGGAAAACCGTGGACGGCGGCGGCTCTTCAAGCGTCTTCAGCAGCGCGTTCGCGCCTTCGGTCTGCAGGGCATCGAGCGGATAGACCACCACCACGCGCAGCCCGGCGCGGTGCGTGCCCACGCCCACGGCCTCGATCAGCGCGCGCACCTGCTCCATGCGGATGATCTTGCTTGGCGCCTTCTTCTTGGCGCCGCCCTCGGCCTCGCCATCCGCCTCGCCGCTCGCATCGAGCGCCTCGGGGCGGACCACCGTGAAATCGGGATGGTTGCCCTGGCTGAACCAGTGGCAGGCCCCGCAGGTATTGCACGGCTGGCCATCGGCAAGAGCCGACTCGCACAGCAGGCCCTGGGCGAAATGCAGCGCCAGGTCCCGCTTGCCAATGCCTTGCTGGCCATGCAGCAGCATCGCGTGCGGCAGCCGGGGGCGCAGCGCAGCCAGTCGTTGCCAGTCTTCTCGTTGCCAGGGATAAAGCATGCCGATTCAGTCAGTTAGCAGGGATCGCTCATGTATTGTCGGAGGGTGGCCAGCGGACATCATCGCCGCCATATAGGCCATCCGGATCAAAGGCTTGCGATGATTTCCTCGAGCGTTACGCGAATCTCGTCGATCGAGCGCGTGGCGTCAATGACCCGGAAGCGCGCCGGGGCTGCCGCCGCACGGCGCAGGTACTCGTCACGCGTGCGCTGGAAGAAGGCGCGCGATTCGGCCTCGAACTTGTCCGGGGAACGCGCGCCGGCCAGCCGCGCACTGGCGGTCTCCAGCGGCACGTCGAACAACAGGGTCAGGTCGGGTTGCAGGCCGCCCTGCACCCAGGTTTCGAGCACTTCCAGCCGCCCGGTGGGCAGGCCCCGCCCGCCGCCCTGATAGGCGAACGTGGCGTCGGTGAATCGGTCCGAGATCACCCAGTCGCCTCGAGACAGGGCTGGCTCGATGACTTCGGCGATGTGCTCGCGGCGCGCCGCGAACATCAGCAGCGCCTCGGTTTCCAGGTGCATCGGCCGGTGCAGCAGCAGCTGGCGCAGGTCCTCGCCCAGCGGCGTGCCGCCCGGCTCGCGCGTGGTCACCACGCTGCCCGTATCGGCACGTGCGCGCAGGCGTTCGGCCACCCAGTCGATATGGGTGCTCTTGCCGGCGCCGTCGATGCCTTCGAAGGTAATGAATTTTCCGCGCATGAAAGGCTTATTTGCCGCGCTGGTATTTATCTACCGCGCGATTGTGTTCGGGAAGCGAATTGGAGAAATGGCTGCTGCCGTCGCCGCGCGCCACGAAGTACAGCGCATCGGACGGCGCCGGCGTGGTGGCCGCGGCCAGCGAGGCGATGCCCGGCAGCGCGATCGGCGTGGGCGGCAGGCCGGTGCGGGTGTACGTATTGTACGGGGTGTCCGTCTGCAGGTCCTTCTTGCGCAGGTTGCCGTCGAACGACTCGCCCACGCCATAGATCACGGTCGGATCGGTCTGCAGCATCATGTTCTTGCGCAGCCGGTTGATGAACACGGCGGCAATCATCGGCCGCTCCACGGCCTGCCCGGTCTCCTTCTCGACGATGGAGGCCATGACCAGCGCCTCGTACGGCGTCTTGTACGGGAGGTCCGGCGCGCGGGCGTTCCAGGCTTCGTTCAGGCGCTTCTGCATGGCGCGGTAAGCGTGGCGATACAGCTCGACATCGCTGCTGCCGCGCGCGAACAGGTAGGTATCGGGGAAAAACAGCCCCTCGGGTGACGGTTCCGTCGCACCGATGGCCTTCATCAGGTCTGCATCGGACATGCCCGCCGTGTCGTGCTTGAGTGCCGGGTTGGCATCGACCGCCGCCCGCATCTTGCGAAATTCCCAGCCTTCGATCACGGTAACCACATAGTGCGTGACCTCGCCCTTCACCATCTTCTCGATGATGTCGAGCGGCGTGATACCGGTCTCGAACTGGTAGCCGCCGGCCTTGAGGTCGGCGCCGTGGCCGGTGATGCGGGCCAGCAACTGGAACAGGCGCGGGTCCATCGACACGCCGCCGCGCTGGATCTGGCGGCCGACGGCGGTGACGCCCGAACTGGGCTTGATGATGACCTCGACGGGCGAGGCGGACAGGCCGACCGGCTGGTGCGCCCACCAGGCGAAGCCGCCGGCGGCTGCCAGGGCAAAGACCAGCAGGACCCCGATCAGACGCAGAACAATACGTTTCATGGAGGATTGGTGAATTTTGGCGACGCCAGGGTGATGCCAACGCCATGCCCCCAACGGCGGGTCGGGATCGGCAGGGCGGCGGGCCGGAATGGCGACAGCCCCATATAATACCGGGAGCCCCGCGCCGCCACGAGCCCGCATCGTCACCTTGCCGATTGCCCTGGCGGCAAGCGTCCCTATATAGAGGAGGCGGCGGCACCCCATTCGGCGTGCGGCCGCCTCCCGTCACCTGTTCGCCAACCGGCCTGATTGCATGTCCAACGCAACTCCCACCCTGGCTTCGAGCCTTGAATCGCTGCGCCGCACCGGCGTAATCGCCACGCCTGCTGGCGTCGGGCTGATCCGCGTGGCCGGCGACGATGCCGCCGCGTTCCTGCACACCCAACTGACCAACGCCGTCGAGGATCTGTCCCCGGACACGGCGCGGCTGGCCGGCTACTGCTCGCCCAAGGGTCGCCTGCAAGCCAGCTTCCTGATGTGGCGCGATGCCGACGGCATCGTCCTGCAGATCTCGGCCGACATCCAGCCGGCCATCCAGAAGCGCCTGAGCATGTTCGTGCTGCGTGCCAAGGCCAAGCTGTCCGATCTTTCCGCCACGCATGGCGTGCTCGGCGTGGCCGGCCCGGCTGCCGCCGGCGCGCTCGCCGTGGCGGGCCTGCCCGCGCCGCAGGGTCCGCTTCAGGCAGCGAGTGCCGAAGGCGTCACCGTGATTCGTCTGGCTGATGCCGATGGCGCCCCCCGCTGGCAGATCGTGGCCCCGGCGGAGCGCATCGCCGCCCTGCAGCAGACGCTGTCCGGCAACCTCGACGCCGCCGCGCCGGCCTTCTGGGACTGGCTCGACGTGCTCTCCGGCGTGCCGCGCATCAGCACGCCGACGCAGGAGCAGTTCGTGCCGCAGATGATCAATTTCGAGCTGATTGGCGGCGTGAACTTCCGCAAGGGCTGCTATCCGGGCCAGGAAGTCGTGGCGCGCAGCCAGTATCGCGGCACGCTCAAGCGGCGCATGTGGCGCCTGCATGGCGATGGCGAGGTACCGGCCGCCGCCGCCGAGATCTTCCGCCCGGAAGACCCGGAACAGCCGTGCGGGATGATCGTCAACGCGGCGCCGTCGCCTGAGGGCGGCTGGGATGCGCTGGCGGAACTGAAGATCGAGGCGGCCACGGGCGCGCTGCGGCTCGGCGCTGCTGACGGCCCGGCCGTGGCCACGCGTGCGCTGCCGTACGAAGTGCCGCTGCCGAATGCGGCCGAAGCGGCCGGCTGAATCTCCCCGGAGCGCCGACATGAGCGATCATCTGTACGTCTATTTCAATGTACCGGACGAGCGGGCCGTCGAGGCCCTGCCCCACTGGCACCGCTGGATGGAAACGGTGGCCGAAGCCACCGGGATTGGTGGTACGCTCATGCGCAGGCCCGAGACCCGCGCCGGCCTGCAAACCTGGATGGAATGCTATGCCGATGTGCCGCCCGCCTTCGACGCCACGCTCACGGGCCTGTGGCACCAGAGCGGGTTGTCGCAATGGGTCAGCGGCGAGCGGATGGCGGAACGGTTCGTGGATCTCGATGTCTTGTAGTTGTCTTGCAGTGTGCTGCATGAAGACATCGACTGATCAAGTTGTAAAGGAAGTGCTATGTGCCTGATTCTGGTGGCCTGGCAATCGCACCCGGACTATGCCCTGGTGGTTGCCGGCAACCGCGACGAGTTCTATGCCCGCCCGGCGGCGGCCGCGCACTGGTGGCAGGATGCCCCCCACGTGCTGGGCGGTCGCGACCTCGCGGAAGTGATTGGCGAACCCGGTACGTGGATGGGCATTGCGGGCGCTGACGCCCAGCATGCCGGCCACGCCCACCCGGGCGCGCGCTTTGCCGCGCTGACCAATTACCGCGCGCCGTCCGAGAAGCGCACCGATGCGCGCTCGCGCGGCGAACTGGTGTCGCAGTTTTTGCGCGGCAACCAGAGCGCCGACGAATACCTGCATGCGCTGGCCGGCGACCACGGCGCCTACAACGGCTTCAACCTGCTCGCGAGCGATCTGCACGACCTCTGGTGGTACAGCAACCGTTCGCCGTCGCGCCAGCCGCAACGGCTCAAGCCGGGGCTCTACGGCTTGTCCAACGCGCTGCTCGATACGCCGTGGCCCAAGGTGCGCAGCCGCGTGGGCGCGATGTGCGAAGTGTTGGCAGCGGATAGCGGCCAGCCTACCGCCAGCGCGGAACCGTACCTGCAACTGCTGGCTGACGACCGTCAGGCGCCCGACTGGGAACTGCCGCGCACGGGCGTGGCGCCGGAATGGGAAAAGCTGCTGTCGTCGTCGTTCATCCGCTCGCCGAGCTACGGCACGCGCGCCAGCACGCTGCTCCGCGTGCGGCACGATGGCCGTTTCGACTTCAGCGAGCGCAGCTTCGATGCGAATGGTCCGACCGGCGAGGTGATGTATCGCGGCCGGCTCAACGTGGCGCGCGACCCGGGCACCGTGCCGGCGCCCCGGTAATCACTGTTAAATCCGTTTCCGCATCTCCACGTGCGGGATGCCGGCTTCCTCGAATTCCTCACCCACCTGCTCGAACCCCACGCGCGCGTAGAACGGCGCCGCGTGGGTCTGCGCGTTGAGGATCAGTTCGGGATAACCGAGTTCAGCGGCCTTGGCCATCAGCGCGTCCAGCACCTTCGCACCCATGCCGGTGCCGCGCGCCACCTTCAGCACGGCCATGCGGCCGATGTGGCCGTCCGGCAGCAGCCGGCCCGTGGCCACGGGCGTGCCATCGGCGGCGAATGCCAGCGCGTGCCAGCTCGGCTCGTCCATGTCGTCCCATTCCAGTTCCACCGGCACACCCTGCTCCTCGACAAAAACGCTGTAGCGGATGGCGCGGGCGCGCTCGAGGGCTTCGGCCCAGGCGCAAACGATGACGGTCTCGGACATGATTCGATCCAGCTTGGAAGTCTGTAGAAAGGCGCAATGATACGCTGCGCAACGGGCGAATCGTAACGCAATGCACCAAACATCCTAGGGTTTCCCCGGTCGGCAGGCGCGCCGAAAATTTGTATGATGACCTGACTACCTGATCACTGCCCTCCCTCGCCGTGCCCGTCTTCCAGAAAATTCCCGCCCGCGCCCTGACCGACAGCGTTGCCGAACAACTGCTCGAGAAGATCGAGGGTGGCGCCTTCCCGCGCGGCGCCAAGTTGCCGACAGAGGCCGTGCTGTCCGAGGAATTCGGCGTCAGCCGCACCGTGGTCCGCGAGGCGATTGCCCGGCTGAAGTACGAGGGGCTGGTGGAATCGCGCCAGGGAAGCGGCGTATTCGTCACCGATCAGGCGGGCATCCGGCCGCTGCGCATCGACTACACCGATACCGGCACGCTCGAATCGGTGCTCCAGATCGTGGAACTGCGCCGTTCGATCGAAGCCGAGGTAGCCGCGCAGGCCGCGCGCCGCCGCACCGATACGGCCATGACCAATATCGACGCCGCGCTGGCGCACCTCGATGCCACCGTGGCCGAAGGCGGCGATGGCGTGCAGGCGGACGTGGCCTTCCACCGTGCCATCGCCGAAGCCACCGGCAACCCCTATTTCCTGAAGACGCTGGCCTTCCTGAGCCAGTACCTCGAAACCGCCACGCGGGTGACCCGCACCAACGAAGCCCGCCGCGAGGACTTCTCGCGCCAGGTGCGCGAGGAACACCAGACCATCGTCGCGGCCATCCGCGCCGGCGATGCCGATGCCGCGCGCAACGCCGCGCAGACCCACATGTACAACGCCGCGCGCCGCCTCGCCCAACTGGGCGAGGACACGCCGGCCGAACGCGACGGCCTCCGCTCGCACTGAAACACTTCCGTAGGAGATTCAATATGTCCCGCAATGTCGGCGTCATCGGTTTGGGCGCAATGGGCAATGGTGTCGCGCAGTCGCTGCTGCGTGCCGGTTTCAAGGTCCACGCCTGCGACCTGCGCCCCGAGGTGCTGCAACGCTTTGCCGATGCCGGCGGTGTGCCGTGCGCCAATCCGGCCGAACTCGGCGAACGTTGCGACGTGGTCATCACGCTGGTGGTGAACGCCGCGCAAACGGAAGCGGTGCTGTTCGGTGACAACGGGGCCGTGCCGGCCATGTCCGCCGGCAAGCTGGTCATCGCCAGCGCCACCGTGCCGCCCGTCTTCGCCGAGACGCTGGGCAAGCGGCTGGCCGAGCGCGGCCTGCTGCTGCTGGACGCACCGGTCTCCGGTGGCGCAGCCCGCGCCGCCAGCGGCGAAATGACCATGATGACCTCCGGCCCCGCCGAGGCCTACGCGCTGGCCGAGGACGTGCTGGCCGCGATGGCGGGCAAGGTCTACCGCCTGGGCGACGCGCACGGTGCCGGCTCCAAGGTCAAGATCATCAACCAGCTGCTGGCCGGCGTGCATATCGCCGCCGCCGCCGAGGCCATGGCGCTGGGCCTGCGCGAGGGCGTGGACCCGGACGCGCTCTACGACGTCATCACGCACAGCGCCGGCAACTCGTGGATGTTCGAGAACCGCGTGCCGCACATCCTCTCCGGCGACTACACCCCGCTGTCCGCCGTTGACATCTTCGTCAAGGATCTGGGGATGGTGCTCGACACCGCGCGCACCAGCAAATTCCCGCTGCCGCTGTCCGCCGCCGCACACCAGATGTTCATGATGGCCTCCACCGCCGGCCACGGCGGCGAGGACGACTCGGCCGTGATCAAGATCTTCCCCGGCATCGAACTGCCGGCGGCCAAGGCCAAGTAAGGGAGCGCGATGATGACTGCATCGACCCCATCGACCCACACGCCCCTGCTCGGCTGCATTGCTGACGACTTCACCGGCGCCACCGACCTCGCCAACACGCTGGTCCGCAATGGCATGCGCACCGTGCAGACGATTGGCGTGCCGGCATCCGGCACGGCCAATGACGCCGTGCAGGCGGACGCCATCGTCGTGGCGCTGAAGTCCCGCACCATCCCGGCCGCCGACGCCGTCGCGCAATCGCTGGCCGCGCTGGCCTGGCTGCGCGCCCAGGGCTGCCGCCAGTTCGTGTTCAAGTACTGCTCAACCTTCGATTCGACGGACGCCGGCAACATCGGCCCCGTGGCCGAGGCGCTGCTCGAGGCGCTGGGCAGCGACTTCACCATCGCCTGCCCGGCCTTCCCAGAGAACGGCCGCACCATCTTCCGCGGTCACCTGTTCGTGGCCGATACGCTGCTGAGCGAGTCCGGCATGGAACACCATCCGCTCACGCCGATGACCGACGCCAACCTGGTGCGCGTGCTGCAACGCCAGAGCCAGAGCAAGGTCGGCCTGCTGCGCTACGACAGCGTGGCGCGCGGTGCCGACGAGACCCGCACGCGCATCGGCGCCCTGCGTGCCGAAGGCGCGCGGCTGGCGATTGCCGATGCGATCTCCGACGCCGACCTGTTCACGCTCGGCCAGGCCTGCGCCGACCTGCCGCTGATCACCGGCGGCTCCGGTATCGCCCTGGGCTTGCCCGAGAACTTCCGCCGTGCCGGCCTGCTGCCGCAACGCGTGGATGCCGCCGAGGTGCCGTCCGTCGATGGCCACGGTGTGGTGCTGGCTGGCAGCGCGTCGCGCGCCACCAATGGGCAGGTAGCGCACTGGATCGCCCAGAAGCGCCCCGCCCTGCGCATCGACCCCCTCCGGCTGGCCCGTGGCGAGCCGGTGGTGGACGAGGCGCTGGCCTTTGCCGCCGATCGCGCTGAACCCGTGCTGATCTACGCCACCGCCACCCCGGATCAGGTCAAGGCCGTGCAGGCCGAACTGGGCGTGGAGCGCGCCGGCCATCTGGTGGAGGCCGCGCTGGCTGGCATCGCCGCCGCGCTCAAGGCCTCGGGCACGCGCCGCTTCGTGGTGGCCGGCGGCGAGACCTCCGGCGCCGTGGTCCAGTCGCTCGCCGTGCAGGCGCTGCGTATCGGCACGCAGATCGCGCCGGGCGTGCCCGCCACGGTCACGCTGGACGCCACGCCACTTGCGCTGGCCCTGAAATCGGGCAACTTCGGCGGCGAGAATTTCTTCGACGAGGCGCTGCGCGCGCTGGGAGCGGCGCAATGAGCGGCAAGACGGAATCCGCGCTGCGCGAGGAGATCTGCCGCGTCGGCGTCAGCCTCTACCAGCGCGGCTACACGGTCGGCACGGCGGGCAATATCAGTGCCCGGCTCGATGACGGCTGGCTGATCACGCCGACCGACGCCTGCCTCGGCACGCTCGACCCGGCCGCCGTGGCCAAGGTCGGCCTGGACGGCAGTTGGGTGTCCGGCGACAAGCCGTCCAAGACGCTGACGCTGCACCGCGCCGTCTACGACAACAATCCGAACGTGCATGGCGTGGTCCATACCCACTCCACGCACCTGGTGGCGCTGACGCTGGCTGGCGTCTGGCAGCCCGACGATGTCCTGCCCCCTCTCACGCCGTACCACGTGATGAAGGTGGGTCATATACCGCTGATTCCCTACCACCGTCCCGGCGACCCAGCCGTGGCCGCGCGCGTGGCCACGCTGGCCAACGACGTGCGCGGCGTGCTGCTGGCGCGCCTCGGGCCGGTGGTGTGGGAAGACAGTGTCTCGCGCGCGGCGTACGCGCTGGAAGAACTGGAGGAGACCGCCAAGTTATGGATGATGCTCAAGGACCAGGCCGGCTTTGCCGACCGCGCCAGCCTCGATGAGGCTGCGTTGACCGAGCTGCGCGACGCCTTCAAGGCGCGCTGGTAGCCCGGGCAGGCCCGACGTCGATCAGTAGAACGCCCCCCTAGGACAAAACGCGACGATTTTCGCGACGCGAGCTGCGTGGTGCCCCCGGCCCCGCGCGGGATGCGTGCGCGCCAACGATTGCCGGCCGTCATCCGACGGCCATGAAATTGGAGACCTCAAACGTGAATACTTCCCACACGGCGGCCGGCGCGGCTGCCATTCCCGCCAGCGGCCGGCTCGACGCCGACGCCGTCATCGAGAAACGCGCCTACAAGAAGGTGTTCTGGCGCATCATGCCGTTCCTGATGCTCTGCTACGTGATCGCCTACCTCGATCGCGTGAACGTGGGCTTCGCCAAGCTGCAGATGGCCCAGGACCTGCAATTCTCGGAAACCGTGTTCGGCCTCGGCGCCGGGCTGTTCTTCATCGGCTACTTCCTGTTCGAGGTGCCCAGCAACCTGCTGATGCACCGCATCGGCGCGCGCATCTGGATCGCGCGGATCATGATCACGTGGGGCATCATCTCGGCGCTCTTCGTGTTCGTGAAGACGCCGACCACGTTCTACATCATGCGCTTCCTGCTCGGTTTGGCTGAAGCGGGCTTCTATCCCGGCGTGATCCTGTACCTCACCTACTGGTTCCCGGCCGACCGCCGCGCCAAGATGATCGCGCTGTTCATGTCGGGCATTCCGGTGGCCGGCATGTTCGGCAACCCGCTCTCGGGCTGGATCATGGACGCCTTCCACGACACGCACGGCTGGGCCGGCTGGCAGTGGATGTTCTTCATCGAGGCCCTGCCGGCATTCCTGATCGGTGTCGTCACGGTCTTCGTGCTGCGCGACGGCATCGACAAGGCCCCGTGGCTCGACGCCGATGAAAAGCGCGTGCTCAAGCGCAATATCGAGGAAGACGAGCGCAACGCCAGCGCCGCCGCCACGGCCAACGGCCAGCGCGGCGTGCATTCGCTCGGCGCCGTGTTCAGCGACCGCCGCGTGTGGTGGATGTGCCTGATCTACTTCTGCTTCGTGACCGGCCAGTACGCGCTGACGTTCTGGATGCCGACCCTGGTCAAGGCCAGCGGCGTAAGCGGCAACCTGAAGATCGGCCTGCTCTCGGCGATTCCGTTCGTCTGCGCCATCGTCGTCATGAACATCCTCGGCCACAGCGCCGACGCCCGTCGCGAACGCCGCTGGCACCTGATCGTGCCGGCCCTGATGGGTGCCGTGGGCTTTGCCATCGCGGCCTCGTTCACCGACAATACCGTGGTAGCCATCGCCGCGCTGTCCCTGGCGGCCGCCGGGGTGTTGACCTGCGCACCGCTGTTCTGGTCGCTGCCGACGGCGTTCCTGTCGGGCATCGCCGCCGCATCGGGCATCGCCGTGGTCAACTCGGTGGGCAACCTCGCCGGCTTTGTCTCGCCGTACATGGTGGGCACGCTGAAGGATCTGACCCACAGCACGCAGCTGCCGATGTATGTGCTGTCCGGCATCCTGGTGGTGGGCGCGCTGCTGGTGTGGCTGACGCCCGCTAAGATGGTCAACCGCTGATTCCATTCCTCCTAGGAGACCGCCATGCCGCGCTTTGCCGCGAACCTCTCGATGATGTACACCGAGCACGATTTTCTGGACCGGTTCGCCGCCGCGGCGGCGGACGGTTTCCAGGCGGTGGAATACCTGTTCCCGTACGATCATCCGGCCGCCGAGATCCGCAAGCGGCTCGATGACAACGGGCTGACCCAGGCACTGTTCAATGCGCCGCCGGGCGACTGGGGCGCGGGCGAGCGCGGCATCGCCGCCCTGCCCGGCCGCGAAACCGAGTTCCGCACCGCGTTCGCGCGGGCGCTCGAGTACGCCGGCGTGATCGGCAACGACCGCGTCCACGTGATGGCCGGCCTGGTGCCGGCCGATGCGGACCGCGCGAAGGCGCGTGCCACGTATCTCGAGAACCTGGCCTATGCCGCCGCCTCGGCCGCCGCGCAGGGCGTGACGGTGCTGATCGAGCCGATCAACACGCGCGACATGCCGGGCTACTTCCTGAACCGCCAGGACGACGGCCAGGCCATCTGCCAGCAGGTGGGCGCCGCCAACCTGAAGGTGCAGTTCGACTGCTACCACTGCCAGATCGTCGAGGGCGACCTCGCGGTCAAGCTCAAGCGCGACTTCGCGGGCATCGGCCATATCCAGATCGCCGGCGTGCCGGACCGCCACGAGCCGGATCTGGGCGAACTGAACTATCCCTACCTGTTCAACGTGATCGACGAACTCGGCTACGACGGCTGGATCGGCTGCGAGTACCGCCCGCGCGCGGGCACCTCGGCGGGTCTCGGCTGGCTGACGCCGTACCTCAATCGCTGAACTGAACGTCTACACGACTGAGCTGCAACCATGAATGTACTGATTACCGGCGGCGCCGGCTTCCTCGGCCTGCAACTGGCCCGCCTGCTGCTCAAGCGCGGCAGCCTGAACCTCGACGGCAAGGCCGTCACGATCGACCGCCTGACGCTGCTGGACGTGGTGGCGCCGCAGATCGACGATGCGCGCGTGCGCGTGGTCACCGGCGACCTCTCCGACCCGGCCGTGCTGGCCCGCGCGATGGATGCCGATACCGGCGCCGTGTTCCACCTGGCCGCCGTGGTCAGCGGGCAAGCCGAGGCCGACTTCGACCTCGGCATGCGCGTGAACCTCGATGCCTCGCGCGCGCTGCTCGAAACCTGCCGCCAGCTGGGCCACCGCCCGCGCGTGGTGTTCACGAGTTCGGTGGCCGTCTATGGCGGCAAGCTGCCGGCCGTAGTGCAGGACGACACCGCGCTGAACCCGCAGTCGTCGTATGGCGCGCAGAAGGCCATCGGCGAACTGCTGCTGTCCGACTACAGCCGACGCGGCTTCGTCGATGGCCGCGTGCTGCGCCTGCCGACCATCAGCGTCCGCCCGGGCAAGCCCAACGCGGCGGCGTCGTCGTTCGCCAGCGGCATCATCCGCGAACCGCTGGCCGGCGAGGCCGCCAACTGCCCGGTGGCCCCCGAGACGTCGCTGTGGCTGCTCTCGCCGCGCGGCGCCATCACGGCGCTGGTCAACGGCCTGGAACTGGACGGCGCGCGCTTCGGCAACCGCCGCGTGGTGAACCTGCCGGGCCTGTCGGTAACCGCCAAGCAAATGGTCGAGGCGCTCCGGCGCGTGGCCGGCGACACCGTGGCCGACCGCGTCACCTGGCAGCGCGAAGAACGCATCGAGAACATCGTCGGCACCTGGCCGGCGGCATGGGACGTCACCCGCGCCGTCGAACTGGGCTTCCAGAGCGACGCGAGCTTCGATGACGTGATCCGCGGCTATATGGAGGATGCGGGAATCGGGGGCTAAACCGTCCGACTGCGGTTCGATTGCGGAGGTTTTCGTCCCCGAAAGCCTCCGCCCTACCGCTCCGGCTTCACCACCTCGTACGCCTCGATCGTCTCCCTGACCTGCCCGGGGATCGGGGCCGATTTCTGCGTGGCCGGGTCAGCGCAGACGTAGATCACCTCCCCGGTGATCAGGTGTTCGTCGCCGCGATACATTTCCACGCGGAACAGCATGCTCGAGCGGCCCAGGCGGGCCATGCGGCCGCGGATCTCCAGCATGTCGTCGAACCGCGCCGAGGCGTGGTATTCCAGGGTCGACTTCACCACGAAGATGTCCACGCCGTGCGCGTGGAGGACGTCTTCGGGATAGCGGATGCCCACCGCGCGCCAGTACTCGGTCACGCAGATATCGCAATACGTCAGGTAGTGCGCGTTGAAGACGATGGACTGCGGGTCCACCTCGGCCCAGCGCACGCGCAGCGGCACGCTGTGGCGGAAATCCTCTTTCGCCATGTTTCGTATTCCCCAAGCCAATACGGGCGCCTCGAGGGGCGCCCGCATGTCATCGACATTCAGCGAATTACTGTGCCTTGGCCAGGCCCAGCTTCTCGATGATGGCCTTTTCCTTCTTGACCGTCTCGGCGGCGAAAGCCGCGTACTGCTCGCTGCTCATGTAGTACGGCTCCATGTCGAACTTGGCGAGCGACTCGCGGTAGTTCGGCATTTCCATCGCCTTCTTGAACGCGTCATGCAGTTTCTGCACGATCTTCGGGTCCGTGCCCTTCGGCACCACCAGCCCGAACGGCGACGTCTGGACGATGCCCATGCCGAGTTCCTTTAGCGTCGGCACGTTCGGGAAGCGCGCCGAGCGCTTCTCGCCCCAGGTGGACAGCAGGCGCAGCTTGCCCTGCTCCACATACTGCGCCCACGCCGGCGTGTCCGCCACCGACATCACGTGGCCGCCCAGCAGGGCCTGCATCGATTCCGAGTTGCCTTTGTAAGGAATATGCGAGAACTGCACGCCCTGGCGCATGGCCAGTTCTTCCATGGTCAGGTGCAGCGTGGTCATCGAGCCTGGCGAGCCGTAGGTCAGCTTGCCCGGATTGGCCTTGGCGTAGGCCACGTACTCCTGCATCGTCTTGATCGGCGAATCGGCCGGCACCACCAGACCGAACGAATACCCGGCCAGGTTGATGACGTACGACAGGTCCTTCACCGGATCCCAGTTGATCTTGGTGGTGTACGGCAGGCGGTAGACCGGCATGGCGACCTGGGCCAGCGTGTAGCCGTCAGGCGCCGTGGATTGCATCAACTGGGCCGGCAGCACGCCGCCGGCACCCGGCTTGTTCTCGACGATCACGGGCTGGCCGAGGATCTTCGAGGCGTTGTCGGCCAGCACACGGAACGGGATGTCGGTGGAACCGCCCGCCGTGTAGCCGATGATCAGGCGGATCGGCCGGGTTGGGAATTTGTCCGCCTGCGCGTGGGCCGGCAGGGCTGCGAAACCGATCGCGGCCGTGGCGGCGAGCATGCCCGCACGGGCGATGAAATGGCGGCGTTGCATAAGTCAATGTCTCCTTCTTCTGCTGCAGTTCTGCAATATTGCGACTTCAGGTCTTGAATGCTTGACGGAGCGCGCCGTTGGCGTCGGCGTGCGCCTGTAGTACAGCCGGCACGAAGCGGCCGAGCTTGAAAAAATCGTGAATCATCGACGGATAGTCGACCAGCGTGGCCGGCACGCCCGCCGCCTGGAGCTTGGCGGCGTAGGCCACGCCCTCGTCATGCAAGGGGTCGTAGCCGGCCACGGCGATCCAGGCCGGGCATACCCCGCGCACATCGGCGCCGGTACCGCCCCCGTCCAGCGGCGCGAAGCGCCAGTCGTCACGGTCGGCGTCCTGGCCCAGATAGTGCGAAAAGAACCACTGGATCATGTCGCCAGTGAGCAGGTAGCCCTCGGCCAGTGCGCGGTGCGAGGGTGTGTCCTGCCGCGCGCTCGTGCCTGGATAGATCAGCAGTTGCAGCACCGGCGCCAGGCCGGCGTTGCGGGCCGCCACGGCGCTGGCTGCGGCCAGCGTGCCGCCGGCGCTGTCGCCGCCGAGCGCGATCCGGGCCGGGTCGGCGCCCAGCCGCTCGGCTTCGGCGACGACCCAGTGCAGCGCGTCGAACGCATCGTTGGCGGCCGTCGGGAATTTCCAGTCCGGCCCGAGCCGGTAGTCCACCGACAACACCAGGCATTCCGCGCCCATGCAGAACGTGCGGCACAGCGCATCGTGCGAATTGACACTCCCCACTGTAAACCCGCCGCCGTGGAAATACACCAGCAACGGCAGCGGATCGGCCCAGCTTGCCTCGCGCGGTGCATAGAGCCGCACCGGAATCTGATGGCCGTCGCGCGCCGGGATGGCGAAGTTCTCCACGTCATGGACGGGCGGCGGCGAAATATCGAGGATCGGGGCGCTTTTCTCGTACGCAATCTTGGCGTCCGCCACGTCCAGCGCGTGGATCGGCGGGCGCTTGGCGCGCGCGATCAGGTCCAGCAACTGCGCAACTTGCGGGTCGAGCGGCTGGGAGGACTTGCCAGGAGGAACACCGGACGCGGAATCGGTCGGCAAAGGCTTGGCGGACATGGACTGACCCGAGGAAGCTGTCTCTGAATATTGTCGAGGTTCGAATAGTGAACGATCGTTCGTTTTCCGTATCATGCCAGCGTTTTGCGGTTGCAGCATGACGAAATCATTCCGGCGATGTGTTTTGGCGACGCTTTTGCGCGATCATCGACCACATCAGCGGCTATGCTGAGAGCGTATTCCATCGGGAGACACCATGACAGGCGAGCACTTGCAGGTTGTACACGGGGATATTACGCGGCTGGAGGTCGATGCCATCGTCAATGCCGCGAACAACGGCTTGTTGGGCGGCGGGGGTGTGGACGGCGCCATCCACGGCGCGGGCGGGCCGGCCATCATGAACGCGTGCCGGGCGATCCGCGATGCACAGGGCGGCTGCCCGACCGGCGAAGCGGTCATCACCACGGGCGGCCTGCTGCCGGCGCCCTATGTCATCCATGCGGTGGGGCCGGTCTGGAAAGGCGGGAGCCAGAACGAGGACGCGCTGCTGGCCAACGCCTACCGCAACAGCGTGCGGCTGGCCGGCGAGCAGGGCCTGCGCACCCTCGCCTTCCCGAACATCAGCACCGGCATCTACGGCTTTCCGCGCGAGCGCGCCGTGGACATCGCCATCCGCGCCGTGCGGGACGCCCTGCCCAAGGCGCCGAGCCTGGAGCAGGTGACCTTCGTCTGCTTCGATGACGAGAACTACCGCCTGTATCGCGAGCGGCTCACCTAGTCACCTTCACCACCCTCCACGATCGATCACGGCAGCGCGCTGCGGATCAGCAGATTGATCCGCTCGGGCTGCTCGTGGATGATCCAGTGCGTGCCTTCCGGAATCCGCTCCAGGCGCAGGTCGGGGACGAAGTCCTCCAGCCCGTCCGCGAGCGTCTTCGGTAGCGCGCGGTCGTTCTCGCCCCAGATCACCAGCGTGGGCACGCGTACGACGAAGGCCGACGGATCGAGCCGCGAGATGTCCGGCGCGGCTTCGCCCGGCCCGGGCGGGTGCATCGGCGAGGCGCGGTAGTAGTTCACGCCCCCCGTAAGCGGATGGCTCCCGGCATCGCCCGGCTGCGACCACGCCGCGTGGTACCGCGTGCGCGTCTCGCCGTTGAACCAGGCGGGCAGCCGGTCGGCATCGCCCGTCAGCATCTTCTCCAGCAGCGCGAATTCGTCAGCGGCCAGCGCCTGCTCGGACCCCGGCTTGCGCAGCCAGTTCATATAGCCCGACGCCTTTTGCTGCGCCGCATCGGCCGACAGCGCGCGCGCAAACACATAGGGATGGGGCGAGTTGATGATGATCAACTGCTCGACCAGATCCGGATGCTGGATGGCGAGGTTCCAGCAGATCGCCCCGCCCCAGTCGTGCGCCACCACCACGCAGCGCTGGTAGCCCAGCGCGCGCACGAACTGCACGAGATCCTCGACCAGATGCTTCGGTTTGTAGGCGTCCGGCTCGGCCGGCTTGCTGGACAGGTTGAACCCACGCAGGTCCGGCGCCACGGCGAAATGGGTCTGGCCGAACTGCGCCAACTGGTGCTCCCAGGCGTACCAGAACTCGGGAAAGCCATGCACGAACAGGATCAGCGGCCTGCCCTGCTCCCCGGCGCTCGCGTAATGGAGGCGGGTGCCGTTGGGCAGGTTGGCAAACTGCAGGTGCTGAATCACAGCGGGTGCGGTCATCGCGGTCTCCATCGCCACTCCTTTACGTTAGGGTGGCTCGGTTCAGCCGCGCAGCGCGGCGATCAGGCCGGCGCGCACTTCTTTCTTGTCGCCGAACGGATCGCCCGGATTGCGCTGGCCGACGATGTCCTCCATGCGTTGCCGCACCGTCTCCAGCGCCTGCGGGTGGGAGTAAATATAGAAGCTTTCGTCGCGGATGGCGTCGAAAGTGAGCTGCGCCACATCGGCCGCCGTCACCTTGCCCGAATGGACGGCCTTGTCCGACAATGCCTGCGACACCAGTTGCGAGCGCGTGGGCGGTGCCTCATTGGCCAGCCCGGCCGGCCGGTTGCGCTGCGACTGGCTGATGCCGGTCGGCACGAAGTACGGGCACAGCACCGAGCAATGCACCTGCTCCGTGACCAGGCTCAGATCCTGGTAGAGCGATTCCGATAGCGACACCACCGCGTGCTTGGAGACGTTGTAGACCCCCATCGCCGGCGGGTTCAGCAGCCCCGCCATCGACGCCGTATTGACGATATGGCCCTGGTAGGCCGGGTCCTTCGCGGCGGCGGCCAGCATCAGCGGGGTGAAGATCCGCACGCCGTGGATCACGCCGTAGAGGTTCACGCCGAGCACCCAGTCCCAGTCCTTCTGGGTGTTTTCCCAGAGCAGCCCGCCCGCGCCGACGCCGGCGTTGTTGAACAGCAGGTGGACTTCGCCGAACGCGGTCATCGCCGCGTCAGCCAGCGCCTGCATGTCTTCGGCGCGCGACACATCGGTGCGCAGGCCGATGACTTGCACGCCCTGCGCCTTGAATTCGGCGACGGTTGTGTCGAGTGCATCCTCCTGCACATCGGCCAGCACCAGCTTCATGCCCAGCGAAGCGCCGATCCGGGCGAACTCCTTGCCGAAACCGGACGCGCCGCCGGTGATCACCGCCACCTTGCTCTCGAACTGCTTCATATCGTCTCCTCCGGCAGATGCCTTCTTATATAGGGATGTCAGGCGGCGGACTGCACGTGGTAGCCCTGCCGCGGGAAATGGACGTTGACGGCGCCGGCACGCGGGTCCTGCCGGCGGATGGTGACCACGTGGCCGGTCAGCGTCAGCAGCACGCCGGCGACGGGATCCTTCGCATAATCGGTGGGCGTGACCGTGACCGGGTCGCCCGCCGCCAGGCCGCTGCCCGGCAGGATGGTGGTGTCGTGCGGCAGCGGGTCGTGGTTCAGCGCGTCGGCGATGGCGGTCTCGGGCGGCACCACGCGCAGCTTGCCGTGGCCGTACGCCTGCATGCGCGCGAACCAGGTCTTGACCAGCGGGTAGCCGTCGAGGATCGCCGCCAGCGGCGTGGCGCGGCGGATGAACCAGAGGTTGTGGAACAGCGAGAAATCGGCAATCGACAATTCCGGGCCGGCCACATGCGGCACGCCGGCTGCGAACTGCTCCTGCAGGCGGCCCAGCGTGTCGTGGAGCATCGCGGCGGCCTCGGGCAGCGGCATGCGCAGCGCGTTGGTATCGCCGCGCATGGCCTTGCGGTCGGCGATGAACGCCTGCACCTGGCCCGGCGTCAGGTGCGCCAGCATCGCCTGCACGCCGGCTGGCTGCATCGTGTAGGTGACCGAGGCCGTGAACAGCGCGCTGTCGATCCACCCCGCCGCCAACCGCGCCGAGGCAGCCTGGATGGCCGGATAGAGCGGCGGCTGGGGGGCCAGCCGGTCCAGCACGTCGCAGATCAGCGCCGTATCGCAATAGATGTCCGCGCCAATCTGCATCACCGGGGTGCGCCGGTAGCCGCCGGTCAGCGCCAGCAGGTCGGGCTTGGGCAGAATGGGTGGGATCTCCACCGCGTTCCAGGTCAAGCCCTTGGCGCCGAGTACGAGACGAATCTTCTCGGAAAACGGCGAGGTGGCGTACTGATGCAGGATGATGTCAGGCATGCGATGCGGGTCCGGTCAGGTCGGGTTGGATCGATTGGGGGCTTATTCCAGGAGGTCGGGCTGCTCGCGCACGATGCGCGCGTACAGCGGCTGGAACTGGAACCAGCCCGCCTGTGCGGTACCGACGATGGAGTATGCCTGCCGCGCCGCTGCCTCGCCAATCATCTTGAGCGGGGCGTTGGTACGCGCCGCCGCGGCCTCCGCCAGCAGTTGCACCTGGCACGAGCGCTCCATCGTGATGAACCACCACGCGGCCTCGTCCACGGTCTTGCCGACGGTCAGCAGGCCGTGGTTCTGGAGGATGGCGGCCTTGTTGTCGCCCAGCGCGTTGGCAATGCGCTGGCCTTCGTCGAGTTCCACCACCACGCCGCCGAAGTCGTCATACAGCGCGTGGTCGTCGTAGAAGGCGCAGACGTCCTGGGTCAGCGGATCGAGCTTGCGGCCCAGCGTGGACCACGCGCGGCCATGGGTGCTGTGCGAGTGCGCCGCCGCCACGGCGTCCGGCCGGGTCCCGTGCACGCGCGAGTGGATGGCGAACGCCGCCGCGTTGACCGGGTAGTCGCCCTCCACCACGTTGCCGTGGTGGTCGCAGCGGATCAGGTTCGACACCGTCACCTGGCTGAAATGGACGCCGAACGGGTTGACCCAGAAGGTGTCCTCGAACTCGGGGTCGCGCGCGGTGATATGGCCAGCCACGCCTTCATCGAATCCGAATTTCGAGAACAGCCGGAACGCCGCCGCCAGCCGCTGCTTGCGGTGCAGCCGCTCCTGCGCCGGGGTGTCGAACTTGGGCGGGCGCGGCAGGTTGCGGTAGCGGGCCTTGACCTCCTCGGACAGGCCCTCGGCCATGTCGTCGGGGCGGGGTGCGGATTGCGGGGCGTTCATGGGGTGTCTCCCTCTATATGTATACGTTTAGCGTCAGACCAGCTTCACGAGCTGCTTGCCGAAGTTCTTGCCCTTCAGCAGGCCGATAAAGGCTTCCGGCGCGCTGGCCAGCCCTTCGGCAATGCTCTCGCGGAACTTGATCTTGCCTTGGGCGACGTAGGTGCCCAGTTCCTTGAGCGCCTGCGGCCAGACGTCCATGTGCTCGGAGACGATAAAGCCCTCGATGCGTGCACGCGATACAAGGATCGCCCGCGGATTGCGGATCGGCATGTCCTGGCCGTCGTAGCCGGCGATCAGGCCGCACACCGCCACGCGCGCGAAGGCGTTCAGGCGGGCCAGCACCACGTCGAGGATGTCGCCGCCCACGTTCTCGAAGTAACCGTCGATGCCGTCCGGGGTGACTTCCTTGACCATCGCATAGAGTTCCTTGGCGTCCTTGGCGGCCTTGTAGTCCACGCAGGCGTCGAAGCCGAGTTCCTTGACCACGTAGTCGCACTTGTCCTTGCCACCGGCCACGCCGATCACGCGGCAGCCGGCCAGCTTGGCCAACTGGCCCACCACGCTGCCCACCGCGCCGGACGCGGCGCTGACCACGATGGTCTCGCCCGCCTTCGGCGCGATGATCTTGTTCAGGCCGTACCAGGCGGTCACGCCGGGCATGCCCACCGAGCCGAGGTAGGCCGACAGCGGGATATGCGTGGTGTCGACCTTCTGGATGCCGCCGCCATCGGTCACGCCGTATTCCTGCCAGCCGAACATGCCGACGACCTTGTCGCCCACGTTCCACTTCGGATTCTTGCTCGCCGCCACCTCGCCCACGGTGCCGCCGATCATCACTTCGCCCAGCGGCTGCGGGTTGGCGTACGACTTGCCCTCGCTCATGCGGCCGCGCATGTACGGGTCCAGCGACAAATAGTGGTTGCGCACGAGCACCTGGCCATCGGCCAGTTCCGGCACGGGCGCCTGCTCCAGCCGGAAGTTGTCGGGCGTGACGGCGGCCTCGGGGCGCGATGCCAGGACGATGCGCTGATAGGTTTGCTTCGACATGATGGGTTCCTTCGCTCGGTCAGGAGATACGTTCGGAAAAATACGAGAAAACGCGGCGCGGCACTCAGCCGTCCGCGCCGGAGTCAGGCGAGCCGGGCTTGCGCTGGGGCGGCTTGCGCTTGATGTACTTGAAGGTGCCTGAGGCCTTGGAGACGATGGCGCCGGCCTCATCGACGATCTCGCCCTCGCAGAACACCATGGTCGAGGTGCGATGCACGGCCAGCCCACGCGCGCGCAGCTTGCCGCGCCCCGGCGCCATAAAGCTGGTTTTCATCTCGATGGTGACCACGCCCCGGCCATCGGTGTCCATCGAACGGCCGGCGACGGCCATCGCCACGTCCAGCAGCGTCATCAGCACGCCGCCGTGGGCCATGTCCCAGCTGTTCTGGTGGCGTTCGCGCAGGTCGAGTTCGATCTCGCTGCGCCCGCCCTCCATGAAGTTGCAGCGCACGCCGAGGTCGGCCAGGAACGGGATCTTGAGGTTGAAGCCGTTGTCTTGTGTCATGGCTCAGATGGGGCTCAGGTTGCGCTCAGACCGCGCTCACGCCACCGTCGACGGCCAGGATCTGGCCGGTGATGTGCTTGCCCGCCGCCGTGGCGAACAGCAGCGCGGCGCCCTTGAGGTCTTCGTCGTCGCCCAGGCGGTGCAGCGGCACGCCGGCGCACATCGCCTCCACGCCCAGCCGCTCCAGCGAGCCCTTGGTCATCTTCGACGGGAAGAAGCCCGGCGCCAGCGCGTTGACGGTGATGTTGTGCTCGCCCCACTCGGCCGCCAGCGTGCGCGTGAAGTTGACCACGGCGCCCTTGGAAGTGTTGTAGGCAATCGTCTCCATGCTGCCCGGCGGGTTGCCAGCCAGCCCGGCAATGGACGCCACGTTGATCACGCGGCCATGGCGGCGCGGGATCATCGACAGCTTGCCCACGCGCTGCGTCAGCAGGAACAGGCCGCGGATGTTCAGGTTCATCACCTTGTCCCACGCTTCCACGGGGTGGTCTTCGGCCGGGGCGCCCCAGGTGGCGCCGGCGTTGTTGACCAGGATGTCGATGTGGCCGAGCCGGGCCAGCGACTCATCGGCCAGCCGCGCGATTTCGTCATCACGCGCGCCATCGGCGGCGATCCAGTCGGCCTCGATGCCGCGCGACTGCAAATGCGCCTGCGCGGCCTGCAGCTCGTCGGCCTTGCGGGCGGACAGCACGATGCGCGCGCCCTGCTCGCCCAGCGCCTCGGCAATCTGCAGCCCGAGCCCGCGCGAGCCGCCGGTGATCAGCGCGGTCTGGCCCTTGAGGTCGAACAGTTGCTGGATGGTATGCATGCTTGTCTCCTTGTTTTCTTGTGGATGCGGGCGTGCAGGGGGTCAGAACCAGGCGTCCTGCATGTCCAGCGTCGTACGGTCCAGCGTGGCCAGCAGGTCGAGCTGCGGGTACACCTTCGGCAGCTCGAAGCGGAAGAAGAACGCCGCCGCCGCCAGCTTGCCGCGATAGAAATCGCCGTCTTCGCCTTGTGCCTGCGGCAGCGCGGCTTGTGCCACCAGCGCCTGCTCCAGCCAGATCCACGCCACCACCACGTGGCCGAACGCCTCCAGATAGACCGAGGCGTTGGCGAGCGTGACGTTGGGGTCCCCTGCGGACCACAGCGTGGCGGTGACTTCCGCCAGCCGCTGCGACGCCTTGCCGAGCGCGGCGGCCTGCGCGGCCAGCGTCTTGTCACCGGTGGCGACGGCGCGCTCGCACGTGGCGCGCAGGCGCTCACCCACCAGCCGGAGCGCGGCGCCGTCCTGCATCACGACCTTGCGGCCCAGCAGGTCCAGCCCCTGAATGCCGTGGGTGCCTTCGTGAATCGGGTTCAGGCGGTTATCGCGATAGAACTGTTCGACGTTGTACTCGCGCGTGTAGCCGTAGCCGCCATGCACCTGGATGGCGAGGTTGTTCGCCTCCAGACACCATTGCGACGGCCAGCTCTTGGCGATCGGGGTCAGGATGTCGAGCAGCAGGGACAGTTCACGGTGCCGCTCGGCCTCGCCGGCAGCCTTGGCCGCGTGTTCCTCGTCCACCAGCCGCGCGCAGTACAGGTTCAGCGCCAGGCCGCCTTCGACATAGCTCTTCTGCGCCAGCAGCATGCGGCGGATGTCGGCATGCTCGACCAGCTTCACCTGCGGGCTCGCCGGGTCCTTGCCGCCCGGGCCGACCGGCCGGCCCTGCGGACGGTTGCGCGCGTAGTCCAGCGCATGGAGGTAGCCGGTGTAGCCCAGCGTCACCGCGCCCAGACCCACGCCGATGCGGGCCTCGTTCATCATGTGGAACATGCAGGCCAGGCCCTTGTGGGGCTCGCCCACGAGGTAGCCGATGGCGCCAGCCTTGCCGTCCGGGCGATATTTCATGCCTTCGCCGAAGTTCAGCAGGCAGTTGGTGGTGCCGCGATAGCCCATCTTGTGGTTCAGGCCGGCCAGCACCACGTCGTTATGCTCGCCGTGCGAGCCGTCGCCATTGACGAGGAACTTCGGCACGATGAACAGCGAGATGCCCTTGACGCCCGGGATCAGCTTGCCGTCCGGGCCGGGAATCTTGGCCAGCACGAGGTGGACGATGTTGTCCGACAACTCGTGCTCGCCGGCCGAGATCCACATCTTGTTCCCGCGCAGCCGGTATTGCTGGCCGAGCGGCGATTCGCCTTCGTAGTCGGCCCGCGTGGTGATGTCCGACAGCGACGAGCCCGCCTGCGGCTCCGACAGGCACATCGTGCCGAAGAAGCGGCCTTCGAGTTCGGGGCGAACAAAGGTGTCGATCTGCGCCGCCGTGCCGTGGGTGAGCAGCAGGTTGGCGTTGCCGATGGTCAGGAACGGATACGAACTCGTGCCGACGTTGGCCGCCTTGAAGTACGCGAACGCGGCCTTCTCGAGCGTGACCGGCAGCTGCATGCCGCCGTACTCGTAGTCCTGCCCGGCGGCCATCAGGCCGGCGTCGCAGAAGGCGCGCAGCGCGGTGCTGACTTCGGGAATGATGGTGACCGTCTCGCCATCGAAGTGCGGCTCGTTGGCATCGCTCTTCTTGTTGTGCGGCGCGAACAGGTCCGTGGCGATCTTCTCGCAGGTGTCCAGCGCGGCGTCGAAGGTCTCGCGCGAGTGGTCGGCGTAACGGGGAATCTGGGTGAGGTCCTCCGCCTTGAGCCACTCATAGAGCACAAAATTGAGGTCACGGCGGGAAAGAATCAGCGACATGGAATGCGAGGCTCCGGGCTGAGGGGATGAGGGATGTTGCTCCCCTCTCCCGCTTGCGGGAGAGGGGTTGGGGGAGAGGGCGGGAATGTCTCGATGCGATAGCGCATGTTGAACCGCCTGCCCTCTCCCCCGCCCCTCTCCCAGAGGGAGAGGGGAGACAACCATCAAGCGGGAGAAGACTTACAGCACTTCGAACAGCCCGGCAGCGCCCTGGCCGCCGCCGATGCACATCGTCACGACCACGTACTTCACGCCACGGCGCTTGCCTTCGATCAGCGCATGGCCGACCAGGCGGGCGCCGGAGACGCCGTACGGGTGGCCCACGGCGATGGCGCCGCCGTTCACGTTCAGGCGGTCCATCGGAATGCCGAGGGTGTCGGCGCAGTAGAGCACCTGCACCGCGAAGGCCTCGTTCAGCTCCCACAGGCCGATGTCGTCCACCTTCAAGCCGGCCTTCTTCAGCAGCTTGGGCACCGCGAACACCGGGCCGATGCCCATTTCGTCAGGCTCGCAGCCGGCCACGGCAAAGCCGCGGAACACGCCCATCGGCTGCAGGCCGCGGGCAGCCGCCACGCTCGCGTTCATCACCACCACTGCCGAGGCGCCGTCCGAGAACTGCGAGGCATTGCCGGCCGTGACCACGCCGCCGGGCATGGCGGTGCGGATCTTCGACACGCCTTCCAGCGTGGTGTCGGCGCGGATGCCCTCGTCGGCGTCGATCGTCACTTCCTTGGTCATCAGCTGGCCGGTGGCCTTGTCGGCCACGCCTGCGAGGACCGTCATCGGCACGATCTCGTCCTTGAACTTGCCGGCTTCCAGCGCGGCGGCGGCACGTTGCTGGCTGCGCACGCCGTATTCGTCCTGGCGCTCCTTCGAGATGTTGTAGCGCTTGGCCACGTTCTCGGCGGTCTGGAGCATGCTCCAGTAGATTTCCGGCTTGTTCTTGTTGAGCCAGCTTTCCTGGATCATGTGGCGGTTCATCTCCTGCTGTACGCACGAGATGGACTCCACGCCGCCGGCCACGAAGATGTCGCCTTCATCGGCAATCACGCGCTGTGCGGCCATGGCGATGGTTTGCAGGCCGGACGAGCAGAAGCGGTTCACGGTGGCGCCGGGCACGGTCACCGGGCAGCCGGCGCGCAGGGCGATCTGGCGCGCGATGTTGGCACCGGTGGCGCCTTCCGGGTTGGCACAGCCCATCAGCACGTCTTCCACTTCACCCGCCTCGATCTTGGCGCGCGCGATGGCGTGCTGGACCGCGTGACCGCCCAGGGTCGCGCCGTGGGTCATGTTGAATGCGCCCTTCCAGCTCTTGGCCAGCCCGGTGCGGGCCGTGGATACGATGACTGCCTCGTTCATGTCTTGCTCCTCGGTATCTTGGTGTCTCTTGCGAGTTATTCAGTGTGTTCAGCGTGGGGCGGCGGGATGGCCTTCCAGGACCTGGGCCGACGTCGCCCGGACCACGCCGGCGGCGGTCATGTCCGCCCAGGCCTGTTCCAGCGAGCCGTTCAGGTCGATGGCGCGGCAGGCGTCCTCGATCACCACGACCTCGAAGCCGGCGGCGCGCGCATCGAGCGCGCTCCAGGCCACGCAGTAGTCCGTGGCCAGCCCGGCGCAGAAGACGCGGGTGACGCCATGCTCCCGCAGGTAGCCGGCCAGCCCGGTTCGGGTGGTGCGGTCAGCCTCCAGGAACGCGGAATAGCTGTCCACGTCCGCATGATGGCCCTTGCGCAGCACCAGCCTTGCGTGCGGGATACACAGGTCCGCATGCAGCGCGGCGCCCGGGGTCTCCTGCACGCAATGGTCCGGCCAGAGCACCTGCTCGCCATAGGCCAGCGTGGTGGTCTGGAACGGCGCGCGGCCGGCGTGGCTGGTGGCGAACGACGCATGCCCGGCGGGATGCCAGTCCTGCGTCATCACCACATGGCCGAACGCCCGCGCCAGCCGGTTGATGACGGGCACCACTTCATCGCCCCGCGGCACAGCCAGCGCGCCATCGGGCATGAAGTCGTTCTGCACGTCGATCACCAGCAGGCAGTCCTGCGCGCCGTAGGTCATGGTCGAATCCGCTTCCTCACGCTATCTACTATCTATATCGGTGGCGGGTCAGCCGTTGAAGCCCTTGCCCTCGTCGGCCAGCTTCGTCAGCAGTGCGGCCGGCTTCCAGGCTTCGCCGTGATAACCCTTGGCGTAGCGCTGCATGGCCTGGACCACGTTGAACAGGCCAACCTGGTCCGCGTACAGCATCGGGCCGCCGCGGAACAGCGGGAAGCCGTAGCCAGTCAGGTAGACCATGTCGATGTCGGACGCCTTCGAGGCAATGCCTTCGTCCAGGATCTTGGCGCCCTCGTTGACCAGCGCGAACACCAGGCGCTCCACGATCTCCTCGTCGGAAATCTTGCGGCGCGTGAGTCCGAGCGCCTTCGAGTGCTCGACGATCATGTCGTTGACCTGCTGGTTCGGGTACGGCTTGCGGTCGCCCGGCTTGTAGTCGTACCAGCCGGCGCCGGTCTTCTGGCCGAAGCGGCCCAGCTCGCAGAGCTTGTCGGCGGTCTTCGAGTACTGAATGTCCGGCTTGTCCACGGCACGGCGCTTGCGGATGGCCCAGCCGATGTCGTTGCCGGCCAGGTCGCCCATGCGGAACGGGCCCATGGCGAAACCGAACTTCTCGATGGCCTTGTCCACCTGCTCGGGCAGCGCGCCTTCGTCCAGCAGATAGCCAGCCTGGCGGCTGTACTGCTCGATCATGCGGTTGCCGATGAAGCCGTCGCAGACGCCGGACACCACGGCAGTCTTCTTGATCTTCTTGGCGATCTGCATCACCGTGGCCAGCACGTCCTTGCCGGTTTCCGCGCCACGCACCACTTCCAGCAGCTTCATGACGTTGGCCGGGCTGAAGAAGTGCATGCCGACTACGTCCTGCGGACGCTTGGTGAACGAGGCGATCTTGTTCACATCGAGCGTGGAGGTGTTGGAGGCCAGGATCGCGCCGGGCTTCATCACTTCGTCCAGCTTCTTGAACACGATTTCCTTGACGCCCATTTCCTCGAACACGGCCTCGATGACCATGTCGGCGTCCTTGATGTCGTCATAGGACAGCGTGGTGTTCAGCAGGCCCATGCGCTGCTCGACCTTCTCCTGCGTGAGCTTGCCCTTCTTGGCGCTGTTCTCGTAGTTCTTGCGGATCGTGGTCACGCCACGGTCCAGCGCTTCCTGCTTGGTTTCCAGCATGGTCACCGGAATGCCTGCGTTCAGGAAGTTCATGGTGATGCCGCCGCCCATGGTGCCGGCGCCGATCACGGCCACGCGCTCGACCTTGCGCACCGGCGTGTCGCTGGACACATCGGGAATCTTGCTGGCGGCGCGCTCGCCGAAGAAGGCATGGCGCAGCGCGCGCGATTCCGGCGTGCCGACCAGGTACATGAAGCCTTCGCGCTCGGCCTTCAGGCCCTGCTCGAACGGCTTGAGCGAGGCGGCCACGGCCTCCACGCACTTCAGCGGCGCCGGGAAGTTCTTGGCTACGGCGGCCACGGTGGTCTTGGCGAAGGCCAGGAAGCCCTCGGCGTTCTCGTGGCGCACCTTCAGGTCGCGCACCTTCGGGTACGGGCCGGGGGCCGCGCCAACGTTCTGGGCGAACTTGATGGCGGCGGGCAGCACGTCACCGTCGACGATTTCATCGAACAGCTTCGAACCCGCAAACTTCTCGGACGGGATGGCCGTGCCCGAGACGATCATGTTCAGCGCATGCTCCAGGCCGATCACGCGTGGCAGGCGCTGCGTGCCACCGGCGCCGGGCAGCAGGCCCAGCTTCACTTCCGGCAGCGCGATCTGCGCGCCCTTGGCGGCCACGCGGTAGTTACAGCCCAGCGCCAGTTCCAGCCCGCCGCCCATGGCGACCGAGTGGATCGCGGCCACAACCGGCTTGGCGGAGGCTTCCACGGCGCGGATCACCGAATGCAGCGTCGGCTCCTGCGTGGCCTTCGGCGTGTTGAATTCGCGGATGTCGGCGCCGCCCGAGAAAGCCTTGCCGGCGCCGGTGATGACGACGGCCTTGACGGCCGCATCGTCCAGCGCACGGGTCAAGCCTTCGACGATGCCCAGCCGGGTGCTGTGACCCAGGCCGTTGACGGGGGGATTGTCGAGCGTGATGACGGCAACGCCGTCCTGAACCTGATACTGCGCTGTCATGCTGGTTCCTTTGGTCTTTGGTTGTCTCGGGATTCGAATTCTCGAATTTTTGTTACGGCCGGGGCCTTGCGCGGCGGTGTCGTGAAATGTCTCCTCACCCCGCAATCCCTTGCTCCACGGGCTGTCGGGCCCGAAAGCGGATCAAGCATACACAAAATAGCACGGTCGTTCAATTTCAATTTTCTGCGATGGATTCCCTGTCATGCGCGGGCTTCATGGCCGCTCCATCCGGCGTTCATGGTGAGCCTCGAAGCGGGCCGAAACCCTCAGGGGGAACCCGTAGGGAATCGGCCCGCTTGATGCCCGTCATGGCGGCGGAGGCACTTTTCAACCACCCTGCGGCCCAGGTTCGACTTTATTTGACGCCGCCCTCCAATCCACTAAAAAGGACAGGTTAGACTCGCGCCTTTTCGTTTTTATGGGTATGGCGTCCCCGCGCGCCCCGGCCGGCTTACGAGGCCGCCGGTATTCCCTGACGTTGCAGCGACCCTGTGTCTACCTGATGTCTTCCACTCACTCGCATCCCCATCCGCATCAACATCCCGTCGTCGAGCACGACGACCTGCGCCGCCAGCTCAAGGCACGCCACCTGACCATGATCGCCCTCGGCGGGGCCATCGGCACGGGGCTGTTCGTGGCCTCCGGCGCCTCGATCGCCCAGTCCGGCCCCGGCGGCGCCCTGCTCGCCTACTGCCTGATCGGCCTGATGGTCTATTGCCTGATGACCAGCCTCGGCGAACTGGCCGTGCACATGCCCGTGGCCGGCTCGTTTGTCACCTATAGCGCGGTCTATGTCGAGGAAGGCTTCGGCTTCGCGCTGGGCTGGAACTACTGGTTCAGCCTGGCCGTGACGATTGCGGTGGAACTGACCGCCGCCCAGCTCGTCATGCAGTACTGGTTCCCGGACGTGCCGGGCGTGGCCTGGAGCGCCGGCTTCCTGGCACTGATGTTCGCGCTCAACGCGTTCTCGGTGCGCGGCTTCGGCGAGGCCGAATACTGGTTCGCGCTGATCAAGGTGGTCACGGTGGTGGTGTTCCTCGGTGTGGGCGTGCTGATGATTGTCGGCATCATGCACGGCGGGCCGCAGTCGGGCTGGCACAACTTCACCATGGGCGAGGCGCCGTTCGTCGGCGGGCTGCCGGGGATGTTCGCGGTGGCGATGATCGCCGGGTTCTCGTTCCAGGGCACCGAGACCGTGGGCGTGGCCGCCGGCGAAGCCACCGACCCGGCCCGCACGCTGCCGCGCGCCATCCGGCAGACGTTCTGGCGCATCCTGCTGTTCTATGTGCTGGCGATCCTGATCATCGGCGTGCTGATTCCCTACACCGACCCGAGCCTGCTCCGCAACGACGTGACCGACGTGGGCGTGAGCCCGTTCGCGCTGGTCTTCCGCCACGCCGGGCTGGCCTTCGCGGCGGGGCTGATGAACGCGGTGGTGCTGACGGCGCTGCTGTCGGCGGGCACCTCGAGCATGTATGTCTCCACCCGCATCCTGTACGGCCTGGCCGTCAGCGGCCGCGCCCCGCGCATGTTCGCCCGGCTGACGCCGAGCGGCGTGCCGTTCAACGCGCTGCTGATCACCACCGGCATCGGCGCGCTGTGCTTCTTCAGTTCACTGTTTGGCGACAAGGCGGTGTACCTGTGGCTGCTCAATACCTCGGCCATGACCGGCTTCTTCGCCTGGCTCGGCATCGCCCTGAGCCACTACCGCTTCCGGCGCGGGCTGGTCTACCAGGGCTACAGCGTGAGCGACCTCGCATACCGGTCCCCCCTCTACCCCTTCGGCCCGATCTTCGCCGGCGTGCTGTGTGTGGTCATCGTGGCCGGCCAGAACTACCCGGCATTCGCCGATATTGCCAACCGCTGGCCAGAGATCCTGGCGACCTATATCGGCGTGCCGATGTTCCTGGCCCTGTGGATCGGCTACCGGATCGTCAAAAAGACCCGGCTGATCGACTATGAGGACATGCCGTTCGACCTGCCGAAGGCAACGAAGCGGTAAGGGTGTTGAGGTTTGAGACAGTATGCGGGCAATTGATCCCGCGCAAGGCGGGCAGCGGTCGGATAGGTAGGCTGGGCGTTCACCTTTGAGTGGAGGCCCATATGGACGCCAGAGACATCGCCAGGGAAGTCGACGCGAGCCAGGATCTGGCAACCGAGCTCCGCGAACTGGCGGGCCGCCGCTTGGGGATTGCCGCCGCCGCTGGCAACGATACTGAATCGATCGTTCGCATGCTCGGACTTGCCGAGACCATACGTCGCATGGAGTCCCGTCGAGCGACGTTGCACTTCAACGGCACACGTCTCATTTGGGTTGAGAATGGCGCGCACCAGTCGTGGCATGCTGTCTCGGGCGCGCCCGGACATACAGACAAGGAACATCAGGCAACCCGGCATCTGGGGCCCATTCCCGAAGGCCACTACAGTGCAAGGCAAGACCGCCTGCAGCGGTGGGAAAACTACTCCTGGTCCGATCGACGACGGTGCATCATCCGCGCCTTCGGCATCGTGAAGGGAAGTGGAACCTGGCCGGGCTGCGTCATGTCCTGGGGCAAGCGCCGGGTATGGCTGGACCCACTCCCGGGCACCCGGACACATGGACGCAGCGATTTCTCGATCCATGGTGGCTGGGTCGCCGGCTCGGCAGGCTGTATAGACCTGACCTCCGACATGCCTTCATTCGTTGATGCATTTCTAAAGTATGGAAAGGACATGGATGTCGTGGTTCGCTATTGAACGTGGTTGTCGCATCCTCTGGTCCGTGCTGCTGGTCGTTCTTTTCCTAAGCGTGTGCGCGGACCTCGCGACGGTCGCCGGCATTCCGCACCCTGCTGACGACAACGGCCCGCCCCTCTGGCGGATCCAGGGATTCCCCAACCTTCGCGCATACTTCGAATCGAGCGGGGAACAGATCTTCCTGCTTCTGTTCGCATTGGCTGGGCTGTGGGTCCGGCAACGCCGCCGCTGGCTAAACTGGGCATGGTCGATGCCACTGCTGTTCGGCATCGTCCTGCACGCCTATATCTATCCCTGACATGCCCTGGTCCAATATCGAACGCGGGTTGCGGATGGTCTGGTCGGGGATGTTGATGTGCCACCTCCTGGCCCTTGCGCTCCAATGCCTGTTGGCGGCAGCCAATGTCCTCGAAGGCCCGCAGGCCACCTATCCCGTGTATGGGCCGATCTGGGAGTCGGAGGGGTTTCAGGACCCGCTCGCCCATCTTTACCGTCAGGGACTGACTGCCTGCTACTGGCTGTTCGCCCTCGCTGGGCTCTGGATCCGCCAGCGGTCAATATGGCTGAACTGGGCATGGTCGCTGCCCTGGCTCGTAACGACGCTGATCGGACTGTTCACCGGAGGTTGGCCGGTATAGTGCCCCTCGATCACTGATCACTGGATTGGTGATCGAGAGACGTCCACACCGGCGCGCCCCCGCCCTTTCGTTGACTTACGACGCCAGGTTCGGCGGCAGCTTGCCGCCGTTCGCGGCCAGCTCCGTCATGACCTTCTTGTGCAGCCAGATGTTCATGGCGGCGGAGTCGTTCATGTCACCGGTGTAGTTCAGCTCCTTCGCCAGTTCCTTGCGGTGTTCCAGGCTGCTGTCGATGCCGAGCGCCTTCATGGTGTCGACAATCGACGTCCGCCAGTTCAGTTGTTGCCCCGACTCGGTGACGGCCTTGTCCATGACCGCTTCCACATCGACGGCCGACAGCGGCTTTGCAGCGCCACCCGCGGCGCTCGCGCCGGCCGGGACGGTTGCGCCGGGGCTGGCCGGATTGGGGCTCGCGGCAGGCGAGGTCGTGCCGGGCGTGGCGGTTGCCGTGCCGGCCGGCGACTGGGCCGGCTGGGACCGGTGCAGCAGCTTGTTCAGAATGTCCTTGAAGATGCTCATGGCGCCTCCTGCGCAACGTTCGTTGTAGCGAACCCGTCCCGCAAGTTCCGTTCCCATCGTCGCACCACGCCACGCACGGCGCTTGAGCCGCCAACTGCCGCCATCGTTACAACGCGCGAGCGGAACGGTCGGGCGATTCTGCAACGCCGCCCCATCCCTCGCCACGCCCGGCGGCGTCCCGCACTGGCACGCATCGTGCGCCCCGGTTCCTTATTGATCGACGAACGATCGACGAACTCCAAGGAACCGACGATGAAGAACCCCTGGCTGAAGAAAAACCCCATGCTGAGCATGTGGCTGAGCGGCGCCAACGCCGTAGCGGGCGCCGCCCGAGGCCGCGCGACCGCCGAAGCCAAACGCCAGGCCGCGTTGGCAACGTCCAGCATGATGAAAACCACGACTGATGCCTGGCTGGCCGCCCTCACCCCGGCTGCGCCTACTAAGAAGCGTGCCAAGCCAAAGAGCCGCCCGGGCGCGGGGCGGCGGAAGTAACCCTCAAACCTCCAGCCACTCCTTCCGCACCTGTCCATTCGCCTTCAGTTCGGTCGGCGTGCCCTCGAACACGATGTGCCCGTGGCCCATGACGTACACCCGTTGGGAGATATCGAGCGCGATCGCCAGTTTCTGTTCGATCAGCAGCACCGACACGCCGCGCTCCTTCAGCGTCTTCAGGAAATCGCCGACCAGCGCCACGATCATGGGCGCGAGGCCTTCGGTGGGTTCGTCGATGAGGATCAGGTCGGGGTCGCCCATCAGGGTGCGGCACAGCGTCAGCATCTGCTGTTCGCCGCCCGAGAGCACGCCGGCTGACGTGTTCTCGCGCTCCTTCAGCCTTGGGAACATTTGATACATATCGTCCACCGACCAGCGCGGCGATGACTGGCGCGGGTTGCGCTTCTCGCCCAGCAGCAGGTTCTGGCGCACGGTCAGGCCTGGGAAGATGTCGCGGTTCTCCGGCACATAGCCGATGCCCGCATGGGCGATCTCGAACGTGCGGCGGCCCAGGATTTCCTCGTCGCGGAAGCGCACGGACCCCTCGGCCTTGACCATGCCGAGGATCGCCTTGGCCATGGTCGAGCGTCCCACCCCGTTGCGGCCCAGCAGCGCCACGATCTCGCCCTCGTCGATATGGGCGTCCACGCCGTGCAGGATGTGGCTCTTGCCGTAATAGGCGTGCAGCCCGGTAACGTCCAGCATCCGCTTGCCCATCAGTGCGCTCCTTCCGGCACGGGTTCGTCGAGGCTCGTGCCCAGGTAGGCTTCCTTGACCTTGCGGTTGTTGCGGATGGCCTCGGGGGTGTCCGTGGCGATGACCTCGCCGTAGACCAGCACCGAGATCCGGTCCGCCAGGCCGAAGACCACGCTCATGTCGTGCTCCACCATCACCAGCGTCTTGCCGACCGTGACCTTGCGGATCAGTTCGACCGCGTGGTCCGATTCCGACCGGCTCATGCCGGCCGTGGGCTCGTCCAGCAGGATCACCTCGGCGCCGCCCGCGATGGTGATGCCGATCTCCAGCGCGCGCTGCTCGGCATAGGTCAGCAGCCCGGCCTGCGAATTGCGCCGATGCTGCATGCCGATCAGCTCCAGCACCTCGTCTGCCCGCTCGCGGGCGTCGCGCAGTTCGGAGAGCCGGTGCCAGAACGAATACTTGTAGCCGAGCGACCACAGCACCGCGCAGCGCAGGTTCTCGAACACGGACAGCCGGTGAAAGATATTGGTGATCTGGAAGCTGCGTGAGAGCCCCATCCGGTTGATCTCGAACGGCCGCAGCCCGCTGATGGGCTGGCCGTTCAGCCTGACCGTGCCCGAGCTAGGCGCAAACCGCCCCGAGATCAGGTTGAACGTGGTGGACTTGCCCGCCCCGTTCGGCCCGATCATCGCGTGGCGCTCTCCCTTGCCGATGGCCAGCGTCACGCCACGGATGATCTCGGTCTGGCCGAACTTCTTGCGCACATCGATGAGTTCCAGCGCGGGCGTGCCCCCGCCTGCCATGGCCGCCGTCATGCCTGACCTCCGAATTCCGCCTGAATCTTGTCGAGTTCGGCGCGCACGCGGCCCCCCGCCCAGCGCCACGCCACGTAGCCCACGGCCCAGAGCGCCGCCGCGAAGATCCACGGGGCCACCGTGCCGGCGTCGAACGCCACGCCGAACAGCCGCATCGCCGTGCCGTTGGCGCTATCCACCTGCACCTTGTAGACCAGCTCCACGGTCAGGATCAGCGCCGCCAGCAGCACCAGGCCGGCCACGGCCGCCTGGCCGTAGCTGGGCAGCATCCGCCCGAAGCGCTTCTTCGCCAGCAGCGGCATCTGCATCAGCAGCAGGCTGGCGATGCCGCCCGGCACGAACATCACCATCATCACGAAGAACAGGCCGAGATAGAGCAGCCAGGCCTTGGTCAGGTCCGACAGCGCCACCGCGAACAGTACGAAGACCACGGCGCCGATCACCGGACCGAAGAACACCCCCGCACCGCCGATGAAGGCCGCCAGCAGCACGCCGCCCGAGCGCACCGCGCTGACGTTCTCGGCGGAGACGATCTCGAAGTTGATCGCCGACAAGGCCCCGGCGATACCCGCGAAAAATGCCGAAAGAATCACTACGAGGAAGCGGACGCGCTGGGTGTTGTAGCCGATGAATTCGACGCGCTCCGGGTTGTCGCGCACGGCGTTGGCGATGCGGCCGAGCGGCGTCTGGGTCCAGGCGTACATCGCCACCATGGACGCCAGGCACCAGAGGGCAATCAGGTAATAGACCTGCCGGCCCGGGCCAAAGGTGATGCCCAGGAAGGGATCGCCGACCACCCGGTTCGTGGAAATGCCGCCCTCGCCGCCGAAGAAGTCCGGGAACATCAGGGAGCTGGCGAACACCATCTCACCGATGCCCATGGTGATCATGGCAAAGGTCGTGCCGGACTTCTTGGTCGTCACGTAGCCGAACAGCACGCCGAAGAACGCGCCGGCCAGCCCGCCCACCAGCGGCAGCATCGACACCGGCAGCCAGACCTTGCCGGCACCGATCATGTTCAGCACATGCACGGCGATGAACGCGCCGAGGCCCGCGTAGACCGCATGGCCGAAGGACAGCATGCCGGTCTGCCCGAGCAGCATGTTGTACGACAGCGCGAAGATAATCATGATGCCCATCTGGGACATCAGCGTCACGGCGAAGCCGCCCGTGAAGATCATCGGCATCACCAGCATCAGCAGCGCCGTGGCGCCCCAGATGATCCAGCGGGCGAGGTTGAGCGGGCGGTAGCGCATGGTGCGGCCGGTGACCACCGCGTTGGGAGTCTGTTGCATGGTCGTGGTCTCCATCGCTCAACTCTCCCGGGTGCCCATGAGCCCGCGCGGGCGGAAAATCAGCATCACCACGAGCAGCAGGTACGGCATCACGGGCGCCACCTGGGCCACCGTGAGCTTCCAGACCGAACTCAGTGGCGTGGCGTCGCTGACGTTGAGCCCCAGGCTGCCGAACAGGCCCGCCAGCGAGGCGTCGATCGTCACCGCGAAGGTTTGCAGCACGCCAATCAGGATCGAGGCGATGAACGCCCCCACCAGCGACCCCATGCCGCCCACCACAGCCACCACGAAGACGATGGAGCCCACCGCCGCCGCCATCGACGGCTCGGTCACGAAGGCATTGCCGCCGATCACCCCCGCCAGCCCCGCCAGCGCGGCGCCGCCGCCGAAGACCATCATGAACACGCGCGGCACGTTGTGGCCGAGGGCCTCGACCATTTCCGGGTGCGTCAGCGCGGCCTGGATCACCAGCCCGATGCGGGTGCGGGTCAGCACGAGGTAGATCGCCACCAGCATGCCCAGCGAGACCAGCATCATGAACGCCCGGTAGGTGGGGAAGGACGAGGTGAACACCGTGAACAGCGGCCCGTCCAGTTCCGGCGGAATCCGGTACGGCACCGCGGCCAGTCCCCAGACCAGCTTCACGCCTTCCTCGATCAGGTAGGCCAGGCCGAAGGTGAATAGCAATTCGGCGACGTGACCGAACTTGTGCACGGTGCGCAGCCCGAAGCGCTCGACCAGCGCGCCGGCTCCGGCCACCAGCAGCGGGGCCAGGATCAGCGCCGGCCAGAAGCCGATCTTGCTGGCGATGGTGTAGGCAAAGTAGGCGCCCAGCATATAGAAGCTGGCATGCGCGAAATTGAGCACGCCCATCATGCTGAAGATGAGCGTGAGCCCCGATGACAGCATGAACAGCAGCAGCCCGTAGCTGATGCCGTTCAATAGCGAAATGACGAAAAATTCCACGGCGGGTCCTTCGGTGGACGTGTGGCGCCCAGGGCAAAAGCGTGATTGTCCGCCGATCCGGGGCAGACGGAAACCCGTCCGGCCCCGGATCGCTCAGATGCCGGTCGCGCGCCGGATCAGCCCGGGCGCTTCATCTGGCAGGACGTGGGCTGGGCGGCCACGAACTGGTCGAGCTCCGCGTTCGTCTTCCAGCCGTAGCCGGTGTTCTCGGCGTCGTACTTGACTTCCTTGCCGTCCACCTTGGTCCACGTGGCCACCACGAGCGGCTGCTGCGCCTGGTGGTCGGTGTTACGCATTTCCACGGTGCCGTTCATGCTCTCCACCTTGAGCCCCTCCAGCGCGTGGGCCACCTTCACCGGATCGGTGGAGTTGGCCTTCTTCATGGCCTGGCTCAGCATGGCGATGCCCGTGTACGACGCCATCACGTAGAAATCGTCGTTGTACTTCTTCTTGAACCCCTCGATGATGTCCGAGCCCTTGAACCCCTTGTTGTTCGGGTTGTAGTAGCCCACGTACTTGACCCGCTCGGCGCCGGCAGCGCCCATGGCCGTTGCCACGCCCGTGGTGCCGGCATAGTAGGTGTAGTAGTTCGTGGTCAGCCCGGCGTCCTTGCCGGCCTTGATCAGCAGGGCCAGGTCGCTGCCCCAGTTGCCGGTGATGACCGTGTCGGCGCCCGACGCCTTGATCTTGGCCGCATACGGCGCGAAGTCCTTGACCTGCGCCAGCGGGTGCAGATCCTCGCCCACGATCTGGATGTCCGGACGTTTGCGCTTCAGGTAGTCCTTGGCGGCGCGCGTCACCTGGTGGCCGAACGAGTAGTTCTGGTTGATCAGGTAGACCTTCTTGACGTTCTGGTCCTTGGCCAGGAAGGTGGTCAGCGCCTCCATCTTCATGTCCGAGTTGGCGTCCAGCCGGAAGTGCCAGTAGTTGCACTTGCTGTTGGTCATGTCCGGGTCAACCGCCGCGTAGTTCAGGTAGACGATTTCCTTGCCCGGATTGCGCTCGTTGTGCTTGGCCACCGCGTCTTCGAGCGCCAGCCCCACCGAGGAGCCGTTGCCCTGCACGATATAGCGGATGTTCTGGTCCACGGCCTGCTTGAGGATGGTCAGGCTTTCCTGCGGCGACAGCTTGTTGTCAAACCCCACCACCTCGAACTTGTGCGCGCCGGCCCAGTTCTTCTGGTTGGCCACCTCGGCCACGTATTGCCAGCTCTTGAGCTGGTTCTGTCCCACCGGGGCCATCAGCCCCGACAGCGGATCGATGAAGGCAATCTTCACCGTCTCCGCCCCCGCCATGCCCGACACCAGCGTGGAACCCAGTGCCGCAAATACCGCCACACCAGCCACCAGCGGACGCATCTTCGTCATACCTGTCTCCTTCACTCTCGTTATCGAATGGCGATTGGCACCGCCGCGGGCGGGGTTGCCGCCTGCCTGTTGCTGCCTGTTATGGATGGGAATTGCACCCGGCCCCGGTCTACGCCGGTTGACTCAGGCGGTTGGCAGCTTGTAATCCTTGAACTGCTCGCGCAGCTTGAGCTTCTGCATCTTGCCGGTGGCCGTCAGCGGCATCTCGGTGACGAACGCCACGTCGTCCGGGATCCACCACTTGGCGACCTTGCCCTCGAAGAAGGCCAGCAGCGCTTCGCGCGTGATGTCCATGCCGGGCCGCCTGACCACCACCAGCAGCGGGCGCTCGTCCCACTTGGGGTGATAGGCGGAGATGCACGCGGCCATATGCACCGCCGGGTGGGCGGCAGCCACGTTCTCGACGTCGATGGACGAAATCCACTCGCCGCCGGACTTGATCACGTCCTTGCTGCGGTCCGTGATCTGCATGTAGCCCTCTTCGTCGATGGTCGCCACGTCCCCGGTGGGGAACCAGCCATCGACCAGCGGCGTGTTGTCGTTGCGGAAGTAGGTGGATATCACCCACGGGCCGCGCACATACAGGTCGCCGAAGGCCTTGCCGTCCCACGGCAGCTCGGCGCCTTCGCCATCGACGATCTTCATGTCGACGCCATAGATCACCCGGCCCTGCTTCTCCAGGATCTTGTGGCGCGCGTCCTCGGGGAGGTCCTCATGGCGGGCCAGCAGCTTGCACGAGGTGCCCAGCGGCGACATCTCGGTCATGCCCCAGGCGTGGATCACCTCCACGTCCAGCGCCTCGAGCGCGCGGATCATGGCCGGCGGCGCCGCCGAACCGCCGATCACGGTGCGACGGAACGTCGAGAATTTCAGATTGTTCGCATTGACATGCTGGAGCAAACCGAGCCAGACCGTCGGCACGCCAGCGGAAAAGGTCACCTTTTCCTGCTCGAACAGTTCGTAGAGCGAGGGGCCGTCCAGCTTGGCCCCCGGCAGCACCAGCTTGGCGCCGACCAGCGGCACCGAGTACGGCAGGCCCCAGGCGTTGACGTGGAACATCGGCACGACGGGCAGGATCACGTCCCGCGCGGAGCAGCCGAGCGCATCGGGCAGCGCGGACGCATACGAGTGCAGCACCGTGGACCGGTGCGAATACAGCGCGCCCTTCGGATTGCCGGTGGTGCCCGAGGTGTAGCAGAGGCTGGAGGCCAGGTTTTCGTCGAATTCCGGCCAGGTGTAGTCGCCATCCTGCGCGTCGATCAGGTCCTCGTAGCAGAGCAGCGGCACCTTGGCGTCGGCCGGCATGTGGGCGCGGTCGGTCATCATCACCCAGCCCTTCACGTTCGGGCAGTGCGGCGCCACGCCTTCCACCAACGGCAGGAAGGTGGCGTCGAAGAACACGTAGCGGTCTTCGGCGTGATTGACGATATAGGCGATCTGTTCCGGGAACAGCCGGGGATTGATGGTGTGGCAGACGGCGCCCATGCCGGAGACGCCGTAGTAGATCTCCAGGTGGCGATAGCCGTTCCACGCCAGCGTGCCGACCCGCTCGCCCTGCTGCACGCCGAGCGCGCCAAGGGCCTGGGCCACCTTGCGGGCCCGCAGTTCGCAATCGCGGTAGGTGTAGCGGTGGAGGTCGCCCTCGGTCCGCCGCGAGACGATTTCTGTGCTGGCGTAATACCGCGCAGCGTGCTTGATGATGGAGGAAATGAGCAGCGGCGCGCTCATCATTTGACCCATCAATGCCATGGAATGTCTCCAGTCTTGTCGTGGTCGGCAGAGAAAAACGAACAACCGTGCTTATTTTTGGCGGAATGTTCCCGTGCTCCTCGCCGCATGCGCGTCCACGTCATGCACGAGATTGATGTCCGCTATCGATAAGGCATGGCGCCCCGGTGGACACCCCCTCGGCCGACAGGGGAAAACCGGTGCAAGTACAATACTGCGTGCCCTGATGCGTCTCAATATGTCGTTTTCCCCTAGCCTGCAAGCGCACTTCGGCACCCCCTATTCACCTCCGCAGATCGCAAAGCAGGACGTCGATGCCCCCTGAGTCCCCCGTACCGTTCCGCACCGCGCCCGGCTTTGCCGCGCTGGGCGAGCGCTTCTTCACGCGCCTGCAGCCCACGCCGCTGCCCTCGCCCTACCTGGTCAGCGTGGCCCCGGCTGCCGCCGCGCTGCTGGGCTGGAACCCGCAGACGATCGGCGCCGAAGCCAGCCAGCCGGACTTCCTCGACACCTTTATCGGCAACCGCGTGCCTGACTGGGCCGACCCGCTGGCCACGGTCTACTCGGGCCACCAGTTCGGCGTCTGGGCCGGGCAACTGGGCGATGGCCGTGCCATCCGCCTCGCCGAGGCCGAGCGCGACGACGGCCCGTGGGAAATCCAGCTCAAGGGGGGCGGCCTGACGCCCTACTCGCGCATGGCCGATGGCCGCGCGGTGCTGCGCTCGTCGATCCGCGAATACCTGTGCTCCGAGGCCATGTACGCGCTGGGCGTGCCGACGACGCGGGCGCTGGCCATCGTCGGCTCGGACGCTCCGGTGCGCCGCGAGACCATCGAGACCGCCGCCGTGGTCACGCGCCTGGCGCCGAGCTTTATCCGCTTCGGCCATTTCGAACACTTCGCCGCGCGCGAGGACCATGCCGCGCTGCGCGAGCTGGCCGATTTCGTCATCGACCGCTTCTACCCCGCCTGCCGCGACGCCGGCGGCAACCCCTACCAGGCGCTGCTGCGCGAGGTCTCGCTGCGCACTGCGGACATGGTGGCGCACTGGCAGGCCGTCGGCTTCTGCCACGGGGTGATGAACACGGACAACATGTCGATCCTGGGCCTGACCATCGACTACGGTCCGTTCGGCTTCCTGGACGCCTTCGACGCCAACCATATTTGCAACCATTCCGACCAGCAGGGCCGCTACGCCTACAGCCAGCAGCCCCAGGTGGCGTTCTGGAACCTGCATTGCCTGGCGCAGGCGCTGCTCCCGCTCTGGCGCGATACCGATGCGGCCGATGCAGCCGATCCCGAGGCCGCCAAGGAAGCAGCGAAGGAAGCTGCAGTGGCCGCCGCGCGCGAGGCGCTCGACCCGTTCCGCGACCGCTACGCCGCCGCCTTCTTCCGCCACTATCGCGCCAAGCTGGGCCTGCGCCCGCTGGGCGGGCAGGAAAACGAGGACGAGGCGCTGCTGACCAACCTGTTCCGGGTACTGCACGCCAACCGCGTGGACTACACCTTGTTCTGGCGCAACCTCGCCCGCATCTCGGGGAAGGATGCGAACGCCGACGCCCCGGTGCGCGACCTGTTCCTGGACCGCGCCGCCTGGGACGCCTGGGCGGCCGAATACCGCGCCCGGCTGCAGGCCGAGCAGTCCGACGACGCTACGCGCGCCGCCGGCATGCTCGCCGTGAACCCGAAGTACATCCTGCGCAACCACCTCGCAGAAACCGCGATCCGCGCCGCGCGCGACAAGGATTTCTCCGAGGTAGACCGGCTGCTGGCCGTGCTGTCCCGGCCATTCGACGAGCAACCCGAGTCGGAAGCCTATGCCGCCCTGCCGCCGGACTGGGCGTCCGGGCTCGAAGTCAGTTGCTCGTCGTGACATCGACATAACGTGAATTTCTGAATCTGTAAGGATTGCCGCGCGAGTCCGACCAAGCAAGACTGGGGCCCCGCGCCACCGCCTAATGAGAAGGACGCAAGATGACCACCAAGAAAACCGACGCCGAATGGCGTGAGCAACTTTCCGACATCGAGTACCGCGTCGCGCGCGAAGCCGCCACCGAGCGCCCGTTCACGGGCCGCTACTGGGACCACTGGAACCAGGGCATCTACCACTGCGTGGGGTGCGGCACGCCGCTGTTCGAATCGGCCACGAAGTTCGACGCCGGCTGCGGCTGGCCCAGCTATTTCAAGCCAATCAACGGCGAGGTAATCGACGAGCACACGGACCACACCCACGGCATGACCCGCGTGGAAGTGCGCTGCAAGGAATGCGGCAGCCACCTGGGCCACGTGTTCGAGGACGGCCCGGCCCCCACCGGCCTGCGCTATTGCATCAACTCGGCTGCGCTAAAATTCGACGATCGGGATCCTTCCGATCGCGGGTGATTCATCGAGTGATGTAATCGTTGCTTCGGATGCCCGCCGCGCGCCATTCCCCAAGTACAATGGCGCGGCCGCGGGCCTCTGCGCTCGGCAAGCCCGCCAATCAACAATCGTCCGCATGAAATTTCTTTTCGACCTGTTTCCGGTCATCCTGTTCTTCATCGCCTTCAAGCTGTTCGGCATCTATCCGGCCACGGCCGTCGCGATGATTGCCACGGTGCTCCAGATTGCCTGGGTGCGCATCCGCCATGGAAAGGTGGAGCCGATGCAATGGGTCAGCCTGCTGATCATTGGCGTGTTTGGCGGTGCAACGATCCTGTTGCACAACGAGACCTTCATCAAGTGGAAGCCGACGGTGCTCTACTGGCTGTTCGCGGTGACGCTGGTGGGCTCTGTCATCGGCTGGCGCAAGAACCTGGTGCGGGCCATGATGGAAAAGCAGGTCACCCTGCCGGACGCGATGTGGGGCCGCCTGAATGCCGCCTGGGCGGGCTTCTTCGCCGCCATGGGCCTGCTGAACCTCTACGTGGCGTACACGTTCTCCACGGATACCTGGGTCAACTTCAAGCTGTTCGGCAGCATGGGGCTGATGCTGGTGTTCATCGTGCTGCAGAGCATCTGGATGTCGCGCCATATCCAGGAAACCCCGTCCGAGTAAACCGGACGCCACGCTACAAGGAACCCGGATGGCTGCAGACCCCGCCACCATCGAGACGCTGCTGCGTGCGGCCCTCGACCCCTCCCGCCTGACCGTGCGCGACGACAGCGCGGCCCATGCCGGCCATGCCGGCGCGGCCTCGGGCGGAGGCCATTACGATGTGCTGATCGTCAGCGAGTTGTTTGCGGGCCACTCGCGGGTTGCCCGCCATCGCATGGTGTATGATGCGCTGCGCGCCCTGTTCCCGGCGCAGATTCATGCGCTGGCCGTCAGCGCCTACACCGACCAAGAATATCAATCCCGCGAAGCTTCACGCGACGCTACCCGCAACTCTCAGACCTGATTCCATGAAGACCACCGTCCTCTCGTTCAGCCTGGCGGCTGTGCTTGCTGCTGGCAGCCTGCCCGCAATCGCCCAGAACGCCGCCGTTGTGAATGGCAAGCCCATCCCCTCGGCCAAGCTGGACAAGCTGATCGCCGGCACCGGCCAGCCCGCCAGCCCCGAGCTGCGCGACCGGGCCCGCACCATGCTGATCGACCGGGAACTGCTGCTGCAGGAAGCCAACAAGCGCGGCATCACCCAGCGCGACGACGTGCAGGAGCAACTCGAGCAGGCCAAGCTCAACGTGCTGGCCGGCGCGGTGTTCGAGGACTACGTGCGCACCAACGGCGCCAACGACGACGAACTGCGCAAGCAGTACGACAAGATCAAGGCGCAGTTCGGCAACGGCAAGGAATACCACGCCCGCCACATCCTGGTGGAGAAGGAAGCCGACGCCAAGGCGATCATCGCCAAGATCAAGGGCGGCGCCAAGTTCGAGGACGTGGCCAAGGCTTCGTCGAAGGACACCGGCTCGGCTGTCAACGGCGGCGACCTGGACTGGGCCAACAGCACCAGCTACGTGCCCGAGTTCTCGGCCGCGATGACCGGCCTGAAGAAGGGCCAGATGACCGAAACGCCGGTCAAGACCCAGTTTGGCTGGCACATCATCGAACTGGTGGACACGCGCGACGCCAAGATCCCGTCGTTCGAGGAAGTGAAGCCGCAGCTGCAACAGATGCTGATGGGCGACCAGGCCTGGCAGCGCGAGCAGTTCCAGGCGATGATGAAGTCGATCAAGGAAAAGGCCAAGATCCAGTAAGGATCCCGGCGTTTCCCGATACCGAAACCGGCGCCCAGGCGCCGGTTTTTGTTTTCCGGGCGCGCTGGCGCACACTTTGGGGAGATTTCGACATTCCCCCGGCACAGTGCGCTCGGTAAGATGTTTCCCACGGGCCGCCGGGCTGTTCCGGACCGGCATCCGGCATCCTGGGAGCGCATCGCAAGCATGGGCGTGACAAGCGGCTACTGGCACCTGTGGCACCTCTACTCGCGCGGCATCGTCTATTGCGCGCTGGGCATGCCCCATATCGATTGCACGGGCATGCGCTGGCGCCATCTCCACCCCCACCTGCCCGAGCGCGACCGCTACGCACAGACCAAGCTGCTCCAGGCCACGATCGCCTATATGGAGATGCACGGCGAGCTGCCCGTGCCGCCCGACGCCGACCGCATGCGCCTGCTGTACTCGCGCTACCTGCCCTGGAGCGCCCGACTCCAGGCAGACACGGCGCCCATCGACCCCACCTTGAACCCCGCGAGGGCCTGACCTCGCTTCCCCCCGACCTCGGCTTCAAGTATCTCTGGCATCACCCCTGACCCGACGATTTCTCGGCCAGGCTGGAACTGGAGCGGCCGGGCTCGGATGCGCGCCACATCATCACTGAAGCCTGCCGCGAGGCGCTGGCCGAGGACCAGAGCGACTGCATCGTCCTGGGCTGCGCGGGCATGACCGACCTGTGCGACGAGATCTCCGACGCGATTGGCGCGCCGGTCATCGACGGCGTGTCCTGCGCCGTCAAGATGGCCGAGGCGCTTGTCTCGCTGCGGCTCTCCACCAGCAAGCGCGGAGACTGGGGGCTTGCGCATGGCAAATGAGCAAAAGAAAAGCCCGCTTGCGCGGGCTTTTCTGGGATTTCAGGCCGGCTAGCGCCTTGCAGCGATCAACCGACCCACTTCCGTGCGTTGCGGAACATGCGCATCCACGGGCTGCCGCCGTCCGTGGCCTGCTTCCAGGCGTCCGGGGCCCAGCTCATGGTTGCTGCACGGAACACGCGCTCCGGGTGGGGCATCAGGGCCGTAAAGCGGCCGTCCACGGTCGTGACCGAGGTGATACCGTCCGGCGAGCCGTTCGGGTTCAGCGGATAGGCCTGCGTCACCGCGCCCTTGTTGTCGACGAAGCGCAGCGCCACCTTGGCGGCTTGGATATCACCCTGCTGCGAGAAGTCGGCAAACCCTTCGCCGTGTGCCACGACGATCGGAATGCGGCTGCCTTCCATGCCGGCGAAGAAGATCGACGAGGACTGCTCGACCTGCACGGTCACGAAGCGCGCTTCGTACTGTTCCGACTGGTTACGCGTGAACTTCGGCCAGGCATTGGCGCCCGGGATGATCGGGGCGAGGTTGCTCAGCATCTGGCAACCGTTGCAAACGCCGAGCGCGAAGGTGTCCTGGCGGTTGAAGAAGGCCGCGAACTGCTCGGCCATCTGCGCGTTGAACAGGATGGTCTTGGCCCAGCCTTCGCCGGCACCCAGCACGTCGCCATAGCTGAAGCCGCCGCACGCCACGAAGCCCTTGAAGTCGGCCAGGCTTGCCCGGCCGGCGATCAGGTCACTCATATGGACGTCGTGCGTATCGAAACCGGCGCGGTCCATGCTGTATGCCATTTCGAGGTGCGAGTTGACGCCCTGCTCACGCAGGATGGCCACGCGCGGACGGCTGCCGGTGGCGATGAACGGCGCGGCGATGTCCTCGGCCGGGTCGAACGTCAGCACCGGGCTGATGCCAGGGTCCGTATCGTCCTGGAGCAGCTGGTACTCGCTGTCCGCGCAGGCCGGGTTGTCGCGCAGGCGCGCGATGCGCCAGCTGACTTCCGACCAGTTGCGCTGGAGTTCGGCACGGGCAGCGCCGAACACCTTCTTGGCGTCGCGGTACACCTCGAGCTGATCGGTCGCATTCGGCTTGCCGATCACGTGGCTGCAGGCCGACAGGCCGGCTTCGCGGAGCACGCCGAACACCGCGTCGCGCTCGTCGAGTCGCACCTGGATCACGGCGCCCAGTTCCTCGGAGAACAGCGCGCGCAGCGTCTGCTCGTTGCGGCGCTCCGCCACCTGCTGGGCCCAGTTCTTGGCATCGCCATAGTCCTGTTCCTGCGTCGGGTCGAGCGCGAGCATGTCCACGTTCAGGGACACGCCGCAGTGACCCGCGAACGCCATTTCCGCCACGGCAGCCATGAAGCCACCGTCCGAGCGGTCGTGGTAGGCCAGCAGCTTGCCTTCGCGGTTCAGGCGCTGGATCACGTTGAAGAAGTTCTTCAGGTCGTCGGCGTTGTCGACGTCCGGCGCGCGGTCGCCCACCTGCTGCGTCACCTGCGCCAGGATGCTGCCGCCCATGCGGTTCTTGCCGCGGCCCAGGTCGATGGCGATCAGTACGCTGTCACCCTGGTCCGTGCGAAGCTGCGGCGTCAGGGTATTGTCGACGTCATCCACGGCGGCAAATGCCGAGATGATCAGCGACACTGGCGCCACGACTTCCTTGTCGCCGTCGGCGTCCTGCCACTTGGTGCGCATGGACAGCGAATCCTTGCCGACCGGAATGCTGATGCCCAGCGCCGGGCACAGTTCCATGCCAACGGCATGCACGGTGTCGTACAGCTTGGCATCCTCGCCCGCCACGCCGCAGGCGGCCATCCAGTTGGCCGACAGCTTGACCTTGCCGAGGTCCTTGACCGGTGCGGCCGCCAGGTTCGTCAGCGCCTCGCCAATCGCCATGCGGCCGGAGGCCGGTGCGTCGATCACGGCCAGCGGCGTGCGCTCGCCCATGGTCATCGCCTCGCCAGCGCGGCCCTTGTAGTCGAGCGTGGTCACGGCCACATCGGCCACCGGCACCTGCCACGGGCCGACCATCTGGTCGCGCGCGTTCATGCCGCCCACGGTACGGTCACCGATGGTGATCAGGAACGACTTGCTGGCCACGGTGGGGTGGCGCAGCACGTCGCGCACCGCCTGCTCCAGCGCGATGCCGGTCACGTCCACCGGCGGCAGTTCCTTGGTCACGCGGGTCACGTCGCGGTGCATGCGCGGCGGCTTGCCCAGCAGCACGTCCATCGGCATGTCTACCGTGAAGTGCTCCTTGAGCGCGGCGTCCACGTGGGCGTCCACCAGTTGCAGCTGCTGCTCCTCGGTGGCCACGCCGACGACGGCAAACGGGGCGCGCTCACGCTCGCACATGGCCTGGAAGCGCGGGAAGCTGTCCGGCGCAATCGCCATGACATAGCGCTCCTGCGATTCATTGCACCAGATTTCCGCCGGCGACAGGCCCGACTCCTCCAGGTGCACCTGACGCAGGTCGAAGCGCGCGCCACGGCCAGCGCCGTCCACGAGCTCCGGGAAGGCGTTCGAGATACCGCCCGCGCCCACATCGTGGATCGACAGGATCGGGTTGTCGTCGCCAAGCTGCCAGCAGGCGTTGATGACTTCCTGCGCGCGGCGTTCCATCTCGGGGTTGCCACGCTGCACGGAATCGAAATCGAGGTCGGCCGTGTTGGTACCGGTGGCCATCGAGCTGGCGGCGCCGCCGCCCATGCCGATGCGCATGCCCGGGCCGCCGAGCTGAATCAGCAGCGTGCCGGCCGGCAGCGGGTCCTTGTGGGTATGGCCCGCGTCGATATTGCCGATGCCGCCGGCAATCATGATCGGCTTGTGATAGCCGCGCACCGTGCCGGCCACGTTCTGCTCGTAGACGCGGAAGTAGCCGCCTAGGTTGGCGCGGCCGAATTCGTTGTTGAACGCGGCGCCGCCGAGCGGGCCCTCGATCATGATCTGGAGCGGCGAGGCGATGCGGTCCGGCTTGCCGGTCACGCCGGCCTTGTCGTCCGGATTGCGATGGGCCACCGGCTGGGCGGCATCGCGAGCGTTTTCCCAGGCCTCGATGGCGTCCGGCAGCATCAGATTCGACACCGTGAAGCCGGTCAGGCCCGCCTTGGGCTTGGCACCCCGGCCCGTGGCACCCTCGTCGCGGATTTCACCGCCGGCGCCAGTGGAGGCACCCGGGAACGGCGAGATCGCGGTCGGATGGTTATGGGTCTCCACCTTCATCAGCGTGTGGGTCAGCGCCTCGTGCCGGCCGTACTGCTGGTCCGCGCCGCGCGGGAACCAGCGCTCGGCCATATTGCCTTCCATCACGGCCGAGTTGTCCGAATACGCGACGATCGAGCCCTGCGGATTCAGCTGGTGCGTATTGCGGATCATCGCGAACAGCGACTTGTCCTGGCTCACGCCGTCGATCGTCCACGTGGCGTTGAAGATCTTGTGGCGGCAGTGCTCGCTGTTCGCCTGCGCGAACATCATCAGTTCCACGTCGGTCGGGTTGCGGCCGAGCTTGGCGTAGGCGTCGAGCAGATAGTCGATCTCGTCCTCGGACAGCGCGAGACCCATCGCCGTGTTGGCCTCCTCCAGCGCAGCGCGGCCGGTGGCGATGTCCACGAAGCGCAGCGGCTTGGCCGGCAGTTCCTGGAACAGCCCAGCGGCGTCCTCGCGCGAGGCGATCACGGTTTCGGTCATGCGGTCGAACAGGTGCGCGGCCACGGCGGCACGCACGTCGGCGTCCAGCGTCTTGCGGCCACGCAGCAGGCCCTTCTTGCAGATCACGGTGATCTCCACGCCACGCTCGATGCGGTGCACGTGGGACAGCCCGCAGTTATGCGCGATGTCCGTGGCCTTGCTGGCCCATGGCGAGATCGTGCCGAAACGCGGAATCACCACGAAGCGGTCGCCCTCGGTCTGGGCCGTGAACGGCGTGCCGTAGGTCAACAGCGCGGCAATGCGCGACTGGTCTTCGGCGGAAAGCGGGGTGTCGGTATCGACGAAATGCAGAAACTGGCCATGTACCGATTCAATATCGGCATCGATCTGTTTGAGCGTGGCAAGCAGGCGTTGCTGGCGGAAGGCGGAAAGCGCCAAAGCGCCGGGGAAGCACGAGAAATGCGCCATGATCGTAGCGGTCGGGAGGCGTAGGGAGGTCGGGGCTGGCGGCCGCCGGCACCGCTGAGTGGGGAACCGGCTGGCGGGAAACCGCTATTGTACCTTGCCGGGGCCCGCTTTTTGCATTGCGCAATGGGACGGAGGCGGACATGGACGTCCAAATCGGCTGCGACACCGGCAAGTGCAGCGGACGCACCGTTTTAGTGCGCCATGAATCACTTGATTGATAGCCGATGCTTAGAGCGACGTCGCCGAGCGTGCCGCCTGCTCGTACAAGCCGGTCAACACCCGCAAAAGGCGCGCAAGTTCGCCAATCTCGATGTTTTCCTCGCTACCTTCGGTGAAATTGCTGGTCAGGCACTGTTCGCGGATCTCGCGATAGCGGGCGCAGGCCTCGGCGCCGGCCTGCGTGGTGGCGTAGGTGGCCTCTTTGCCCACCCGCTCGCCGGCGACCAGCCCCAGGCCTGCCAGCTTCTTCAGCGCGTAGGTGACAAGGTGGGTGTCTTCCACATTCAGCACGAAGCAGATATCGGCCAGCCGCTTGGCCCGGCCCCGGTGATTGACGTGGTGGAGCACCAGCACGTCCAGGAAGGTCAGGTCGCGCACGCCAGCCGCGCCCATGCAGCGCACCACCCAGCGGCTGTAGGCGTTGTAGGCCGTGTTCAGGCCGAACTCGAACTCGGACAATTCCGGGCTCCGCACCGAGACGAGGTGCGACGATGAGACGATGTTGACGCCGGCGGCGCGGCCCAGCGTGGCGGGAGGCCGGACGGCGGCCGATGGCGCGTCGTCGGACGCGCTGGCCTGGACTGGCTTGCGTGCCATGAAGCAGGTCTCCCTTCGAAGATGAATAAAATTCGTCGAATCACGACAGATTGTTGACGAATTATCGAGGTGAAGTCGGCCTGAGTCAAAAATCCGGCTCAGAACCAGGCGCGAACGCCGGCCACGAAGCGGGTCTCGCCACTGCGGCCACCGGCCGTGCGGACCATGTCGGCGGTATTGCCAAACGACTGGTAGCGCTCCACGCCGACATAGGGTGCGAACTGCCGGCTGATCTCGTAGCGCAGCCGGATGCCGACCGTCCCGCTCGACAGCCCGCTGCCGACGCCCGTCTCCGGATCGTTCTTCCCGTACAGATTGGCCTCGATACGCGGCTGGAGGATCCACCGCTGCGTCAGCAGCAGCTCATATTCCGCCGCCAGGCGCAGCGCGGTGCGCCCTTCCGTGCCGACATAGGCCGTCGCGTCCAGCTCGAACCAGTACGGCGCCAGCCCCTGGATGCCCATCGCCAGCCAGTTCCGGGCCGGCCGGCCATGGCCGACATCGTTCCGGAAGCCGAGTTGGGTGTCCCAGTACGAGCCCACCGCGTGGCCCCAGAGCAATTCCGTGCGCGCATCGTGCACCCTGCCCTGCGCGGCCTCCCCTTCGGCCTTGATCACGAGCCGATTGTAGGTACCGCCGAACCACGCTTGGGCCTCGTAGGCGGCGGCATTGTTGCCGTTGCCGTGCGCCCATTCGAGCCGATCGATCAGCACCGAGCCGAAGGGGTGCTCATCCATCATGTGCAAGGACCGATGGCCGCCCAGTGCGTACTGGCCGACGCCCAGCTGGTAACCATCCGAATACGCGTGCGGGTCGCGCGCATCGGCGGGCGCGCTGCCACCCTGCATCGCATCGTGCTGGGCCAGCGCAGCGCTCGTGCCCAGCCCGGAAAACAGCGCCGCGACAATCATTCTTTTCCGAAATTGCAGCGTCATCATGCCACCACCACTTCGCGGAACATGCCGGCGTCCATATGCATCATCAGGTGGCAATGCCAGGCCCAGCGGCCGAGCGCGTCGGCGGTGACGAGGAAGCTGATGCGCTGCGCGGGCTGAACCGGGATGGTGTGCCGCCGCGCCTGGAAGGAGCCGTCCGGCGCCTCAAGCTCGCTCCACAGGCCGTGAAGGTGCATCGGGTGGGTCATCATCGTGTCGTTGTGGAGGATCACGCGCAGCCGCTCGCCGTGGCGGAAGCGCACCGGCGTCGATTTGCCGAACTCGACCCCATCGAATGACCACGTGTAGCGTTCCATATTGCCGGTCAGGTGCAGTTCGACTTCACGCCCCGGGCCGCGCGGGTCCATCGGGCCGCCGATCGTATACATGTCCGAGAGGGTCAGCACGCGCCGCCCGTTGTTGCGCAGGCCAATGCCGGGGTCGTCGAGGTTGGTGCGGGCCATGTCGACGCGCATGTCGGTGCTCGGGCCGTATTCGGTGCGCGCGTGGAGCGCCTTGGTGCTGGGCACCCGGAGCCGGTCCGGCGCGGCCATGCCGTGCTGGCTGTGATCCATGGCGCCGTGGTCCATGTGCCCCATCGCAGCGTGATCCATCGCGCCGTGATCCATCGCCCCATGGTCCATCGCCCCATGGTCCATGCTGCCCATCATGTCGACCGGGGTGAGCCACTCGGGCTGGTCCAGCGGCGGCACGGGCGCCTCGATCCCATCCCGCACGGCCAGCGTGCCGCGCGCGTAGCCGCTCCGGTCCATCGACTGGGCGAAGACCGTGTGGGCGTCGTCGGTCGGCGTCACCAGCACGTCGCAGGTCTCGCCGGGGCCGAATCGGAATTCGTCCACGGAAACCGGGTCGATGCCCTGCCCGTCCACCTGGACCACCTTGAGCTTCAGCCCCGGAATCCGCACGTCGTAGAACGTATTGCCGGCGCCGTTGATAAAGCGCAGCCGCACCGTCTCGCCAGCGCGGAACAGGCCGGTCCAGTTGCCGGCCGGCGTGACGCCGTTCATCAGGTAGGTCAGCGTGGCGCCCGAGAGATCGGCCAGATCCGTCGGATTCATCCGCATCTGGTTCCACATCTTGCGCTTCTCCAGCGCGGCGCCCAGGCCGTCCTGCGACACATCGCGGAAGAAGTCGCCCACCGTGGGCCGGTTGTAGTTGTAGTAGTCGCTCTGGGTCTTGAGCTTGGACAGGATGCGCATCGGGTCTTCTTCCGTCCAGTCGGACAGCAGCACCGAATAGTCGCGATCCGCGCGGATCGTGTCGTCATCGCCATCGATCACGATCGCGCCGTACACGCCGGTCATCTCCTGGAAGCCGGAATGCGAGTGGTACCAGTAGCTGCCGCTCTGCGCCACCTTGAAGCGGTAGGTGAACGTCTCGCCGGGCGCGATGCCCGGGAAGCTGATCCCGGGCACACCGTCCATCTGGTACGGCAGCAGGATGCCGTGCCAATGGAGCGACGTGGGCTCGTTCAGCCGATTGGTCACGCGGATCGTCACCGTATCGCCCTTGCGCCAGCGCAGCGTGGGACCGGGCAGCATGCCGTTGATGGTCGGGGCGATGGTTTTCCGGCCGGTGAAGTCCACCACCGCGTCCTGGATGACGAGATCGAACTCGGTGCCGCGCAGCACCGGCGCGGTGCCGCTGCCGGCGCGGGCCGGGCCGGTGGCCGCCTGCGCCCATGCCGGCACGGCGCCAACCGCCCCCAGCACGCCGCCTGCCGCCAGGCCCTGAACGAATCGACGCCTTGTCAGGCCGCGCGGCGATGGCAGCAACAGCCCCGCCGGAGATATGGGTCGCATGCAATGAATCCTTGGTGTCTCTTATATAGGCGCAGCCAGCTTAGTGACTTCGCAGTAACCGACAAATGACCCGAACATTACATTCCGGTAATCTTCTTGTCATGTTGAGGGAGCGACATACACTGTTGCCTCGCACGGATGGGAGTGGGCATGAAGCTGCTGGTGGTGGAAGACGAGCCGAAAACCGGGGAATACCTGAGGCAGGGCCTGACCGAGGCCGGCTTCGTCGTGGATCTGGCCGTCAACGGTCAGGACGGCGGGCACCTGGCGATGACCGAGGCCTACGACCTGCTGATCCTCGACGTGATGCTGCCCGGCATGGACGGCTGGCGCGTCCTCCAGACCCTGCGCGGGGCCGGCAACCCCGTGCCCGTGTTGTTCCTGACCGCCCGCGACAGCGTGGCCGACCGGGTCAAGGGGCTGGAACTGGGCGCCGACGACTACCTCGTCAAACCCTTTGCCTTTTCCGAGTTGCTGGCCCGGGTCCGGACCCTGCTCCGGCGCGGCACCGCCATCGTGCAGCTGGACCGCATCGAGATCGGCGACCTTGTGCTCGACCTCGCCCGCCGCCGGGCCACGCGCGCCGGCCGCCGCATCGTGCTGACCGGCAAGGAATTCGCCCTGCTGGAACTGCTGGCCCGCCGGCGCGGCGAGGTGCTGCCGCGCTCGCTGATCGCCTCGCAGGTCTGGGACATGAATTTCGACAGCGACAGCAACGTGATCGACGTGGCCATCCGCCGGCTGCGCGCCAAGATCGACGATGACTTCGAACCCAAGCTGATCCAGACCGTGCGTGGCATGGGCTACGTGCTCGAGGTGCCGGAGGACGAGGCGTGAGGCGCCGATACTCGCTCACCACGCGGCTGACAGTGCTGTTCTCGCTGTCGTCGGCGGTGGTGCTGCTCGGGCTGGCCGGGCTGATCCTCTCGGCCATGGACAGCCATTTCGCCGATGAGGACTACGCGCTGCTGCGGGATAACCTCCGCGTCATCGAAAAATCGCTGGCGGCGGGCGCTTCGCCCCAAGCACTTCATGCGGGCCATGCCGGCGACCCCTACGCGCACCACGCCGGCGTGCTGATCCACCTCCGCGAGCCCGATGGCCGCACCCGCTACGCCACCCCGGATTTTGACTTCACGGCAGCGCTGGCCGCCCGGCCGGTCCACGAAGAAGGCGAAGACCGCCTCGCCTGGCAGCAGGCCGGCAAGCGCTACCGGGGCCTGCGCGCGGCGGTGCCGGCGGGCGATGCCGCCCAGCCCATCGGCGTGATCCTGGCGATGGACACCGACATCCACGAGCATTTCCTGCGCGCGTTCCGCCGTTCGCTGGTGCTCTACGTGGCGCTGGCGGTGCTGGCGAGCGGCCTGTTCGGCTGGTGGGCGGCGCGGCGCGGACTGTCGCCGCTGCGTGCGATGGCCTCGCGCGCCAAGGCCGTGACCGGCGACAAGCTCGACCAGCGCATGCCCGTGGAGGCCGTGCCGGTCGAGATGGCCGCCCTGGCCGCCGACCTGAACGCGATGCTGGCGCGCCTGCAGGACGACTTCCGCCGGCTGTCCGAATTCTCGTCGGACCTCGCCCACGAACTGCGCACGCCGCTGACCAACCTGATGACGCAGACCCAGGTGGCGCTCTCGCAGCCGCGCGACGCGGCCCGCTACCGCGACGTGCTGGCCTCGAACGTCGAAGAGCTGCAGCGCCTGTCGCGCATGGTCTCCGACATGCTCTACCTCGCCAAGATGGAGCATGGGCTCGACCTCCCCCACAAGGAGTCGATCTCGATCGGCACCGAGGTGCTGGCCCTGTTCGAGTTCTACGAGGCGCTGGCCGAGGACAAGGGCATCGCCCTGCGGCTGGTGGGCGACGCGCGCATCGACGGCGACCGCCTGATGCTGCGGCGCGCGCTCAGCAACCTGCTGTCGAACGCGCTGCGCTACACCCCCGAGCGCGGCAGCGTCACGGTCACCGTCACCCGGCAGGCGGGCGAGGTGGAAGTCGCCGTGGAGAACGATGGCCCCGGCATCGCGCCGGACCTGCTGCCCTCTTTGTTCGACCGCTTCTTCCGGGGCGACAAGTCGCGCGCCCGGCCGGAGTCCGAGACGGTGGGCCTGGGGCTGTCGATCACCCGCGCCATCGTCGCCGCGCACGGCGGCAGCATCTCGGTGCGCTCCGCGCCTGGCACCACCCGTTTCGCGATGCAATTCCCCCCGCCCGCCCGCGAGCCGGCCGCGTCCTGACCCGCGCGGCGCGCCCGCCACATCCAGACGAACCCTATCTGTCGGCGCCGGGCGCTTCTTGCTACCCTGTGGATTCCCGAAGCCATGCCCGGTGCGCAGCCACTGGGCACGGCCCTTGCATTCGAAGCCATCGTGCAATGCTCACCGCGCGGCGACCGAGCCAGAAGCCGCGCGCGTGATCGCGGCGTACGTCATGTCTCAGACAATCGAACCCTGTATTGCCTGATATCTGACGCGCGCCCGGTAGTTCCAACCCGCGCAGTCGGGCAGGCGCCCACGCGCAACACCAGGAGAGATCGAGATGCGAGTCAAGGCAATGGCAGTTGCGGCGGCAGCCCTGCTGCTTGGCAGCACGGCAGCATGGGCGGACACCAAGTGGGACCTGCCCACCGGCTATCCGGCCACCAACCTTCACACCGAGAACCTGCAGCAGATGGCCAACGACGTGGAAAAGGCCACCGGCGGCAAGCTCAAGATCCTGCTCCATCCCAATGGCTCGCTGCTCAAGGCCAACGAAATCAAGCGCGGCGTGCAGACCGGCCAGGTGCAGATGGGCGAGATCCTGATGTCCACGCTGGCCAACGAGAACCCGGTCTTCGGCGTGGATGCCGTGCCATTCCTGGCCACCAGCTACGCCGATGCCTTCCAGCTCTGGCAAGCCTCCAAGCCGGTGACCGAGAAGGTGCTGGACCGCCAGGGCATGAAGTTGCTCTACGCCGTGGCCTGGCCGCCGCAGGGCATCTACGCGAACAAGCCGATCAACAGCGCCGCCGACATGAAGGGCCTGAAATGGCGCGCCTATAACCCGGCCACGTCGAAGATCGCCGAACTGGTCAGCGCCCAGCCCGTGACGATCCAGGCGGCCGACCTCGCCCAGGCACTCGCCACCGGCACGGTCAACTCGTTCATGTCCTCCGGCGCCACCGGCGTGGACACCAAGGTCTGGGAATCGGTCAAGTACTTCTACACCGTGGACGCCTGGCTGCCCAAGAACATGCTGGTGGTCAGCAAGAAGGCCTTCGCCGCGCTGGACAAGCCCACGCAGGACGCCCTGCTCAAGGCCGTGGCCGATGCCGAGAAGCGCGGCTGGCAGGTTTCCGAGCAGAAGACGCGCGACTACCTGGCCACGCTGGCGAAGAACGGCATGACCGTGGCACCGCCCTCGCCCCAGCTGAAGAGCGATATGCAGAAGGTTGGCCAGGTCATGGTCGACGAATGGGCCAAGAGCGCCGGCGACGACGGCAAGGCCATCCTCGGCGCCTACAAGAAGTAACCCCCATGACCACTCCGTTGCCTGACAAGCGCTGGCTGGATCGCTGGCTGGACTTCTGCGCCGTGCTGGGCGCGCTCTGCATCCTTGCGGTGTGCATCGTCATGATCGCCATGTCGATCTCGCGCGAGACCACCATCACGCTCAAGGGCGGCGACGACATCGTCGCCTGGCTCTGCGCCGCCTCGGCCTTCCTCGTCCTCGGACAGACCTTCCAGCACGGCGGCATCGTGCGCGTGGAGATGCTGCTCGAGGCCGTGGGGCCGCGCCGCCGCTGGATGCTGGAGCTGCTCTCGCTCTCCATCTGCCTGCTGTTCGCCGGCTACGCGTCCTGGGCGCTGGGCACCTTCGCCTGGCAGAGCTGGGATATTGGCGATGTGTCGCAGGGGCAGATCGTGATTCCGCTCTGGATTCCGCAGAGCTTCGCCGTGATCGGCGCGGTGGGCTTCCTGCTCGCCGTGGCCGACGAATGGCTGCGCGTGGTGCGGCGCCTGAAGCCGCGCTACCAGCTGGCGCAGGAGGCCAAGCTGGCGTCGGGCGACTTCGGGGAGACGATCTGATGAGTACCGTTGTCGTCGCATTGATCCTGCTGGTCGTGCTGGTGGTCTTCCTGGCGGTGGGGACGTGGATTCCGGTGGCCATCGCGGTCACCTCGTGGGTGGGGCTGGTGGTGTTCTCGGACCACGATGCGCTGGTCAACCTCGCCAACGCGTGGTGGTCGTCGAGCGCCTCCTACACGCTGGCCTCGCTGCCGCTGTTCGTGTGGATGGGCGAGATCCTGTTCCGGACCAAGCTGTCCGAGCAGATGTTCTCGGGGCTCTCGCCCTGGCTCAACTGGCTGCCGGGCCGGCTGATGCACGTGAACATCCTGGGCTGCGGCATCTTCGGGTCGGTGTCGGGCTCGTCAGCGGCCACCTGCGCGACCATCGCCAAGTCGGCGCTGCCCGAGTTGACCCGGCGCGGCTACGACGAGCGCATGACGCTCGGCTCGCTCGCCACGGCCGGCACGCTGGGCATCCTGATTCCGCCGTCAATCACCATGGTGGTGTACGCGGTATCTGCCGATGTGTCGATCATCCGCGTGTTCCTGGCCGGCTTCCTGCCCGGGCTGCTGCTGATGGTGCTGTTTTCGGGCTACATCGTGGTCTGGGCGCTGATGAACCCGAAGCGCGTGCCGCCCGCCGAGACCTTCGGCTGGCGCTCGCGGCTGGCTTCCATCCGCCAGTTGATGCCGTGCATCGTGCTGATCGCGTTCATCACCTGGATCATGATGGCCGGCTACTCCACCGCCACCGAGGCCGCGGCCTATGGTGTGGTGGCGTCGCTGGCGCTGGCCTGGATGGGCGGGTCGCTCACGCGCCGCGCGTTCTGGGACAGCCTGATGTCGGCCACGCGGCTCACGGCGATGATCATGTTCGTGCTGGGCGCCACCTCGTTCCTCTCGGTGACCATGAGCTTCACGGGCATTCCGCGTGCACTAGCGGAGTGGGTGGCGGCGCTGCACCTGTCCCCGTGGGCACTGATCGGCGTGCTGACGATCATCTACATCGTCCTCGGCACCGCCCTGGACGGCATCTCGATGATCGCCCTGACCACTGCCACGGTACTGCCGATGGTGCAGCAGGCCGGCTTCGATCTGGTATGGTTCGGCATCTTCATCGTACTGCTGGTGGAGATTGCCGAGGTCACGCCGCCGGTCGGGTTCAACCTGTTCGTGCTACAGAGCATGACCGGCAAGGACAGTAACTACATCGCCCGGGTATCGCTGCCATTCTTCATGATGATGGTGCTCGCCATCGCCATCGTGACGGTCTGGCCGGCCGTGGTCACGTGGCTGCCGGACGTGGTGATGGCGAAGGAGCTGAAGTAGCGGCGGCGCCATCGAGGGTTCATCGACACAGGGACAAACCGCCAAGATGCATGTGATTGTGATCGGTGCCGGCGTGATCGGCGTGTGCTCCGCCTGGTACCTGCGCCAGGCCGGTTTCTCCGTGACGGTGCTCGAGCGGCGCGGCGCGCCGGCGCAGGAGGCTAGCTTCGGCAATGCCGGCGTCATCGCGCCGGGCTACGTCACGCCGTGGGCCGCGCCGGGCATGCCGGGCAAGGTCCTGCGGACGCTGTTCCAGCGCGAATCCCCCGTTGTCTTCCGGCCCAGCGCCGATCCGGCCATGTGGCGCTGGATCGGCCGCTGGCTGCGCGAGTGCCAGCCGGAGCGCTACCGCGCCAACAAGCTGCGCATGCAGCGCCTGGCGTTCTACAGCCGCGACTGCCTGCATGGGCTGCGCGAGGCGTTGGAGATCGAGTACGAGCAGTCGCGCGGCTATCTGCAACTGTTCCGCACCCAGCGGGACCTCGACCTCGCCGCGCCGGCGCTGGCCGTGCTGCGCGAGAACCGCGTGCCCCATCAGTTGGTCGATGCCGCCGGCTGCCGGCGGATCGAACCCGGCCTGGCTGCCGACACGGCACTGGCGGGCGGCCTCCATCTTCCCGAAGATGAATCGGGCAACTGCCCGATGTTCGTCCGACGGCTGCACCAGCACGCCGAAGCGGCGGGTGTGCAATTCCGGCTCGATACCGATGTGGCCCGGCTGCGCCCCACTGACAGTGGCGGCCTGACAGTCGAACTGGCCGCTCCGCGCGGCGCCACGCCCGAGACCCTGCAGGCGGACCGCGTGCTGGTGGCCGCCGGCGTCGGCAGTGCCGCGCTGCTGCGCCCGCTGGGGCTGCGCGTGCCCCTCTATCCGGTGAAGGGCTATTCGGCCACGGTCATGGTGCGCGACGAGCTACAGGCGCCGCTCGCCGCCCTGATGGACGAGTCGTACAAGGTGGCCATCACGCGCATGGGCAACCGGCTGCGCGTGGCGGGCACGGCCGAACTCGGCTCGCGCCGGCTGGACCCGCGCCCGGCTGCGCTCGACACGCTGATCAAGGTGGCGCGCGACTGGTTTCCGGTGGCGGGCCACTACAACGAGGCCACGCTGTGGGCCGGCGCCCGGCCGATGCTGCCGGACGGCCCGCCGCTGATCGGCGCCACGCGCGTGCCCGGCCTGTTCCTGAACCTCGGCCATGGCTCCACGGGCTGGGCGATGGGCTGCGGATCGGGCAAAATCGCGGCGGACCAGATTGCCGCCAGCGCGGGACAAGGCGACGGACCGGCCATCGACATGGACGGCCTCACCCCTGCGCGCTACGGCCTGGCCTCCGCTTGATACTGGCCTGATGCCGACCATGACCGCCTCGCCCTCCCCGTCTTCCCCACTGCCTGACTGGCTGCCGCTCGACCCCACCGGCACCGACGCCACGCCGCTTCATGACGTGGCCACGATCCGCGAGATCGAGCATGCGGCGCTGGCGGCACTGCCCGCCTTCACGCTGATGACGCGCGCCGGCCATGCCGCCGCCGACTGGCTGGCGCGGCAGGTGCCGGAGGGCCGCATCGTCCTGCTGGCTGGCGCCGGCAACAATGGCGGCGATGCGCTGGTCGCGGCCACGCGGCTGCACCAGTCGGGGCGGCAGGTCGAAGTCTGGCTGACTGCCGAGACCGACCGGCTGCCGCCCGATGCCTCGCGTGCCTGGACCGAGGCCCGCACGGCCGGCGTGCCGCTGCTGGCCGTGCCGGCCGACCCGTCCAACACCACCGCTGCCCTGCCGCCCTGGCCGGCGGGCTGCACTGCCCTGGTCGACGGCCTGCTCGGCATCGGCCTGAACCGCCCGGCGGACGGCAACGTGGCGCGCTGGATCGATCATGTGAACGCCGCCGGACTGCCGGTGTACGCGCTGGACATTCCAAGCGGGCTGTTCGCCGATACCGGCGCGGGCCGACCGGCCATCCGCGCGCGCCGCACGCTGACCTTCATCGCCGCCAAGCCGGGCTTGCTCACGCTGGACGGCCGCGACTGCGCAGGCGAGATCGACATCGCCCCGCTCGGCCTGCCCTATCCGCCGGCGCAGGCCGCCATCGCCCATGTGAACCTGCCGGGCGCATTCCGCGATGCGCTGCCGGGGCGCCCGCATGCGGTGAACAAGGGCACCTTTGGCTCGCTGGCGGTGCTCGGCGGCAGCCACGGCATGGCCGGGGCGCCGCTGCTCGGCGCGCGGGCGGCGCTGCATCTGGGCGCGGGGCGCGTGCATGTGGGCTTCCTCGCCCAGCCGGCGCCGTTGATGGACCCGGTCCACCCCGAACTGATGCTGCACGATGTGGCCGACATGGCCGTCGAGACCATGTCCGCGCTGGTCATCGGGCCGGGCATGGGTACCGGCGGCGCGGCGGGCAAGCTGCTGGGGCAATGGATCGACACCTGCGCCAAGGCCAGCCCACCCCCGCCGCTCGTGCTCGACGCCGATGCGCTGAACCTGCTGTCTGGCGACAAGACCCTGGCCGATGCGTTGCGCGCCAGCGGCGTGCCGCACGTGATGACGCCGCATCCGCTGGAAGCAGCGCGGCTGCTCGGCTGCACCGTGGCCGAGATCCAGCGTGACCGCCTTGGCGCCGCGCGCGCGCTGGCCGCCGCATGGCAGGCCACGATCGTGCTGAAGGGCTCCGGCACGCTCATCGCGGCGGCTGGCGTGGACAGCATCGCCATCAATCCGACCGGCAACGCCGCGCTGGCCACGGCCGGCACGGGCGATGTGCTGGCCGGCATGATCGGCGCGCTGCTGGCGCAAGGCATGGCGCCGAAGGACGCCGCCTGCGCGGCGGTCTGGATCCATGGGTGCGCCGCCGACCGGTTGGTCGCCAGCGGCACCGGCCCGGCGGGCATGACTGCCAGCGAACTCTATCTGCCCGCCCGCGACATCCTCAATGCGCTGATCCAGGGCCGGACGGCATGACCCAGGCCGCCAGTCTCACCACGGGCGACGATCCGCGCCGTCGCCTGCTGACCGGCATCGCGCTGCTGGTGCTCGGCCAATGGATCCTGAGCCTGCTCGACGCCACCGGCAAGACGCTGACCCAGCAGGGCCTGCCCGTGGTCGCGGTGGCCTGGGTGCGCTATCTCGGCCATGTCGTGGCCATCTTCCTGTTGCTGGGGCCGACGCGCTGGCGGCTGCAGTATCGGCCCTCGCGGCCACGCCTCCAGTGGCTGCGCGGCGTGCTGATGCTGGCATCGACGCTGGTGTTCTTCAGCGTGCTGCGCCTGATGCCGCTGGCGCAGGCCACCGCCCTCAACTTCTGCGCGCCGCTGTTCGTGGTGGCGCTGTCGCCGTGGCTGCTCGGTGAGCGCCCGGGGGCGCACGCGCGCTGGACGCGCTGGATCGGCGTCGCCATCGGCTTCGCCGGCATGCTGGTGGTGGTGCGGCCCGGCGGCGAACTGAGCACGCTCGGCGTGGGGCTGGGGTTGCTGTCCGCGATGTTGTTCGCGCTGCTGCAAATGCTGACGCGCCACATCGCCGCCCATGACGCGCCGATGACCACGCTGATCCAGAGCGGCGTGACCGGCGCGGTGCTGACCACGCTCATCGTGCCATTCTTCTGGTTCGAGGCGGTGCCCACGCCGGCGCAGGCCGCGCTGCTGCTGTCCGCCGGCATCACCGGGTCACTCGGGCATTACTTCGTGATCCGCGCGTTCCAGTACGCCGATGCCTCGTTCCTGAGCCCCTTCCTGTACCTGCAGATCTTCTCGGCCACGGTGGTCGGGTACTTCGCATTCGGGCAGTTGCCGGACTGGACCACCGCGCTCGGCATCGCCGTGATCTGCGTGGGCGGCGTCTGCGTGGCCGGCGGCGAGCCGTTGCTGCGCCGTGTGGCGGGCCGGCTCGCGGCACGCGCCCGTCCCCGCACTTGAGGGCAGCAGGGGAACGCACCACGTCGGACAATGTCCGATAAAACACGGACGCCATGGCTGCTAAGGTAGCGTGTGCGTCCGCCCATCCGCCCTTGGTGACGCAATCGGAACAAAAGACGGGAAAGATCCGTCCGTTACCGCGCATGTACCGCCAAATTCCGGCGATATACTACCGCTGCCCGCCACGCCGGGCGTTTGCCCCCCTGAGACAAACCGAACACCGCATGCCGACTGAACTCCACGCCTGGACCGCCCTTCGCCAACACCACGACGCCATCCGCCATACGCCGATGCAGGACTGGTTTGCCGAAGTCGAAGCCGCCCGGCGGGTCGAGGACTTCTCGCTGGAAGCCGCCGGCCTGTACCTGGACTACTCCAAGAACCGCATCACGTTCGAAACCTTCGCGCTGCTGATGAAGCTGGCCGAGGAAGCCGGCGTGACGCAGCGCCGGGACGCCATGTTCGCGGGCGAACACATCAACACCACCGAAGACCGTGCCGCCCTGCACGTGGCGCTGCGCGCGCTGCCCGATGCGCCGTTCAAGGTCGATGGCGTCTCCGTGATGCCGGCCATCCATGACGTGCGCTGCCGTATGCAGGACTTTTCCGAACGCGTACGCGGCGGCGCCTGGACCGGTTCCACGGGCCAGACCATCACCGATGTCGTCAACATCGGCATCGGCGGGTCTGACCTCGGCCCGCGCATGGTCTGCCGCGCGCTGGCGCACCTGGGCGACCAGACCGGGCCGCGCATCCACTTCGTCTCCAACGTAGACGGCACCGAACTGGCCGAAACGCTCGTCCGACTGAACCCGGCGCGCACGCTGGTCATCGTCTGTTCCAAGACTTTCACCACGCTCGAGACCATGGCCAACGCGCGCAGCATGCGCGACTGGTTCCTGCGCAACGGCGTTCCCGAGAACCAGCTCGCGCGGCATTTCGTGGCGGTGTCCACCAATCGCGAGGCCGTGACCGAGTTTGGCATCGACCCCGCCAACATGTTCGAATTCTGGGACTGGATTGGCGGCCGCTTCTCGCTGTGGTCTTCAGTGGGCCTGTCGATCGCGCTGGCCGTGGGCTTTGATGCCTTCGACGACCTGCTGCTCGGCGCGCGCGCCATGGACGATCACTTCCGCACCGCCCCGCTGGCGCGCAACATGCCCGTGGTGATGGCGATGCTGGGCATCTGGTATCGCAATTTCTTCGGCATGCCAACCAGCTGCATGGCGCCGTACTCGACCTCGCTCGAACTGTTCCCGGCGTTCCTGCAGCAGCTGGAAATGGAGAGCAACGGCAAGTCGGTCCAGCTGGACGGCCAGCCGGCGTACGTGCAGACCTCGCCCGTGGTCTGGGGCACGGCCGGCACCAATGGCCAGCACGCCTACTTCCAGATGATTCACCAGGGTTCGCAGATCGTGCCGGTCGACTTCGTGGCACCGCTGGTGCCGCCGCGCAGCCTGCCCGGCCATCATGCCAAGCTGCTGGCCAACTGCTTCGCGCAGGCCGAGGCGCTGATGCGCGGGCGCAGCGCCGAGGAGCTACGCGCGGCCGGCATGACCGACGAGGACCGCCTGCCCCACATGGTGTTCGAGGGCAACCGCCCGAGCAACACGCTGCTGATGGAAGACCTGACGCCGCATGTGCTCGGCGCGCTGATCGCGCTCTACGAGCACCGCACGTTCGTGCAGGGCGTGGTGTGGAATATCAATTCGTTCGACCAGTGGGGCGTGGAGCTGGGCAAGATCCTTGCGCGCCCGATCGAGGCCGAACTCAATGGCAGCGCCCAGGCTACGCACGATGCGTCCACGGCGGCGCTGATCGCCCGCGCGCGCCCCGTGCTGGCGCGCGGCTGACGCCGCGCCCGCCGGAGCGTCAGACTTCGGTGCCCATCCACTCGTCGCTGGCCACGCGGCCGGCGTCGATGGTCAGGATGCGGGCGCAGCGCGCCGCCACGGAGCGGTCGTGCGTGACCAGTACCAGCGTGGACCCGGCATTGCGGTTCAGCTCGAACATCAGCGCGATCACGGCCTCGCCGGTGCTCGTGTCGAGGCTGCCGGTCGGCTCATCGGCGAACAGGATGTCCGGCCGGGCGACGAACGCCCGCGCCAGCGCCACGCGCTGCTGCTCACCACCGGAAAGCGTGCGCGGATAGTGGGTCAGGCGCTTGCCCAGGCCCACGCGCACGAGCATTTCCGTGGCACGCTCGCGCACGCGGTCGGTCTCGCCGCGCAACTCGAGCGGCAGCATCACGTTTTCGAGCGCTGTCAGGTGGCCCACCAACTGGAACGACTGGAACACGAAGCCCACGTGCCGGCCACGCAGCGCGGCGCGCTGGTCTTCATCGAGCGTGAACAGATCCTGGCCGTGCAGCCGCACCGAGCCCGTGCTGGGCAGGTCCAGGCCCGCCAGCAGCCCCAGCAGCGTGGATTTTCCCGAGCCGGACGCGCCGACGATGGCCAGCGTTTCGCCCGGCGTGACGGAAAACGAGACGTCGTGCAAAATCGTCAGCGAACCTGTCGTGTCGGCAACGGTCTTTCCGAGTGACTCGACAGCGAGAATGGAAGAGGACATGAGCGAGAGGATTGGATACGGTTGGCGCCCCAGGGCGCTGGCGGCGTGCGGTGCGATGCTGGGCGCGGCGATGTTGATGGCGGCGCTGCCGGCCGGCGCCCAGGCTCAGGCCCAAACTCAGGCCAGGCCAACGGCCGCGAAACCGGCTGCCACCGCTGCGCCCGCGGTGCTGGTGCTTGGCGACAGCCTGTCGGCCGAGTACGGCATCGCGCGCGGCACCGGCTGGGTCAGCCTGCTGCAGGACCGCCTGCACAAGGAGCGCCTCGATTATAGCGTCGTCAATGCCAGCATCAGCGGCGAGACCACGTCGGGCGGCAAGACGCGCCTGCCGGACCTGCTCGCCCGGCACAAGCCGGCCGTGGTGGTCGTGGAGCTTGGCGCCAACGATGCCCTGCGCGGTCTGTCCCTGCAATCCACAGAAACCAACCTGCGCGGCATGCTGACGGCGGCGCGCCAGGCGGGCGCCGGCGTGGTGCTGGTCGGCATGCGGATTCCGCCGAACTACGGCCCCGACTATACCGAGCGCTTCTTCGCGCTCTACAGCAAGCTGGCCAGCGAGTACCGCGTGAGTCTGGTGCCGTTCTTCCTCGACAAGGTGATCGCCCGGCCCGAGTGGTTCCAGGACGACCGCATTCATCCCACCTCCGCCGCCCAGGCCACGCTGCTCGACAATGTCTGGCCGCAGTTGCAGCCGCTGCTGAAAGCGCCGGCGAAAAAGCGCTGAGATCTTCCTCCCCAAACAAAAAACCCCTGCTGGTCGCTGACCGCAGGGGTTTTTTGCTGGCAAGCCGCGCCGGTTACTGCGCTGCGCCTTCGCTGGCCGGTACGTCGGTGGCCGTGATCGGACGCAGGATCTTGACCTTCGCCCGCGCCTTCAGCGTTTCATAGTAGGCGGCGAGTTCGGCCTGGCCGGCCAGTTGGGCCAGCTGTTGCGACTCGGCGTCGCGCTGGCCCGGGTTCGCCTGGGTCGGCGAGCTGACCTTGCCGATGCGATAGATCGCATAACCATCCGCACCGAGGTCCACGCCGACCACAGCGGGCAGCTTGGTCGTGTCGGCGCGCATGATGGCCTCGACCGCCTTCGGCGACAGGCCGTCTGCCTTGGTACGCGACACCGTCACAGCTTGGCCGAAGCCGGCAGCGCTGTCGGCCTTCTTCAACGCTTCGAGCTTGGCTTCGCCATCCTTGCGGGCCAGTTCGGCAGCCTGCTGGGCGACGTAGGCCTGGCGCACCTGGGCTTCCACGTCCTCGAATTTACGCGCGGTCGCCGGGCGATAGTCGACGATACGTGCCGCCACCAGCGTGGTCGGGCCCACCTGCACCGCTTCGGTGTTGCGCTTGTTCTTGAGCGCGTCGTCGCTGAACAGGGCCTTCAGCACCTTCTCATTGTTGAGCGGGTTCTGCGCGCCCAGCGCCAGGTTCGGCGTGCGGGTGACGTTGTCGGCGGTCTGGATCGTCAGCTTGAACTTGTCGGCGGCCGGCTTGAGGCTTTCGGACTGCTCGTAGACGGTGTTGCCGAAGGCATCGGCCAGCTCCGTGTACTTCTTGCTCGCCAGTTGCTTCTTGAGTTCGGCTTCCAGTTCGGGGCGCACGGCCTCGAGCGGCTGCGTCTCGGCCGCCTTGATGCCGGTCAGCTTGATGATGTGGTAGCCGTAGTCGGTTTCCACCACATCGCTGATCTGGCCGTCCTTGAGCGCGTACATGGCGTCCTCGAACGGCTTGACCAGCGCGCCGCGGCCCATGAAGCCGAGGTCGCCGCCCTTCTCCGCCGAACCCGGATCCTGCGACTGCTTCTTCGCCACGTCGGCGAACGTCTCAGGATGCTTGCGCAGGTCTTCCAGCAGCTTGGTGGCCTTGTCCTTCGCGGCCTTGCGGTCGGCTTCCTTGCCGTCCTTGGGCGCTGAGATCAGGATGTGGCTCGCACGGCGTTGCTCGTCGGTCCGGAAACGCGCGATGTTGCTCTCGTAGTAGGACTTGAGCTCTTCCGGCGTCACGGTCTGGCTCGCGGCCAGGGAGTCGCCGGACAGCACCACGTACTCCACCTTCGCCTGTTCCGGCGTGGTGTAGGCCGACACATGCGCGTCGTAGTAGGCCTTCAGCGCGGCGGCGTCAGCCGTGACCTTGGACGTGAAATCAGCCGGCTTGATCGTCAGCGTCTGCACGTCACGCTGTTGGTCGCGCACGGCGATCAGGCGGTCCAGCAGCGACTTCGGCACGAACGCCGTGGTCCCCACGGCGCCGCCAAGCTGCTGCGTGGCCAGTTCGAAGCGCAGGCGCGCATCGAACTGCTCGGGCGTCATGCCCTGCGTGGCCAGCAGTTGGATGTAGGCCTTGTCGTCGAACTTGCCGTCCGCCGTCTTCAGCTGGGCGATGGCCGGGATGTTCTGGATGGCTGCCGCCACCTGGGCATCGGACACCGTCAGATTCTTCTTGGCGGTGGCGTCGGACACCACGCGCTGCAGAATCAGCTGGTTCACCACGGACTGGCGCGCGGCAGCACCTTCGAACATGCGCGGATCGTACTGATTGCCCAGCATCTGGCGCATGCGCTCGCTCTGGTCGCGCACCACGTTGTCCACTTCCTGCACGGTGATTGCGCGACCATCGACCTTGGCGACGTCGTGCGAGGTATCCATGAAGCGCGAATAGCTTTCCACGCCGAAGAATACGAACGACGGGAAGACAAGCACCAGCAGCAGCAAAAGCATCAGGCGCCGGTTGTTGCGTACGAAATCAAGCATGCTGATTCTGGTAAGGGGTTGGCACGAAGACAAACTCCGCGATTCTAGCAGGTGCCGGGCGCGAAACCGTCATTTGCTGATGCGGCAGCGTCACGTAAGCGGGGAATGGCTGGGAAGACAACAGATACAAAAAAACCCGCATGCGCGGGCGATTTTGCTTGGCGGAGTGGACGGGACTCGAACCCGCGACCCCCGGCGTGACAGGCCGGTATTCTAACCAACTGAACTACCACTCCTGCGTGGGTTCCCTTGGGATGGTGAAGTGGTGGGTGCTGAGGGGCTCGAACCCCCGACCTACGCCTTGTAAGGGCGCCGCTCTACCAACTGAGCTAAGCACCCACTAGACCATCGCGGGCTTGCGCGCCCGCTGGGTAATCTCGCTTCGCACGACTCGGCGGTTACTGCCTGGCTGCCGCTGTTTGCGTTGCGAGGCCGCGATTGTAATACGAGACTTTCCGCGTTGCCAACCCCGGCCGCGCAAAAAAAAAATGCCGCGGGGGAACCCCGCGGCATCTTCCTGACAGCGCTCGGTCAATCAGTGATGAATCATCTCGACCGTGGCCTTGGCCTTGTCCGCCACCTCGGCGGGCTTGGCCTCTTCCTCGGCCAGCGGCTCGGGCTTGCGCTCGAGTGCCAGCTCCAGCACCTTGTCGATCCAGCGGACCGGCACGATCTCGATGGCGTTCTTCACGTTGTCCGGAATCTCGGCGAGATCCTTGACGTTCTCCTCGGGGATCAGCACCAGCTTGATGCCGCCACGATGGGCCGCCAGCAGCTTCTCCTTGAGACCGCCGATCGGCAGCACTTCGCCGCGCAGCGTGATCTCGCCAGTCATGGCCACGTCCGCCCGCACCGGAATGCCGGTCAGCACCGACACGAGTGCAGTCGTCATCGCCCCGCCGGCCGACGGACCATCCTTGGGCGTGGCGCCTTCGGGTACGTGGATGTGGATGTCGCGCTTCTCGAACATCTCATCCGTGATCCCCAGGCGACGTGCCCGCGAACGCACCACCGAACGCGCAGCTTCGACCGATTCCTTCATCACATCGCCCAACGAGCCGGTACGCGTGATGTTGCCCTTGCCCGGCATGATGGCGGCTTCGATGGTCAGCAGATCGCCGCCCACCTCGGTCCACGCGAGGCCGGTCACCTGGCCCACCTGGTTTTCCTTGCCGGCCAGGCCGAAGTCGTACTTGCGCACGCCCAGGAACTTGTCCAGGTTCTCCGAATCGACCTTCACCGCGCCCGATTCCTTCTTCAGGAGCAGCAGCTTGACCACCTTCCGCGCGATCTTCGACACCTCGCGTTCCAGCGACCGCACACCGGCTTCCCGGGTGTAGTAGCGGATGATGTCGCGGATGGCCGCTTCGGTGATGTCGATCTCGCCAACCTTCAGACCATTGTTCTTGATCTGCTTGGGCAGCAGGTAGCGCGTGGCGATGTTCACCTTCTCGTCTTCGGTGTAGCCCGAGAGGCGAATCACTTCCATACGGTCCAGCAGCGGCGGCGGGATGTTCAGCGAGTTCGACGTCGCCACGAACATCACGTCCGACAGGTCGAAGTCCACCTCGATGTAGTGGTCCTGGAACGTGTGGTTCTGTTCCGGGTCCAGCACCTCGAGCAGCGCCGACGACGGGTCACCACGGAAGTCCATGCCCATCTTGTCGATCTCGTCGAGCAGGAACAGCGGATTGCGCACGCCAACCTTCGACAGGCTCTGCAGGATCTTGCCCGGCATCGAGCCGATATAGGTCCTGCGGTGGCCGCGGATCTCGGCCTCGTCACGCACGCCGCCCAGTGCCATGCGCACGAACTTGCGGTTCGTGGCGCGTGCCACCGACTGCCCGAGCGAGGTCTTGCCCACACCGGGGGGGCCGACCAGGCACAGGATCGGCGCCTTCACCTTGTCCACGCGCTGTTGCACTGCGAGGTACTCGAGAATCCGTTCCTTGACCTTCTCCAGGCCATAGTGGTCTTCGTCAAGCACGCGCTCGGCGTTCGCGAGGTCATTGTTGACCTTGCTCTTCTTGCGCCACGGCAGGTTGACCAGCGTGTCGATGTAGTTGCGCACGACGGTGGCTTCGGCCGACATCGGCGACATCAGCTTGAGCTTCTTGAACTCGGCGTCGGCCTTCTTCTTGGCCTCCTTGGGCATGCGTGCGGCCTTGATGCGCTTATCCAGCTCCTCAAGGTCGGCGCCTTCCTCGCCCTCGCCCAGTTCCTTCTGAATCGCCTTGACCTGCTCGTTCAGGTAGTACTCGCGCTGGCTCTTTTCCATCTGGCGCTTCACGCGGCCACGGATGCGCTTTTCCACCTGCAGGATGTCGATCTCGCCTTCGAGCTGCGAGAGCAGGCTCTCGAGACGCTCGGTCACATTGACCATCTCGAGGATCTTCTGCTTCTGCTCGAGCTTGATCGGCAGGTGCGCGGCGATGGTATCGGCCAGACGACCAGCTTCATCGATGCCCGACAGCGACGTCAGGATCTCGGGCGGGATCTTCTTGTTCAGCTTCACATACTGGTCGAACTGCGACACGATTGCGCGGCGCAGGGCCTCGGTCTCGGCGGATTCGACCGGCGCGGGCGGCACAGGCACGGCTTCGCACATGAAGTGCGAATCGTCCTCGCTCACCTCGGTGATATTCGCGCGTTGCGTGCCTTCCACGAGCACCTTCACGGTACCGTCGGGCAGCTTCAGCATTTGCAGGATATTCGCGATGCAGCCAACCTCGTACAGGTCGTCAGCCGTCGGCTCGTCCTTGGCAGCCGTCTTCTGGGCCACGAGCATGATGCTCTTGCCCGACTCCATCGCAGTCTCAAGCGCCTTGATGGACTTCGGGCGACCCACGAACAGCGGGATCACCATGTGCGGAAACACCACCACGTCGCGCAGCGGCAACAGTGGGAGGCGAATCGGCTCAGCCGGGAGGAGTTGTGTTCCGGACATCATTTTCCCCAGTCAGTCATTTAAGGCGTAAATAGGGTCACGGGAATCGATTGCAAGGTACCGCCCCCGATTCTTTGTGCCGTCATGCCGCGCGAAAAAGTGCCGCGCAAAGCACCTGTGACCCACTCTGAAACAGCATACCCGCGTTTCCTCCCGTTCGTATCGTCGAATTGAAGAAAAAAAGCCGTTCGCTTTCAGGCGAACGGCCGCTTGATTTTTAAGCCGGTGTGGCATGCACCACGTAGGCCGGCGCGTTCGTCAGTTGGACCCCGCAACCTTGGGCTGCTGCTCTTCGTACATGAGCAGCGGCGGTGCATCGCCGGTGATCGTATTTTCATCGATCACCACCTTTTGCACGCCCTTGTAGTTCGGGAGGTCGTACATGACGTCCATCAGCGACTGTTCCAGGATGGAACGCAAACCGCGTGCCCCCGTCTTGCGACGGATGGCCTTGCGTGCGATGGCGGACAGCGCGGCCGGACGAATCTCCAGCTCCACACCTTCCATCGCCAGCAGCTTTTGGTACTGCTTGAGCAGTGCATTCTTGGGCTCGACCAGGATCTGCATCAGCGCGGCCTCGTCCAGCTTGGCCAGCGTGGCCACCACCGGCAGGCGGCCGATCAGCTCCGGAATCAGGCCGAACTTGATCAGGTCTTCCGGCTCGGTCTGGGGCAGCACCTCGCTGACATCACGTTCTTCCTTGCTCTGCACCTGGGCCGCAAAACCGATGCCGGTCTTGTCCGAGCGCTGCATGATGACCTTTTCCAGGCCGTCGAACGCGCCGCCGCAAATGAACAGGATGTTGGTGGTGTCCACCTGCAGGAAGTCCTGATTCGGGTGCTTGCGCCCGCCTTGCGGCGGCACCGAGGCCATCGTGCCCTCGATCAGCTTCAGCAGCGCCTGCTGCACGCCCTCGCCCGACACGTCGCGCGTGATGGACGGGTTGTCGGACTTGCGCGAGATCTTGTCGATTTCGTCGATGTAGACGATGCCGCGCTGGGCCTTCTCGACCTCGTAGTTGCAGTTCTGGAGCAGCTTCTGGATGATGTTCTCGACGTCCTCGCCCACGTAGCCGGCTTCGGTCAGCGTGGTGGCGTCGGCGATCACGAACGGGACGTTCAGCAGCCGGGCCAGCGTCTGCGCGAGCAATGTCTTGCCCGAGCCGGTCGGCCCGATCAGCAGAATATTGCTCTTGGAGAGTTCGACGTCATCCTTCTTGCCAAGATGCTTGAGACGCTTGTAGTGGTTGTACACCGCTACCGCCAGGATCTTCTTGGCTTGCTCCTGCCCGATCACATACTGATCCAGGCTTTCGCGGATTTCGTGGGGCGTGGGCAGGTCCGAACGCGTGGCGGCCGTGGCGTCCTTATCGGTCGCGGCGGCCTCGTCACGGATGATTTCATTGCACAGGTCGATGCATTCGTCGCAAATGAACACCGACGGGCCCGCGATGAGCTTCTTGACCTCGTGCTGGCTCTTGCCGCAGAACGAGCAATACAGAAGCTTCTCGCTGGATGAACCTTTTTTGTCCGCCATAGGAATCAGTCACATTAGCAGTGTGGTCCCCGCACGGCGGGAGAGCCCCACGGGAAACGCATTAAACGCATCATACGCCAAAACAATTGGCGCAGTCGGCGGCTTCCCCGGCGTGTGGGGCAAAACGCAAAAACGAGGCGCACAGCCTCGTTCCGGTGTAGCCTGCGTCATTTGGCGCAGGCTGTGTGGCGGGAGCCCCGGCGCAGGGCCGTGGGCCGCCCGCTCCGACACACCGGCGTCGGCTCAACCGCGGCGCGAGATGACCTTGTCGATCAGACCGTAGTCCACGGCCTGGTCGCCGCTCATGAAGTTGTCGCGATCGGTGTCGCGGGCAATCTTCTCGACGGGCTGGCCGGTCACTTCCGACAGGATGCTGTTCAGGCGCTCACGCAGGTACAGGATCTCGCGCGCCTGGATCTCGATGTCCGAGGCCTGGCCACGCGCGCCGCCCAGCGGCTGGTGGATCATGATGCGCGAGTTCGGCAGCGCGCTGCGCTTGCCCTTGGCGCCAGCCGCCAGCAGGAAGGCGCCCATGCTCGCCGCCATGCCCATGCAGAGCGTGGTCACGTCGGGCTTGATGAACTGCATCGTGTCGTAGATCGCCAGGCCGGCGGATACCGAACCGCCGGGCGAGTTGATGTACAGCGACACGTCCTTATCCGGATTCTCGCTCTCGAGGAACAGCAGCTGGGCCACGACCAGGTTTGCGGTCTGGTCGTTCACTTCGCCGACCATGAACACCACGCGCTCCTTGAGCAGGCGCGAGTAGATGTCATACGCGCGCTCGCCCCGGCCGGACTGCTCGACGACCATCGGCACCAGCCCAAGACCCTGGGTTTCCAGAGCAGAGGCCTGCGTCGTGGCGAGACGGTCAAGCAAATCATTGCGGGTCATGCAGGTTCTCCAGGTATTCAGGGAATGCGCCAATCGGCCCCGGCCAGCATTTGCGCGCCAAGCCGGATGCCGCGCAACCGGGGCGCGCCGCGCAATTCGTGCGGCGCGATCCGGTCATGCGAACGCTCAGGCTTGCTGCGCGTTGGTCTCGGCGGTGAGTTCCTCGAACGACACCGACTTGTCCGTGACCTTGGCCTTGTCGCACACGAAATTTACCACGTTGTTTTCGAGCACGTAGGCTTCCATTTCCGCCAGGCGTTGCTGGTCGCCGTAGTACCAGCGCATGACTTCCTTCGGGTCTTCGTAGCTCTTCGCGAAGTCCTCGATTTCCGTCTTGATCTGCTCCGGCTTGGCCTGCAGGCCGTGTGCCTTGACGATCTCGGCCAGGATCAGGCCCAGCTTTACGCGGCGCTCGGCCTGCTGGGTGAACATCTCGGCCGGAATCGGCATGTCCTTGGCGTTCGGCATGCCACGTTGCTCGAGGTCGCGGCGGGCCATTTCCACCAGGCGTTCCTGATCCTGTTCGATCAGGGCCTTGGGCACGTCCAGCTCGCTCACCTTCAGCAGCGCTTCCATGACCTGATCCTTCAGCATGGCGTGCGTGCGGCGCTTGACTTCGCGCTCGAGGTTTTCGCGGATGTCGGCGCGCATCTTCTCGACGCTGCCGTCAGCGATGCCGAGCGACTTCGCGAAGCCGTCGTCCACTTCCGGCAGGTGCGCCCACTCCACCTTCTTCAGCGTGATCGTGAACTCGGCAGTCTTGCCGGCCACTTCCTTGCCGTGGTAGTCGGCCGGGAAGGCCAGCGGGAACGTCTTGCTCTCGCCCAGCTTCAGGCCCAGCGCGGCTTGCTCGAACTCGGGCAGCATGCGGCCTTCGCCCAGCACGAATGCGAAGTCATCGGCCTTGCCGCCAGGGAATTCCACGCCGTCGATCTTGCCGACGAAGTCCAGCGTCACGCGGTCGCCATTCTTGGCGGCGTCATCGGCACCACCGTCGCCATGGGCGCCGGCTTCGCCGCGCACGTGGTAGTGCACGCGCTGCTTGCGCAGGATGTCGATGGTCTTGTCGATCTCGGCGTCGCCGATTTCCGTCTGGGTACGGGTCACTTCAGCCGTGGCCAGGTCGCCCAGCTTGACTTCCGGGTACACCTCGAAGGTGGCTTCGAACGCCACTTCGTCTTCCGACACGCCGTCGGCCTTCAGGTCGAACTTGGGCTGGCCGGCAACCTTCACGTCCTGGGCCTGCGTGATGTCGAAGAACTTGCGGGCGGCCTTGTCGAAGCGCACTTCGAACTCGACCTGCTGGCCATATTGCTTCTCGACCATCTTCATCGGCACCTTGCCCGGGCGGAAGCCGGACATCTTCACCGTCTTCGACAGGCGCACCAGGCGTTCCTGGGTTTCCTTCTGCACTTCGGCCTTGGGAATAGCCAGGGTTACCTTACGGTCCAGCTTGCCGAGGTTTTCAATGACGTTCGACATGGTCGTTAATCCAATCCAGAAATGTAGTTTTAAGCGCAACCGCCTGCGCACCGGCCTGGCCGCGGCCAGTGAAACCTACGGAATCCCGACGCGAACGAAGGGCTTCCGCGCAAACGGAAAACGGGGATTATCGCACGGTTTTTGTTCGCTTCCGGCAGTTTTTACCCTGACGCGTCCGAGGCCGCCCCGGGATCGATAGCCGGCGCGTCCGCCATGTTGCCGTGCCGCAGCGCCCGCAGCAGCAGCCGGGCGGGGTCGACGGCATCGGCCAGATCCGACTCGATGGGCAACGGTTCGCCCTCGATCTGGCTGGCAATCAACTCCGCGCCCAGTGCGGCCCATGTGAGGCCGCGCGACGCATACGCAAGTGCCGCGTAGAGCCCCGGCATCCGGGGCAGGTCCCGCAGGTGGGCGCCGCGCAGTGGCCCGGACCGGGCCAGCGCCTGCGCCTCATCCGCGAGGGGGCCGATCAGCGGCAGGCGGTTGTGCGTCACGGTGCGCACGCCGACGTAGCCGGTCAACTGCGCGGGCTCGAGATGGGCGATGTCGGCGGCACGGTCCGGCAGCAGCGTGGCGAGGCGCTCCAGGTTGGCGGCGTGGACCTCGGGACGCTCGGCCAGCGGGCCTTCGTCAGCGTCATAGCTCGAGCCGATGCGCGCCCCGCCCTCCGGGGCCTGCGGCAGCAGGTAGCCGCCCCCGGTCACCACGCAGTCGGGCCAGCGACCCATCGCCGCGACCTGCGCCGGGGAGAGATCGGTCAGCTGTCCACGCACCCGGCGCAGGGCCAGAAAACGGTTGGAGACGAGCCGTTCGGCCTCATGGGCGTTGGCCAGCACCAGGACCGGCGCCTCAGCCAGCACGCTGCCATCGGCCGCCCTCGCCTGCCAGGCGCCATCCACATATTCGATCGCGGCCACCCGGCAGTTGAACCGCGCATCCAGGGCCGCGCCGGCCTTGTCGAGTTGGGCGCGGCAGATGTCGGGCGGCGCCACCCATCCGCCACGCGGGAACCAGAGCCCGCCGCGCGCCACCGTGGCATCGTGGCGCACAGCCGCTTCGGTGGGGTCCATCCACCTGACGAACGATTCGGGGAAGCCCAGGGTGGCCAGCGCCGCCTGCTGGGCCGCACTATCGGCATCACCCTCCCCGATCTGGAGCACGCCGCAGCCGTGCCAGTTCACCGGGTGCCCCGCCGCCGCGAGGGCCGTCCACGCGCGCAGCGCATGAAGATTGCCGGCGCGCGAGAGCCGGGACAGCTGGCTTTCGTCGGGCGACACATGGGCGTGCATGGCCGCCGCGCGATGGCTGGAGGTCTGGCGCGCCGGGCCATCATGGGCGTCGAACAGCGTCACGCGCCAGCCGCGTGCTGCCAGCCGCTCTGTGACCGCGCAGCCGGCCAACCCCGCGCCGATCACAATAGCGTGACGTTCTCGCCACTCCGCAGCGGGCGTGGGGGCATGGCGCCGGTTCTTCCAGGCCGGGGCGAAGCGCGCCACTGTCATGTCATGCTTGCCGCCGAAACCGGGCGCCTTGTCGACCTCAAACCCGACTGCCTGCAAGCCGCGCCGCACCGAACCGGACGCTGTATACGTAGCGAGCGTGGCGCCGGGCCGGGCCAGCCGGGATACCCCCCGGAAGACGGTTTCGGACCACATGTCCGCGTTGCGGGAGGGGGAGAACCCATCGAGATAGAACGCATCGCCGCCGAGCGCGAGCTTGGGCAGCATTGCGTCGATATCGCCCAGCGCCAGCGTCAGCGTGACCGCACCGCCTTCGAATTCGAGTCGATGCAAGCCCGGCAGCGCATCGGGCCAGGCCGCTTGCAGCGGTTCGGCGAGCGGTAGCAAATCGCCGAGTCCGGCATGCAGCGCCGCCAGTCCATCGCGCGTAAATGGATGTTTTTCAACGGAAACGAAGTGAAGCCGACGGCAGCGGTGCGGATCGTCGCGCCAGGCCTGCCAGGTGGCGAGGAAGTTCATCCCTTGCCCGAATCCGGTTTCCACGATCACGAACTGGTCGCGCCCCGCCCAGTTGCCGGGCAGACCATTGCCACCCAGGAACACGTGATGCGCCTCCGTCAGCCCGCCTTCCGTGCTGTGATAGACGTCGTCGTAACGTGGCGAAAAGGGAATGCCGTCGGGGGAGAGGATCGGCTCGGCGGACTCGAGGGCACGCGGCATGGCAGGCATCGGCGGACGGGACACTTCGGACGGCAACAGCCGCAGGAACGGGCCGTAAAACGGGCTTCCGGGGGCGGCGGATGGTAGCATAGCGCCCTTCGCGCCACGCGCCCGCCCACGCTTTTTTCGCCGACGCTTGCGCGCCGTCATCCCGCTTTATCCCGCCTCATCATGCTCAGTTATCGCCACGCCTTCCATGCCGGCAACCATGCCGATGTCCTCAAGCACGCCGTCGTGGTCCAGTTGCTGGAGCACCTGACGCAGAAGGACAAGGCGTTCTGGTACATCGACACCCATGCCGGCGCCGGCCTCTACGCGCTGGACCACGCCTACGCGCAGAAGAAGGCCGAGTTCGAAACCGGCATTTCGCGCATCTGGCAGGCTGCCGCCGATGGCCAGACCCTGCCCCCGTTCCTGGACGAATTCCTGGACCAGGTGCGCGCCCAGAACCCGGACGGCAACCTGCGTCACTACCCGGGTTCGCCATGGCTGGCCTGGCAGATGCTGCGCGATCAGGACCGCCTGCGGCTGTTCGAGCTGCACAGTACCGAGATCCAGGTGCTGCGCGACAATTTCCGCGGCGCGGGCCGCAAGGTCATGCTTTACGACGGCGACGGCTTCAATGGCATCAAGGCCATCCTGCCGCCGCCGCCGCGCCGCGCGCTGGTGCTGATCGACCCCTCATACGAAGACAAACAGGACTACGCGCGTACCGTGCAGGCCCTGGAAGACAGCCTCGAACGGTTTGCAACTGGCGTTTATGCGATCTGGTATCCGCAGGTGCAGCGGCGCGAGTCGATCCAACTGCCGGCGCAGCTGATGCGCCTGCCGCTGAAGAGTTGGCTGCATGTGACGCTGACTGTGAAGCATCCGGTGGAAGGCGGGCTCGGCCTGCATGGCAGCGGGATGTTCATCGTCAACCCGCCATGGCGGCTGAAGGAGACGATCGAGGAGGCGATGCCGCTGCTGGTGGATTTGCTCGGTCAGGATGCCGGCGCAAGCTACACGCTGGAATCGCTCGATAACTGACCCCGGCGCGCGTCAGGCCCGGGGCTCATTCCCATGGGCCGACAGACTGGGCCAGACCCGCGTCAGTGCGGCATGCACCAGCAGGCCCAGCGCCAGCCCGGCGGCGTCGGCGATCAGGTCATGCCAGTCGGACGAGCGGGTCGCCGTCATGCCTTGCAGCCATTCGATCAGCACGCCATAGGCCATCAGGCCGGCCAGCACCGCCGCCATGCGGCCGGCCCAGGCGCGCACGCCAAGCAGCGCGAGCACCCCGAAGGCGAGAAGATGGTTGGATTTGTCCCAGCCCGTGGTAGGTTGCGGCACCGAGAGCGGCAGCAGTGACAGGACCAGCACGGCCACCGCGCAGATCGAGAACAGCAGTCGGTATTGATTCGGGGTCAGGCGCGGCACGGGGATTGGGGCCTATCGACGAGATGTCACGTCCAGAGCATAACAGGCCGCACCGCCACGGCTACGTGGCGTGCCACACGTTCCCGCCGCGCGCTATTGGTAAGTCATGGTAAAGGTCATCGCCGTATTCGCAGTTCCGCCGGTTATCGCCCAGGCGGTCTGGTGATAGCGGGCCCTCAAGGGAATCCGGTAGCTTCCGCCGGCCGTGGGCCTATAGCCAGTAAATGATCGGTTCGCTCCGAGCGGCAGTATGGCGCCGGCGTTATCCAGCAATTGCACGCCAACGCCCCGCGCGGTTGAGTTGCTGTCGAGCGCCACGATCGATTTCGCGGCGTCGAGAACCCGCGTGACAGCATCCAGTCGATACTGAATGCCTTGTATCCCCGCCGGGCAGTTGTTGACGTCGATGGCGAACGACGTGGCGGGCGCGGGCGATCCGATCCCCCCAAAATCCATATTCGAGCGCGTGCCCATATTCACCGTGACATTGGGGGTTGAGCAGGCAAGCTCGGAGAACGTGGGATTGCCACTCACTGTGACATCCACGCCAGCCATGGGAAGCTGCTTGTAGAACTCCTCGATGCCAGCCTGTGCGACCCTGCCCGGCAGACTCACTGTGCCGGCCCTGATCGGCCCGGTCTTGACGAAGGCGAAATTCATTCGCGTTCCCCATTGCATCCGTGTCGCGCCGGGATTCGTCGTCCCCATGGTAATGCCCCAGGTCGGCGGCACGCTAACAGGCTTCGCGTTGTCACCGCCATACCACTCGCGCCGCGTCCCTGAATTCACACCGATAACCAGGCCTACGCCCTGTAGATTGGTATTGTAGACATGGTAATTCACGCCATTTTCAATGAATGTCACCCCAGACTGCTGGAGGGTTGACCGATAGTACGGCCCCGCAGGCCGATACGCCGCCAGCATGCAGGTCCACACCTCCCGGCCCATGCTCTGCATGCCTGTCCACGGAGAAATGCGGGCGCCGATCGGTACATCCCGCGCTATCCCGAAGTTACCCGAGGGCAGCTGGAAGTTGAACACCGAGGGGTTGGGACTGTCGCACGACACGGCCTGGGCCTCCCCCTGTACGAGGGCGAACCACGCCATCACGGCGCCTCCTGTCGTGCGAAGGAGGGTTCTTGTGTTAATCACTGACATATTTACCTGCTTTTGATGCATTACTGGTAAGTCATGGTGAAGGTCATTGCCGTATTGGCGGTGCCTCCCCTTATTACTTCGCCAGTTTTGTAATAGCGTGCCTTTAGCGGAATCTTGTAGCTTCCGCCAGACGTGCGGTTATATCCGGTGAATGGCTTATTCACCCCGAGCGGCAGCACGGCACCGGCGCCATCCAGCAACTGCACGGCAATGCCCTGCGCGTTCGAATTCCCATCGAGGGCCACCACTGAATTGGCGCTATTAAGTACCTGGGTGACGGCATCCACCCGATACTGGATGCCATTCAGCCCCCCGGGACAATTGTTGACGTCAATGGTGAACGCGGTGGCGGGCGCGGCGGACCCCACACCTTGAAAATCCGTGTGCGACCGCGTGCCCATGTTCACGTTGACATTGGGCGTGGTACAGGCCACTTCGGAGAAGGTGGGGCTGCCACTTGCCCTCACATCGACGATGGCTTGCGGATTCCCGTCGTACATTGCGTCAATGCCGACCTGCAGGACAGCACCCGGAAGATTCACCGCGCCGGCTGTAATCGGCCCGGTCTTGACGAATGCGAAACTCATTCGCGTCCCAAACCCCATGGGTTGGCGGCTACTGCTTGTTGTCCCGACGGCAACCTCCCAATTTGTCGGGACGCCGTGCAGCCTCGCGTTATCGCCGCCATACCAATTGCCCCCAGCCCCTGAATTGACGCCGATCACCAGTCCAACCCCCTGGACATTCGTGGTGAAGACCGGAAAACTCTCCCCGCCCTCGGAATAGTGGAGTTGCCCGGCCCGCGGCAGCCCTGCCCGATAAGCCGGCCCGATGTACACGTCCGCCGGCACAGTGCATCGCCACGTCTGCCTGCCCGCAGTTTGTCTGCTGGTCCACGGGGAAATGCGCGTGCCAACCGGCGCATCCCTTGGCACCGCGAAGGTCCCCACGGGTAGCTGGAAATTGAACACGGCGGGATTGGGACTGTTACACGTGAGACCCTGGGCGTGGGCTTGCCCCTGGGCAAGCGCCAGCCATGCCACCACGGTGATCACCATCGTCCGCCCAAGCTTTGCTGCTGTAATGACTGACATCAAAAATCCTCCGCTGTTGGCATTTGCCTCCGGCTTTCCGGCTGCGATTGCGGGCCGAAGCCGCGCGGCTACAGGCATTGCGCATCGACGGTGGCGATGCCGATCGCGTTGCGCGCATCGGACAGCGCGGGGAGTCGATAGCTGAACTGACATGCCTGCCCCGCGCCATCGGCCGAAGCCACCGTCAACTCGCCGCTATCGCTCTGCAGGCCACGGACGATGATTCGCCCGCCCTGCCCCACCATGCCCACCGATTCGCCCGCGGCGTCGAGCACTTCCCCGCCGAACGGCACCGGCTTGCCATCCGCCGTCCGCACGCGCAGGATGGCGGCCCGGCCGGGGTTCGCCGTCTCGAACAACACCTTCACGATTGCGCCGGCGGTCGGGGCGAGTTGTTGCAGCGTCGACTTGAGTTCGACATCCAGCGGCAGGCCCTTGGGATCAATTTCCACCTCGTTTCGGGCAAACGGCATCAGGCTCGACACCACCGCACGCCCCCACGGATCCACCCGCAAGCCATTGCCGCCCCCGACCCGCGCACCGGATGCACCCTTCGCTTCGACGATCGCCAGGGTGTCGCCCAGGCTCGGCGTCAGGACAACGCCGCCGCTGTAGGCAACAACGCCGCCCGAGATACCGGCGGATGCCTGGGTATAGGTGTTGCTCTTGCTGGCACCGCCCGTGAACGCGGCCAGTGTCGACTGATACGACGCGTTCGCACCGACGCTCGTGGCATGGCTCGCGCTGCCCCCTCCGGTGTACCCGGCATTCAAGCCGTAGCTGAATGCGTTGTCGACGCCGTACGATCCAGTCACCGACTGGTTCACCGAGGTAGGCCCCGACGAGCCGGTCTGTACGCTGGTCGTCGAGTACGGTGCCTGCGTGGCCTTGCCCAGCGGAACGCCCAGGCTCAGCATCACGCGACTGTTCCACCTGGCGGTGTTCACGTCGAACTGGCGCGCGGCAGAGACACCATAGTTGACCCGCCGGAAGCTGTTGTTATAGCCAAGCTGGAACTGTGTATCGCGGCCGTTGCGCCGCCAGTAGTCCTGGGTGGATCCACTCACGTAGAAGTTGCCGTAGCCGCCCGGCAGCGCCTGGTTCAGCACCAGTTGCAGCCGGCCGCGTGGGGTGCCGTGCAAGGCCACGCCCATGTCTTTCCGGTCCAGATCGCCCAGGGCGACGGCATCCGCGAGGCTGAGATACCCGCCCGTGGAGTACCGATAGGCGGCCAGCGTCAGGTTGGTGTTGGTGGGTTCCACCAGCTTGCTCAAGCTCAGCCGCACACTCTGCCCATGACGGTCCGGCTCGTTGCGCAGCCGCGTGGAGGCATGGGTGATATCCGCGCCCAGCGCACCAAAGCGGGTGTTAAGCGCGGCGCCAATCACGCCGGCCGCATAGTCCTGCGCAACCGTCACCCCGCCAAAGCCTGTGATCAGGTTGGTGAAGCCATGCTGCACGGTGGCCTGCATCATCAGCGGCTTGCCATTGCTTGTGGCGCTTCGATACTGGCCCGCGGCCACGCCATAGCGGGTCACGCCCGGCCGCAGAGCATTCACCGCGCCGGCATAGGGCACCTTCGAGATGTGCACGCTGCCATCGGCCTCCGTCACCACCACTTCGAGGTCGCCGCCATAGCCGGTGGGGTACAGGTCGTTAATCTCGAAGGCGCCGGCCGCGACGTTGGTTTCGTAGATCGTGTTGCCGTTCTGGCGGATCTCCACCCGGGCATTGCTGCTGGCGATGCCGTGCACCACCGGCGCATAGCCGCGCTGCGACTCCGGATACATCCGATCGTCGCTCGACAGTTGCACGCCTCGAAAGCCCACGCTGTCAAACATGGTGCCATCGGTGTAGGCATCGCCAAAGACCAGCTGGCTCTTGATGGAAGCAAGCGAGCGCTGGACAAACGTCTGCGTCGCCTGGTAGCGGGTGCCGGTGCGTTCGTGGTGGGTCAGGCTGCCGTTGTGACGAAAACGCCATGCGCCCGCGTTCACGCCGCCATTCAGCCCGACGAAGCCCTGCGTGGCGGAAAAACCCTGCCCGCTATTGTGATAAACGCTGGCGTTGTAGAGCAGGCGTCCTGCGCTCACACCTTCATCCCAATACTTCGGGTCGATGTAGCCACGCGGCTGGCGGCTCATGGCAACTTGCGGCAGGCTCAGATCGAGGCGCTGCTCACTGCTGTCGAAGTGCGCGACAGCGTCCGGCACCAGTTGCGCGAGCGTCGGGCAGGCAGCGGCATCGTCCAGTAGCGCATTGGCCTCCGGCGTCAGCGCGGCAAGGTCCACGCCGATGCGCTCGAGCAGGGCGCGATCGAAACACGGATGCACCTCGTTTGCTGCGCCGGCCTGGCGCAAGACAACCTCAGTCCGGCCCAGCCAGACTTCGTTGACATGCAGATCCGCCCGGTACGTACCCGGTACGGCCGCATTCCCCTTGCTGAAGCGGCTGACATCCACCCGCCCGTGACCGGGCTGGTGCAGGAAGATATCGTTGAAGGCAACCTCCCCAGCGCTAGGGGTGGCCATTCCATCCGCCCACGCCGAGGCGCTGGTGAACAGCGCGAGCGAGACCATGGTCGGACGCAGGCGGAAACGGGATGCGAGGGGTTGTTTTTGGTAGGACACGGGGATCTTCATCACAAATTCAGACAAGCCGATCCCCTGCCGTATGGCGGCATCGCAAAAACGCTAGATAAGGGGATACGTTGGAGGCGTCCTGCGCGGCGACAGCTTCGCCGGCAAGCGCCGCTATTCAGTGGGTCGCGGCGGCTTCGCCGGTGACCGCTCCGCCATGGTCATTGAGGGCGGTGTAATGGACCTTGGGGGCTGCGGACTGCGTGACGTCGCCCTTGAGCGGGAACACCTGGGTTTCGCCCGGGTTCACCATGCCGCCGTCATCGAAGCTGGCGACCTTGCCGTCGCTGCCTTTCACTTCCAGCGCGGTAAAGGAAACGTGGTACGAGGTCGGATTGCGGGCTTCCAGGCTGAACTGATTGCCGGATGCCACCAACCGCCAGGCCACCTGCCCCGGAGCGTCCAGTGCGCTGCCCTTCAGGTTTGCGGGGCGATAGAACATCTTGATGCGCGAGCGGAACGCGAGCTGCAAATGGTTGGTGTTCGCGCCACTGGCTTCGGCCTTGGGCGGGATTTCCAGCACGTTGAGCCAGAACACCGACTCCTTGTCCTGCGGCAGTGGCTCGCCGGTATGGAGGATGCGCAGGGTCTGCGCCTTCTTCGGATCAATGCGCATCACGGGCGGAGTGACCAGAAATGGCACCTCCACGGTAGATGGCGCGGCCTTGGGGTCGCCATTGTCGAGCCAGGCCTGGGTCAGCGCCGGAGCATTTCCCTGATTGGAAAGCTTGATCGTCGCTTCTTTTTCGTTGGCGTTGTACACCACACGCGTGCCGCCGATCACCACCGAAGCGTGAGCGCTCCACGCGGCAGGCAGGCTCAGCACGAGCACGGCTGCGGTCAGTACGGAACGGATTTTCTGGTTGGTGATCATGATGGCACGCGGTATTCAGGAAACAAGGGGTGAAAAGGTGGCGCGACACCGCGCCACCCGATACGGCTTTACTGATAGGCGATGGAGTACATCACGCTGGTATTGGCCGCGCCGGCGGTTGCCGCGCCGGTGGCGACGTACTGGGCGTAGTAGCGCAGCGTGGCGGCACCAGAGGCCAGGGGAACCGACTTCGAGTTTTGCAGGGCATTGGCGAACCCGACGTTGATGTTGGTTTCGTCCGAGGCGTTCTGCAGGCCGATCTGCACGCGCTGGGCGCCGCCTGCGGTGAGGTTCAGGCGACCCGTGGAGGCGTCGGTGTTGGGACCCGCCTCAAAGAAGGTGCGCACATTGCCTGCGGTCGGCGTGCAGCCCGACAGCGCGATGCTGAACGGCGTGCGGCCGGCGGTCTTGCCCGCTGCGGAGAGCGAGGACGCCGACACGGTCGGCAGGGCAACCACGAAATTGGTAGCGCCACCATTGATGGCACAAGTCTGCGCCGTGACGTTGCCGGTGAAGGTGATCGTACCGTCGGCGGCTGCAGCCATTTGCGAAGCCATTGCGGTGCCACCAATGATCAAGGCGGAGAGGAGTTTGCTTTTCATGAAGGAATCTATGCAGAGGTAAAACGACTGAGAATCTGGACATTGCGAACATGCGTACGGATGTGGCCAGCCTGTTTGCAGGACGTGTTGCCGTGGTCGGGAACGCTTCGCTGCAATCGAGCGAATCATAGGGAGGACAGCCCGCCCGATAAATCGACGATTCTTTAATTTTCAGACGGGAGAAGACGTGCGAAAGCCGTCACTGGCGTGCGCCGTGACGGCCGAAAATGCAGAGAGAATCACGAAATCCGCTGGTGCGGCGGGGGCTCCGGTGAAGCGCGAATTTCGCGAGCAGTCAGGAGACCATCGCTGGGCGGATGCCTTGGCGCTGGCTCGCCATACTTCGATGCGCGGCCATGGCAAAGCCGAAGGCCATGGCGATCAACACGGCCGCGACCAGGCTCAGGTACTGCCCGCCTGTCGACTGGATTACGACCCCGCCCAGCAGGCCCGAGCAGGCCAGCCCCGTATAGGTAGCCGTATTGTTCAGCGCAAGCACCAGCGGCGCCGTCGTCGGGGACAACTGGACGAGCCGATGCTGTTGCGGAACGATGAGCCCCCATCCGCAAATGCCCCAGATGACCAGCGAAACCAGGGCCGTCGCCGCGTGGCCGGCCATCCACGGCAGCGCACAGAAGTTGAGGATCGCCACCCAGAGCATCGCGTGGATGATGTGGCGGCTCTCGAAGCGGTCCACGAGACGGCCGGCCATGAGGTTCCCGAACGTCGCGGCAACGCCCCACACCAGCAACATCCCAGCCAGAATGCGTTCGTCGCCACCCGTCACGCGCGCCAGCACCACGCCGGCGTAGGTGTAGACCATCAGGAACCCGCCGAACGCGAACAGTGACGTGAGCAAGGTCAGCGCGACGCGCCTGTCACGCAAGGGAGCAAGCCGCTCCCGCAACCGGACGGCCGCTGGCAATGGAACGGACGGCAGCATCGTCCAGACGCCGATCATCGCGACGATACCGAGCGCCGTGACGAACCAGAGCGTTCCCCGCCACCCGCCGAATCCGCCGATAAAGGTGCCGAGTGGCGAGCCCAGCGCCGTGGCCCCCGTCAGGCCGGCCGTGACCGTGGCCAGCGCACGCCCGCGCTTCTCCGGTGCGGCGAGCGCGGCGGCCACACCCAATGCGGTCGGCGAAAACAGCGCGGCGCCGAAGCCTGCCAGCACCCGGCTCAGCAGCACCCACTGGAGGTCGGTAGCGAGCGCGCTGATGGCGTTGCCGATCACGAAAATGCCCAGCGCGGTCACCAGCAGCCGCTTTCTCGGCAAGTTGCCCGCCACGGCGGCCATCACGGGCGCCGCCACGGCATAGGTCAACGCGTAGCAAGTCACCATCAGGCCGGCCATGCTGATCGATGTGTGCAACGAAGCCGCCACGCCGGGCAAGATGCCGGCGACGACGAAGTTGTCCGTGCCCATGGCGAACATGCCCAGCGCCAGTATCAGTAGTCGACGATCCATAGGAGCAACTCGGTGAAATGCGGTTGATATCGATCATATTCGCCGTTGACCGTGTCTCAAATGTCATATATACCGTCAATTCAGGACATGACCCCGGGTATCACCATGCACACGATCGGTTTCGTCGTCTTTCCGAACTTCTATCTGATGGGCCTGGCGGCCGTCACGGCGTTCGAGCTGGCCAACGTCGTCCTCGAAGAGCGGGCCTACGACGTGACGGTGCTGTCGGAGACCGGCGGACTGGTGATGTCGTCGGCCGGCATTCGGGTCGATTCGCAGCCCTTCGGCGACAACGCCTATGACACGGTCATGTTCGGCTCGGGGGTCGAGATCGACATCACTTCCGCCGCGTTGACCGCTTTCGTCGCCCGTTCGCTGAAGACGGCAAGGCGGATTGCGGCGCCATGCACGGGCGCCTTCATCCTGGCGCAGGCGGGCGTCCTGGATGGCCGGCGCGCAACCACCCATTGGCGGTTCGCGCATGACCTGCAGCGCCGCTTCCCGAAGATCGCGGTCGAAGAGGACCAGATTTTCATCGTGGACGGGCCGATCTGGACTTCCGCAGGCATGACGGCCACCATCGACATGGCGCTCGCCATGATCGAGAAGGACCACGGCGCGGAGGTCTCGCGCACGGTGGCGCGCAAGCTGGTCATCTATCATCGGCGCGCGGGCGGCCAGTCGCAGTTTTCCACGTTGCTCGACCTCGACCCGAAGTCCGACAGGATCCAGAAAGCCATCGACCACGCCAACGCCAACCTGCGCCATCCGCTGACGGTGGACGAACTGGCCGATGTCGCCGGGCTCAGTCCACGCCAGTTCAGCCGGGCATTCAGCGCGGAGACCGGTCAATCGCCCGCAAAGGCCGTGGAACACCTGCGCGTGGAGGCGGCGAGGCTGCTGCTGGAGAAAGGCCGACTTTCGCTGGACGTGATCGCGCAGGAAGTCGGATTCTCTGACCGCGAGCGCATGCGGCGCGCCTTCGTCCGCACCACCGGGCAACCGCCGCAGGCAGTTCGCCGCCTGAGCCGGGCCCCTGCCGAGCGATCGGCCTGACACCTTCCCATCGACAGTCTCCCCCCAACATGACCAGCACGCTCGATCACATCCCCCGCCACGCTACGGCCGCCCCGGTGTCTCTGGAAAGCGCCATCGAGGCCGCGGGCGTCGGCAAGTTCCAGTACCGGCTCTTTGTCATCTTCGGCCTGGTGTGGCTGGCGGACGCCATGCAGGTGCTGTCCATCGGCTTCAGCGCCCCGTCGATTGCGAAGACGTTCGGCATCTCCGTGCCCCAGGCGCTGCAAACGGGCACGTTCTTCTTCGTCGGCATGCTGGCGGGGGCGTTCTTCTTCGGGCGACTGGCGGACCGCATCGGCCGGCGGCCCGTGCTGATGACGGCCGTGGTCATCGACGCGATCTGCGGGGTCGCCTCCGCCTTCGCGCCGGACCTGACCTGGCTGCTGGTGCTGCGCTTGTTCACGGGGATTGGCGTCGGCGGCACGCTGCCCGTCGACTACACCATGATGGCCGAGTTCCTGCCCCGCGACCGCCGTGGCCGCTGGCTGGTCCTGCTGGAGTCCTTCTGGGCGCTCGGCACGCTCTGCCTGGCCTTGCTGGCGCTGGCAGCGCTGTCCTATGGCGATCAGGCCTGGCGCGCGATCTTCCTTGTCACCGCCATTCCCGCGCTGGTGGGCGTGGTCCTGCGCTTCTATATCCCGGAATCGCCGATGTTCCTCAACCGAAACGGGAAGCCGGACGCGGCGCGCGCGGTGCTCCAGCGTGTGGCCGATGCGAACGGCAGGCAGGTGGAAATCCCGCCGCTGCAAGCGGAGCGTGCCGCGCCAAAATCGGTCCTTGCGCTGTTCTCGGGCGGTCTTCGGCGCCGCACCCTGGCGCTGCTGGCGGCATGGGCGCTCGTCTCCATCGCGTACTACGGCGTGTTCGTCTACCTGCCGATCAAGCTCGGCGCCGAAGGATTCGCCTTCATGCGCGGGCAGGTCTTCCTGGTGATCCTCGCCATCGTGCAGTTGCCGGGCTACGCCTTGTCTGCCTATGGCGTGGAACGCTGGGGCCGGAAGCCCACCCTGATCGGCTTCCTGCTGCTCAGCGCCGCGGGGTGCATGCTGTACAGCTTTGGCACCGATCCCACGGTGGTGGTCGGCTCGACGCTACTCATGAGCTTCTCGCTGCTTGGCACATGGAGCGCGCTGTACGCCTTCACCCCCGAGGTCTATCCGACCGACCTGCGGGCCACGGGCATGGGCACGTGCGGCGCCGTGGCGCGTTTCGGCGGACTGTTCGCGCCCTCGATCATTGCCCCGGTGATGGCCACGCACTTCACCCTGGCGCTGGCCTTGATCTCCGCCATGCTGCTCGCCGGGGCGGTCGCCATTGGCGCCGTCAACGTGGAGTCGAGGAACCGCGCGCTGGATTAGGAGGACGGCACCAGATCCGGCGACGGCGCCCTCGGCACCAGCGCGAAGGCGATCTGGATCAGGCCAACGGTCAACCCCAGCGCGGCGCCCACCTTCCACGCGACGGAGTAGTTCTGCATCAGGTCATAGAGCCAGCCGCCCCCGAAGGCGCCGATAAAGCTGCCGATCTGGTGACTGAAGAACGCCACGCCGGCGATCATCGCCTGCCAGCGCAGGCCGAACGTCTGCGCAATCCATCCTTGCACCAGCGGCGACACGCCCAGCCAGAGAAACCCCATGACCCCGGAGAACACCAGCGTGCTTTCCGGGGTCGGCAGGGTGTGGAAGAACCAGATGAAGCCGAGGGACCGGCAGATATAGATGCCGCCGAGCAACAGCAGCTTGTTGACCCGCCCGCCCGCCCATCCGAAAAACAGGCTGCCCAGCACGTTGAATCCGCCGATCATGCCGAGCGCCTTGGCGGACAGCATCGGGTCCATGCCACAGATATCGAGGTATGCGGGAAGGTGCGTCGTCAGGAACACCAATTGCATCCCGCAGACGGTGTAGGCCAGCGCCATGACCACGAACGGCGGATGCCGCAGCGCGCCCATCAGGGCCTGGCGGCCACTCAGCTCCGGCTGCGCCCGCGTGGGCGCCTGGCGCGAAGTGTCAGAACGGCCAGCAAACCAGGCGGCGGGCAGCATCACCAGCGCCAGCACGACAAAGGCGGCCACGCCCATGCGCCAGCCCCATTCGCTGGCAATGCTCTGCCCCAGCGGCGCGGCGATCATCGCCCCGAGCGAACCGCAGGCCGACACGCAGCCGAGCACCAGGCTGCGCACCTGAACGTTCACGGCGCTCGATGCCGCGGCCATCGCCATCGCCGTGCCGGTGGAAGCCATCGCCATGCCGATCAGCACCCCGGCGCCGAGCACGACCGCCCAGAGTCCGTGGGACGTGGCGAGCAGCACCAGCCCGATCAGGTACAGCAACGCGCCCCCGACCATCAGCGGGCGGAACCCGGTTCGTACCGCCAGCGCGCCGGCAAATGGCTGCAACACACCCCAGGTGAGGTTTTGTACCGCCACGGCAATCGTGAAATCGCCCACTGAAATCCCGATGTCGCGGGTCAGGGGCGGCACGAAAATGCCCAGGCTCTGCCGCAGGCCCATGGCGAGCGACAGCATGACTGAGGCGCCAATGAGAATTGGCAGTGCGGGACGCAGCGAGGCAAGACGGGACATGCGAGGGCTCTTGTTATTAGCGGCCTGTGCACAGGCCGGAAATGCCATTTTCGTTGAATCGTCAATGAAAATACATCCTCGGGAATACCGAGGAAGCACTGCCCTGCAGAATGAGGGCGACGCATTACACTGTCGGCCATGCACCACATCCCCCAACCCTCTCCTGCACCGCTCATTGCCTATTTCTGGAGTGACGATGCCATCCGCAGCCGGAGTGTGAGTGACGTCGTGTTATCCGGCACGGTCGACATTCCCGAACCGCCGGCCCGGCTGCGCGCGGATTGGGCGCGGGAAATCGCGTCCAATATGTCGCTGGAAACCGGCGATGTCGAAGCGATGTCCCTGCCACGGGCGCGAATGCGCTGGCCCGACTACTCGGCCTGCGTACAGGCGGTGTCAGATTGGGCGCGCACCTTCGGCATGATTTTGTCGACCGACGTCGCGCTCATGGCCTGCCGCGGCGCGCGCTATCACCATGATGGAGAGCAATACGCCGGTCTGGCCTTCTGCAATCTCTTCCTGAGTGAAGACAAATGGCTGGACGTGCATTTTCCGGCGCTGGATCTTCGTATCCCCTTGCAACGGGGGACGGTGATGATCTTCGATACCTGCCAGCCGCACGCCGTCATTCGGCGCGGCAGCGATGGTTTCGATTTGGCCGATTTTCCCTCGGACCAGGATTGGACACAGCTATTTTTGACCTGGGAGTTGCCGGTCGAAAGTGCCCCCGTCGAACAGGCGCTCAACATCAAATTCGATATTGACCCTGCCGCTGCCGCGACGATGAATGCCGAGCAACTGCGGCTGAATGGCGAAAGGGTCGATGTCCGCCACGACTCCGGCCAGTGGCGACCGGCGGATTAACCGCCTCAGTCATCCGCTGCGTCGAACGCCTGCCGCACGCACGCCGCCAGCCGGCTAGCCAGGAAATTCAAGGGGAAATGGTCAGACGTGACCGCGAAGCTGCGGAACATGACCTCGCCCGCAAACGGAATCTCGCGCACATCGGGCAAGCCAAGCGCGTGGCTGACGATCGGACTCACGATGGACACGCCGAGACCCTTGCTGACCATCTTGCAGATCGTCGTGGCAAACGGCGTTTCGATGGCCAGCAGCCGCGAGCCGATCGGAAAGTGCCGGTCGATCTCCCGCCGGTTCGCGCTTTCCGCCGGCAGCGAAATGAAGGATTCCCCTTCGAAATCCGCCGGATTCAGGACCGAACGTGTCGCCAGCCGATGGGATGCGGGAACAATGCCCACGCCACGCGCGAGATTGATTTCCTCATATTGCAGGCTCGGTAGTTCGGTCGGAACGGAGCAAAATCCAATATCGCAAAATCCTCTCGCGATCCATTTAGCCACCACCTCGGACCTGCCCGTATTCAGCAGCACTGGAATATCGGGAAAATCCTGCCGAAAAAATCGCATGGCGTCCGGCAATATGCTGTCGGCAATGGAGCCGACGGCCCCCACGCGCAGTAGCCCGGTGCCCCGGCTGCGAATGGTGTTCGCACTATCGTCCAGAGATTCGAGTCCGATGAAAGCGCGTTCGACATCCGCATAGAACGCCTCGGCCTCTGCCGTCGGAATCAACTTGGTCCCCACGCGCTGAAACAACTGGAAGCCCACCTTGCTCTCCAGCAAGCCGATCCAGCGGCTGATATTGGGTTGCGACGTATGCAGAAGACCGGCCGCCGTGGTCATGGAGCGCGACATCATCACGGCGCGGAACGCCTCGATTTCTTTGAAGTTCATGGAACGGCCTCCCGAAAGATGGCGATTGTGGCACGCAGGGACGCATGCGCCACCCCGCCCTCAACCCATATCGGAATTGTATAAGACAGTGCGATCGGCTGATTTGACGCATGGGTTGTCGCAAACCAAACTCGATGTATGTTTATTTCAACCGAGTTTGAAAATGGAATCCAAAGTCAGCCGCCGGCTTAAGCAACCTCCCGCCAAAGAGGTTATCCAGTACATTTTCCAGCCGCGTACCACGCGTGAATTCTTTACCAAGAATTTCGAAGTGCTGACGCAAATCAACCTGGCCCATCTGGTCATGCTGGACCAGCAGGAGATTCTCGACAAAACCACCACGGCGACCCTCGCCAACGCCCTGCTGAAAATGCGGCGCGAGGGCCCCGAGGTCGTCGAACTCGATGAAGCGCGGGAGGATGCCTATTTCAACTACGAGGCGCACCTGATCCGCCTGATTGGCCAGAATGTCGGCGGCCGTCTGCACACGGCACGGAGCCGCAACGATATTGGGGCGACCAATGACCGGATCCGCGCGCGCGGCTTCGTGATCCGGATCTGCTCGGCGCTGGCCGGGCTATGCGATGCCGCGCTGAGCCAGGCGGATGCCTACGCTGACTACGTCATGCCCGGCTATACCCACATGCAGGCCGCGCAGCCCATCACCTATGGCTATTACCTGTCGGCGCTGGTGGAAGCCTGGTCCCGGGACATCGACCGCCTGATGCACGTCCTGGAAACCCTCGACGGCTGCCCGATGGGCGCTTGCGCGCTCGCCGGCACGTCATTTCCGGTCGACCGCACCCTCACCAGCACCCTGCTCGGCTTCAGCCAGCCGCTTGGCAACGCGCTGGACAGCGTGGCGTCCCGGGACTTTGCGCTGGAGTTGAGCGCGGCACTCTCGATCATGATGATCACCTGCAGCCGGATGGTGCAGGACTTCTATATCTGGTCGACGCCGGAATTCGGCTACCTGACGTTTCCGGACAGCATCGCCGGCACGTCGAGCATCATGCCGCAGAAGAAGAACCCGGTCGTGCTCGAATACCTGCGTGGCAAGACCGCCCAGCTGATCGGCCTGACGTCGGCCGCCCTCACGACGGTCAAATCCACGCATTTCTCGCATTCCGGCGACAGCAGCCGGGAAAGCACGCGAACCTGCTGGGAGAGCTGCGAAGAGGCCCTGAAGAGCCTGGAACTGATGAAGCTGCTGGTGCGGGACGTGCAGCCCGAGCGGGAACGCATGGCGGCGCGCGCGGCTAACGACTTCTCCACGGTGACCGATCTGGCCGACCTGCTCGTCCGCAAGGCCGACCTCTCGTTCCGCGATGCCCATCACATTATCGGCGCCGTAGTGCGGCGTGCGCTCGACGAGGGCCTGCCGGCGACCGCGATCACCCCAGCGATGATCGATGACGCCACTGCGGAGCAAGTTGGCAGGCCCGCCGGGCTCTCGGCCGAGGACGTCGCCCAATGCCTGGACCCGATCCGCAATGTGAACAGTCGCCAGTCGTACGGCGCGCCAGCCCCGCAAGGCGTGCGCGAGCGGCTCGACGTGCAGCGCCGCGCGCTCGATACCCGCACCACCGCGCTGGACGCCACCGTCACCCGCATCGACGACGCCGCCGCATTGCTGGAGCAGCGCACCCGGAACCTGGTAGCCGGCTGACAACATCAAGAATAGAGGAGACAACCATGTTCAAGTTCACCACCGTGCTCATCGCGGCCATGGCGTGCTGCTCGGCCGCCGGCGCGCAGGGCTACCCCAACAAGCCGATCGACCTCGTCGTGCCCTTCGCGCCCGGCGGCACTGTGAATCTCACCGCGCGGCTGCTGGCCACGCGCATGTCCCAGATGCTCGGACAGCCGGTGATCGTCGACAACAAGCCGGGCGCCGGCGGCGCCATCGGCGCGGCCTATGTGGCCAAGGCACGTGCCGATGGCTACACGCTGCTGTACGCCACCATGGGCAGCCAGGTGATCCAGCCGCTCCTGACGAAGAACCTGACCTTCTCGCCCGCGAAGGACTTCACGCCAATCGCGCTCTTCGCCACGGTGCCGAACGTGCTGGCTGTCTCCGCAAACACGCCGGCGAAGAACATGGCCGAACTGCTCCAGTACGCCAAGGCGAATCCCGGCAAGCTGAACATGGGCTCCGCCGGCCAGGGCTCCGTCAACCACATGATCGGCGAGCTGTTCATGCTGCGGACGGGCGTCAAGTTCACCCACGTGCCATACAAAGGCGCGGGACCGGCGACCACCGACCTCCTCGGCGGCCAGATCCAGATCCTGTTCGCGAATCTTCCGGGCCTGCAGCCGTATGCGAAGGCCGGCAAGATCCGGCTGCTCGGCGTGGCCAGCCACCAGCGCAATCCCGCGATTCCGGACGTGCCGACGTTTGAGGAACTCGGCATCAAGAACGCCGAGACCGAGTCTTGGTCAGCCCTGATGGCACCGGCCGGCACCAGCGCAGAGGTCATCAGGAAGCTGCAGGACACCGTGCGGACCGTCGCCACGGATCCGGCGATGGTCAAGCAGTTGATTGCCGAAGGCGCGCAGCCGTTCTATGGCACGAGCGACACCTTCGCCAAGGTGATCGCGGAGGACAACAAGCGTTGGACCGAGGTGGTCAAGCGCGCCAATGTCCAGCTCGATTAGGAACGGCGTGTTCGCGCCCACCCAACTGGGGCAGACCCGCCCCCCCATTACAGGGAGGGTAGCCTACCCTCTTTGACCTACATCATCCCCGAACACCGTATGTTTCGAGGGGATGACGATGGCACGCAAGTTTCCATGCTGCACCACGGCGAAGCGGCGCGCGATGCTGGCCGCACTCGCTGTGACCCTGGGGTTGTGCGCTGGCGGTGTTCGCGCTGAAACGTTTCCCTCCCGTCCGCTGCGCATCGTCCTGTTGATCGGCCCCGGCAGCAGCGGCGACGCCGTGTCGCGCTTCGTCGCCGACAAGCTCGGCGCTGCCTTGGGCCAGCCGGTCATCGTCGAGAATCGCCCCGGCGCGGAGGGCCTGATCGCTGTGCAGAGCGTCCTGAGCGCACCGGCCGACGGCTACAGCATCCTGCTGGTGACGCCTTCCATGCTCAGCGGTCCGCTACTGAACAAGGCCGCGAACTACGATCTCCAGCGGGACTTCCGCATGGTGTCGTTCCTCTACCGCAACTCCGCGCTGCTCGTGAAGGGGCCGCAGAAGCCCTACGCCGACGTGAAGCAGGCGCTGGAGACCGTCCGCGCCACGCCCGGCGCCGTCAGTTTGGCCGACTACGGCAACACCTACCGCGTCGCCGGCATGCTGCTGGCCCAGCAAGGTGGCCTGGCGTTCAATGCGGTCAGCTACAAGGGCTTCTCGCAGGCATCGGCCGATGTGATCGGCGGTGCGGTGGACCTCGGCCTGCTCGACGCCGGCGCCTCCATGCCGCTGGTGCGCGCGGGCAAGCTGCGCGCACTGGCCAGCACCGCCACGACCCGCCTGCCGGACCTGCCCGCCGTGCCCACGCTGCGCGAAACGGGCTTCCCCGGCTACGAGATGTATGTCTGGATCGGGCTCGCGGTCCGCCGCCAGACCGACGACGCCACGGCGCGGCGTCTGGAACAGGCTGTCGCCGCCATCACACGGTCCCCGGCCTACCTGCAATTCCTGACGACGTTTGCCGGCTCCGAAGCGATGTCCGTCTCGGGCGCGCAGGCCGATCAGGACCTTGCCAACGAATCCACACGATATCGGCGCGCAGTCGAGGCCATCCAGCAGGCCCGGCGCTGAATTCCCCGAACCTCCGAATCCCCCGCACACACAGAAGGAGTGTCATGAGCGAGCTTTGCAAGGATCGCGTCGTCGTCATTACTGGCGCCGGTCGCGGCATCGGGCGCGAGTACGCGCTGCAATTTGCACGCGCCGGCGCACGCGTGGTGGTCAATGATCTGGGCGCCGCACCTGACGGCGCCGGCGCGGCAAGCGGCCCCGCACAGGCGGTGGTCGACGAAATCCTCGCGGCAGGCGGACAAGCCGTGGCCAATACCGACGACATCTCGGACTGGGACGGCGCGCAACGCCTGATCCAGACCGCCATCGACCACTTTGGCGGGCTGGACGTGCTCGTCAACAACGCCGGCATCCTGCGCGACCGTACCCTCGTCAATATGACGGAAGCGGACTGGGACTCCGTGATCCGCGTCCATCTGCGCGGCACCTTTGCGCCGATGCGCCACGCCGCCGCCTATTGGCGCGACGAGGCCAAGGCCGGGCGCACCCGCGAGGCGCGCGTGATCAACACGAGTTCGTCGTCGGGCCTTTACGGCATCGTCGGCCAGACCAACTACGGCGCGGCCAAGGCGGGCATCGCCAATATGTCGATCGTTGCCGCACGGGAGCTGGAGCGCTACGGCGCCACCGTCAACGTGATCTACCCGACGGCCATGAGCCGCCTGACCGAAGACCTGTTCCGACAGAACGGCATGGCCGCGCAGGCGGAACAGACGCAGGCCGGCGGCGGCTTCGATCCGCTCGACGCCGGCAACGTCGCGCCGCTCGTGGTCTGGCTCGGCAGCACGCAATCCAGCACCATTACCGGACGCGTGTTCGGCGTGCGCGGCGGCGCCATCACGGTGGCCGAGGGCTGGCACGCCGGCCCTCGCATCGAGAAAGAGGGCCGCTGGCTGCCGGAGGAGTTGTCGGCGCACATCCCCGATCTGGTGGCCCGCGCCGCGCCCAACGCGCTGATCTCGGGCGAGATCCCGCACCGCGAGGGCGTTCCGGCATGACCCCGACTCCATCCCCCGTCGCGAAATTCACGCCGCAGCCGGTGCCCGGCACGCGCCCCTTCTGGGAAGGCACGCAGGCCGGCGAACTGCGCCTCCAGGTCTGCGACAGCTGCGGCACGCACGTGCTGTATCCACGCCCGCACTGCCACCAATGCGGTGCCGAGACCTTGTCGTGGGTCCGCGCCAGCGGCCGTGCGCGCCTGTATTCCTATGTGATCAGCCACCTGGCCATGCCGGGCTGGGCCGGCCAGACGCCCTACGTGATTGCCGTGGTGGAACTCGAGGAAGGCCCGCGCATGATGACGAATATCGTCGGCGTACCCGCCGACCCGGCGCACCTCGTGCTCGATATGCCGCTCGAAGTGGTGTTCGAGCCGCGCGGCGAGGTCATGCTGCCGCAGTTCAAGCCCCAGACGGAGGCCGCCCGATGAGCCGGCTCGACCAGATCATCGCCATTGCCGGCGCCGCCGAGACGGAACTGGGCGCCCTGCCCCACCTGTCCGAGATGGACCTGCGCGCCGACGCCGCGCGCCGCGCGCTGGCCGACGCCGGCCTCACGCTGGCCGATGTGGACGGCATCACGAGCGCCGTGGACAGCCCCATCGACGTCGCCCACTACCTCGGCATCACGCCCGCCTGGTACGACGGCACCTCGGTAGGCGGCTGCTCGTTCATGGTCCACGTGCGGCACGCCGCCGCCGCGATCCGCGCCGGACTCTGCAACACCGTGCTGGTGCTCCACGGCCAGTCCGGCCGCTCGCGTGTGGGCTGGCCGCCTCGCTCAGTGCCGCCATTCTCGATGCTGGGCCAGTTCGAGATGCCCTACGGCAGCGGCGCGCCGCCCAACACCTTCACGCTGCCGATGCTGCGCTACATGAAGGAGACCGGCACCACCCACGAGCAACTGGCCGAAGTGGTCGTGGCGCAGAGCCACTGGGCCGCCGGCAACCCGCGCGCCAGCCGCAACAAGCTGCTGACCGTGGACGACGTGATGGCGTCCCCGATGATCGCCTATCCGTTCCACAAGCTCGAATGCTGCGTGGTCACCGACGGCGGCGGGGCCCTGGTTATCACTACGGCGGAGCACGCGCGCAACCTCCGGCGCGCGGACAGCCCGGTCTACCTGCTCGGCTCGGGCGAGGCCTGCGACAGCCCGCTAATCTCGATGATGGACGACATGACCAGCTCGAAGGCATTCCGCCTGTCGAGCCGCCAGGCGTTCGCGGAGTCTGGCGTGAGCCACGCCGACATCGATCATCTGATGATCTACGACGCCTTCGCGCACCTGCCGCTCTATGGGCTGGCCGACCTCGGCTTCGTCGCGCACGGCGAAGCCGCCGGCTTCATCGAGGCCGGCCATACCCGCCCCGGCGGCAAGCTGCCGATGAACACCAATGGCGGCGGCATCCTGTACACGCATACCGGCATGTACGGCATGTTCGCGATCCTGGAGGCCGTGCGGCAGCTGCGCGGCGAGGCCTTCCGGCAGGTGGATGGCGTGCAGTGCAGTTTCGTGCAGGGGGTGGGCGGCATGTTCACGGCCGCCGCCGCGCTGGTGCTCGCCAACACGCTGCCATAGCTGGATGCCACCCGGAGACAACACGACCATGCAGAACGAAGACTGGACACACCTGGGCGACCGCGCGCGGCGGCACCCCGAGCGGATCGCCGTCATCAATGGCAGCAATGGCATCTCCCTGACCTACGGCGAGCTGGACCGGCGTGCCAACCGCCTCGCGCGGCGGCTCCAGCAAATGGGGCTGCGCCCGGGCGACCACATCGCCATGGTGCTGGAGAACAACCTCCGTTGTTTCGAAATCGGCTGGGCGGCCTTGCGCTCCGGGTTGCTCGTCACGCCGGTCAACCGGTTCCTGACGCCGGCCGAGGCGGCCTACATCGTCGAGGACAGCGAGTCGCGCGTGGTCATCAGTTCCCATGCCATGCGCGAGCTGGCCGAAGGGCTGACCGGGCTGATGCCGAACTGCCCCGCGCGGCTGATGGTGGACGGCACGATCGACGGCTGGGACAGCTACGAAGCTGTCGTCGCGACGGTCTCGGACGCCCCGCTCGACGCCGAAACCCTCGGTGCCCTGATGCTATACAGCTCGGGCACCACCGGACGCCCGAAGGGCATCGTGCGTGCCCAGCCTTCGACCCGGATGGCCGATTTCATCGACCCGTTCCGGCGCGGCCAACTGCGCCACTACGACTTCTCCGACGACATGGTCTACCTGTCGACGGCCCCGCTCTACCACGCGGCACCGCTGGCCTGGGCGCTGCAGCTGCAAGCCACCGGCGGCACCGCCGTGTTCATGGAGAAGTTCGAACCGCTCGCCGCGCTGGCGCTGATCGAGCGCTACCGTGTCACGCACAGCCAGTGGGTGCCGACCATGTTCGTCCGGCTGATGAAGCTGACCGAGCAGGAGCGGCACGGTTTCGACCTGTCGAGCCTGCGCATGGCCGTGCACTCGGCGGCGCCCTGCCCGGCCGACGTCAAGCTGCGCATGATCGAATGGTGGGGCCCCATCCTGCACGAGTACTACGGCTCCACCGAAGGCAGCGGGCTGACGATGATCGACAGTGCCGGCTATCTTGCGCATCCGGGCTCGGTCGGCCGCGAAGCCATCGGCAAGCTACACATCTGCAACGACGAGGGCGACGTCCTGCCCCCGGGGCAGCCGGGCCTGATCTACTTCGAGCGGGACACCCTGGCGTTCCACTACCACAACGATCCGGAGAAGACCGAGTCCGCGCGACATCCCCGGCATCGCAACTGGACCACGGTGGGCGACGTGGGCTATGTGGACGAGGAAGGCTACCTGTACCTGACCGACCGGAAGACGTTCATGATCATCTCCGGCGGCGTCAACATCTATCCCCAGGCGATCGAGGACGCGCTGGTCACGCACGAGAAGGTCGGGGACGTGGCGGTCATCGGCGTTCCGTGCGCCGAGATGGGCGAGCAGGTCAAGGCCATCATCGAGCCGGCACCAGGCATCGTGCCCAGCGCGGCGCTCGGCGAGGAGTTGATCGCCTACCTGCGCGGGAAGGTGGCGCGGTACATGATTCCGCGCTCGGTGGATTTCATCGACCGCATGCCCCGGTTGCCGACCGGCAAGCTGTACAAGCAGGCGCTGCGCGAGCGGTACCGCACCAGCCCCTGACGAAAACAGGGCCGCAAGGGCCTGTTTTCTTTCCTGCCACCGCTCGAACCGCCGCCGGCTCAGGCGCCCCGCCAGCCGGCAATCGCCTCGGGCGACAAGCCCCAGGCGGCCAGCGCGGCATCCACGCCGTCGGCATCGGGCGATTGCGGCGCCTGTGGCGGCGTCGGCATGGCCGAAGGCGTGCGGCTGAAGCGTGGCGCCGGCGCGGGCTGCACCACGCCATCCACCTCGACGAACGTGCCGCGCGCCTTCAGATGCGGGTGCGACGGCGCCTCGGCAAACGACAGGACCGGCGCAAAGCAGACATCGGTGCCTTCGAGCAGATCGCACCAAGCCGCGCGCGTGCGGGTGCGGAACGCGGCGGCGAGCACCTCGCGGGTATGCGGCCAGTTCGCGGTGTCCATCTGCGGGCCGATGGCGTCCACCGGGATGCCCATGCGCTCCAGCAACTCGGCATGGAAGCGGGCCTCGATCGGGCCGATCGAAATCCATTTTCCGTCGGCGCAGGCGTAGACATCGTAGAACGGCGCGCCGGAGTCCAGGATGTTGGTGCCGCGTTCGGGCTGCCACTTCCCGGCCGCCGCCAGCCCAAAGAACGTCATCGCCATGGACGCGGTGCCGTCCACGACGGCCGCATCCACCACCTGCCCCTGGCCGGAGCCGCGCGCCTCGAGGATGGCGGCGAGCACGCCCATGGCCAGATAGAGCGCCCCGCCACTCATGTCGCCGAGCAGCGCCAGCGGCACGGAAGGCGGCTGTCCCTGCCGGCCGATGGCATCGAGCGTGCCGGTCAGCGAGATGTAGTTGATGTCGTGACCCGCCACCTGGGCGAGCGGCCCCTCCTGCCCCCAGCCCGTGATGCGGCCGTAGACAAGCCGGGGATTGCGCGCCAGGCAGACGTCGGGGCCGAGCCCCAACCGCTCCGTCACACCGGGCCGGAATCCCTCGATCAGCGCATCCGCGCCAGCCACGAGTTGCAGGACGCGTTCGACACTGGCCGGCTGCTTCAGGTCCAACGCAATCGATGTGCGATTGCGCAGCGTGAGGTTGTAGCGCAGCGGCTTGCTGACGCCGAGGTCCACCGGCGTCTCGCGTTCGATGCGGATCACCTCGGCCCCCATGTCGGCCAGCAGCATCGCCGCCATCGGCCCGGGACCGATGCCGGCCAGCTCGACGATCCGTACGCCGGCCAGCGGCCCCTTGCGGTTCGCCTCCCCCATCTCAGCCCTCCATGGCCACTGCCGGCCGCTCGGCGACCAGACGCGTGCGGGCAAAGTCGAACAGCGTCGAAGCCGGCTCGGCCAGCAGCGCGCCGCCCAGCCGCGCAGCGCAGCGCGACTCCGTGCCCGCCGTGGTGCGCCATTCGTGCAGTCGGCGCGTGAACAGCCCCAGCACGTGTTCCTCGGTGATGCCGATGGCACCATGCACCGCGTGGGCGATGGCGGCGACGCGCGTGGCGGCCGCCGAGGTTCGCAGCTTGGCCGTCGCCGCGAGCAGCGGATCGGGCAGATATCCCGCGCTGGCCGCGCAGCCGAGCCGGGCCGCCAGCACCGCTGCCGCCACCTGCTCGGCCAGCACGCTCAACTCCTGTTGCACCGCCTGGAACTGGCCAATGGCGCGCCCGAACTGGCGGCGGTCGGTCGCGTAGGTCACGCCGAGCGCCTGGATGCGCTGCATGGCGCCCGCCATGCCCACGGCATGTAGCGCGTTGCAGAGCGTCTCGGCATCGGCCCCGGCGGCGGGAATACGCGCCACCGCCTGCGCCGAGCTGTGCCAGCGGACCGTGGCCGACACGCGCGGCCGGAAGGCACCGGGCTCGCGTTGCGCGCCTTCCGTCGGCATCAGCCACCAGGCGTCGTTTCGACTCAGCAATACATGGTCGGCCAGCGCCGCGCCGGGCACGTCCGGGCAGACGATCTGTCCGCCGACCTCCAGCGCGAGCGGGGCGATGGCGATGGCACCCGGGCCCGCCGTGATGCCGGCCGAGGCCAGGATGGCTCGCGCCACGGCGGTTTCGGCAAACGGCAGCGGCAGTCCGGCACGCGCCGCGGCCAGCGCCAGCGGGAACAAGTCGGACAGCGACAGCCCGGCGCCGCCACTCGCCTCGGGCAAGAGCGCGTCGGTGTAGCCGAGCGCGTCGATGCGCGCCCAGAGGTCGGCGGCGCCCTCGCCAGCTTCGGTCCGGCGCAGTTGTTCGTCGTCGCAGAGATCGAGCAGGGGCCGCTCGAATCCTTCCAGCAGGGAATCGGTCATCAAACCATCTCCAGTATCAGCGTAATCCGAGGCTGCGGGCGATGATGCCGCGCAGGATCTGGCGCGTGCCGCCGCGCAGCGAGTAGCTTGGGGCGAGCTGCATCACGTAGGCCAGCGTGCGTGCGAGCGCGGGCGATGGCACCTGCGCGTCGCGCTCGAGCGCCGTCTGGATCCAGTCGGGCATCGCCTGTTCAAATTCGGTGCCGAGGTCCTTGACCAGCGCGGCCTCCTGCTCGGGGTTCTCGCCCCGGTTCAGCTTGTCGGCCACGGCCAGCGACATCGCACGCAGCACCGCCAGATTGCCGACGATCCGGCCCGCGAGTTCGGTGGATGCCAGCGACACCTCGCCCGCCGCGTGAACCTCCGCCAGCCATGTTTCCGCCAGCACCAGGCTCGAATAGATGCGCTCGGGGCCGCTGCGCTCGAAAGCCAGCTCCGCCGTCACCTGCTTCCAGCCCGAGCCCTCCTCGCCAATCAGCGCGTCGGCGGGCAGTTGCACGTCCTCGAACAGCACTTCGCAGAAGTGGGCGTCGCCGGCCACGTCGCGGATGGGGCGGATCGTGATGCCGGGCAGCGAGAGGTCGATGACGACCTGCGACAAGCCCTGGTGGCGATCCTCGGTCACGCCCGACGTGCGAACCAGTGCCACCATGTACTGCGAGCGATGCGCGTTGGTCGTCCAGATCTTGCGGCCGTTGAGCAGCCAGCCCGCGTCGTTGCGCGTGGCCCGGGTGCGCACGCTGGCGAGATCGGAGCCCGTATCGGGCTCACTCATGCCGATGCAGAAGAACGCTTCGCCGCGAATGATGCGCGGCACGTAGAAGTCACGCTGCGCCGGCGTGCCGTAGCGCAGGATCAGTGGCGCGGTCTGCCGGTCGGCGATCCAGTGGGCGGAGACCGGCGCGCCGGCAGCGAGCAATTCCTCGAGTAGCACGAAGCGCGCGAAGCCGCTGCGGCCACCGCCGCCGTATTCCCGTGGCAGGGTCAGGCCGATCCAGCCCTGTGCGGCGAGCGCCTGGCTGAAGCTGGCATCGAAGCCAAGCCATGAGCGGGAGCGGACCTCGGGTGCGACGTCGCGCATCGCCGAGCGCAGGAAGGCGCGCACCGGTGCACGCAGGGCCTCGTCCTCGGGCGGGATCGCAATCAGGCCGGGTGTGGGAAGCAAAGTCGTCAAGATGGCTCCGGTTTTTGCATGGCCGGCAGGCCGCCTGTTGCGGTGCCGGGATGGCATAATCTATGGCCCCCGCCCGGCCGCGTCCAATACCGGATAGAGACCGCCCGATACGCCAGCCGTATTGCCAACCGCCCTTCTTCGCGCCCATGGAGCTTCGTCAACTCAGGCAAGTCCTCGTTCTTGCGGAAACGCTGAACTTTCACCGTGCTGCCGAAAAACTGCACATGGCGCAGCCGCCGCTTTCCACGTCGATCCGCAAGCTCGAGGAAGAGCTGGGCGTGACGCTGTTCGATCGATTGCCGTCGGGCCTGCGCCTGACGCCGGCGGGCGAGGTGGTGCTGCGCAACGCGCGCCGCACGCTGTTCTATTCGGAGGAAGTGCGCCGTGCCGCGCGCGAGGGCGAAGCGGGCGAGCAAGGCATGCTGCGGCTGGGGTTCATCGGATCGGCCACGTACTCAGTGATGCCGGAACTGCTGCGTACGTATCGGCGACAGTACCCGGGCGTGGACCTCGCCATCGAGGAATCGACGACCGTGGAACTGCTGAGCCGGCTCGAGGACCACTCGCTCGACGTGGCGCTGGTGCGCTACCCGGTGCTCGAACCCACCAATGCCGAACTGACCCTGCTGCAGCGCGACCACTTCATGCTGGCCGTCAGCACGGACTCGCCGCTGGCCGCACAGGCGGACATCGCCCTATCCGAACTGGGGGATGTGCCCTTCATCATGTACTCGCGCACGCGGGTGCCGTCGATGCACATGCTGATCACCTGCGCGCTGCACGGCGCCGGCATCAAGCCGCGCATCGCGCAGGAAGCGGTGCAGGTGCAATCGATCCTGAGTCTGGTGGATAGCGGGCTGGGCGTGGCGCTGGTGCCGAACAACGCGGTCAAGTACGCCGGCACCGGCGTGCGGCTGCTGCGGCTGCGGGACTGGCCCATGCAACAGGCCATGGGCGTTGCACTCGCCACGCTGCCGGATGCGATGACCGCCACGGCGAGCAATTTCGTCGCCGTCGCCCGCAGCATCGCTGCAGCGGGCTTGGCGGGCGAGGCTGGCGGCACTACTCCTGGTGGATATTCGCCGTCTTGACGATGCGCCGTGTCCGCTCGATCTCGCTGACCTGGAAATCGCGGAACTGCTGTGGAGTGGCCGGGAACACCGTGCCGCCCATCGTCTCGATGAAACGCGCGCTTTCCTGCGTCGCAAGGAGATCACCCACCGCCTTGGCAATCCGGTCGACCACGGCCTGCGGCGTCTTGGCCGGCAGGAACACGCCGGTCCAGGCGAACGCCTCGTAGCCCTTGCTGCCGGTCTCGGCGATGGTGGGCACGCCGGGCAGCTCCTTGAGCCGTTCCGGGCTGCCTACCGCCAGCGCGCGCACCTTGCCGGCTCGCACCAGCGGCATCACGGCGCTCACCTCCGCCATCGTGTAATCCACGCTCCCGCCGGCGAGGTCGCTCATGGCGAGCGACGTCCCCTTGTACGGCACGGGCATGGCGCGGATACCACGCGTTTCGTGGAACAGTTCCAGCGCCACCTGATAGGTCGGCGTGCCGGCTGCGTAGTTCAGCTTGCCCGGCGCGTTGCGCGCGGCCGTGACCAGTCCGTCGAGCGTCGTGTACGGCGAGCTGGCGGGCACCGCCAGCACCATCGGGAACCGCGCGATGCGCGCCACGGGCACGAAGTCCTTGATCGGGTCATAAGGCAGCTGGCGGAAGACTGCCGCGTTGGTCACCATCGGCGAGTTGCTGGCGACGAACATCGTGTAGCCGTCCGGTGCCGACTCGGCTACCTGGCGCGCGGCAATGAAACTGTTGGCGCCCGGCTTGTTCTCGACCACGAAGGGCTGGCTGAACTTCTCGGTCAGGTGCTTGCCGATAAAACGCGCGGTGGTGTCGGCGCCGCTGCCGGGCGGCAGCGATACCACGATCTTGACCGGCCGGTCTGGGTAGTCCGCGGCGGCGGCGGCGCCGCTGGTAGCGCAAAGCATGGCGGCCATGCACAGGCCCGCGATTTGTCGATGCATTGTTGTCTCCATTATGGTTATGTGCCGACCGGCGACGGCCGGCTGGTGTGACGCTAGCGCTTCAGGAAACCGTCGAGCGCGGCCTCGTGCTCCTCGGTATGGTGCGCCAGCGCCTGGAAGCCGGCGGACATTTCGAGCAGCGTGGCAAGGCTGGTTTGCTGGCCTTCGCGCAGCAGCCGCTTGGTCATGCGCAGCGCGTGCCCCGGGTTGGCGGCGATTCGCCCCGCCAGCGACATGGCGGCCGGCATCAACTCGTCCGCAGGCACCACGCGCGAGACCAGCCCCCACGCCAGCGCCTGCTGCGCATCGATCGCCTCGCCCGTGAACGACATCTCGCAGGCGCGCGACATGCCCACGGCACGCGGCAGCAGCCACGCCCCGCCATCGCCGGGTAGCAATCCCAACTTGACGAAGCTCTCCGCGAACACGGCCTTGTCCGAGGCAATCCGGATATCGCACATGCACGCGAGGTCATTGCCGGCACCGTACGCGGGGCCGTTCACGGCGGCGATCGTCGGCACCTCAAGCGCCTGCAATGCCAGCGGCAGCCGCTGGATGCCGTTCCGGTACGCGTAACGGCTATTCGCAGGCACGCCCAGCCCGGTGCCGACGGTATCGCGCAGCGTCTTCAAGTTACCGCCTGACGAGAACGCCGGGCCCGCCCCGGTCAGCACCAGCACACGCACCGAGAGGTCGTCGTTGATCGCCTGGCACAGGTCGACGATGCTCTCTATCGCATCGTCATCCGACAAGGCGTTGCGGGTCTGCGGGCGGTTCATCGTGGCAACGGCCACGTGTCCGATGGTTTCGATCTTGAGGAAGTCGCTCATGCTTGGATTCTGATTTCGGTAAGGGGACGAAAGGCAGCCCTGCAGCCGCCGGCTATTCCTTCTCCACGCCGGCCGACCGCGCGGCGACGCTTCATATCCATCTGTTGCCTCCTCAGTAGGACTTCGGCAGGCCAAGCACCTTCTCGGCCACGAAGCACAGGATCAGCTGCGGGCTGATCGGTGCGATGCGGGGAATCAGCGATTCGCGCAGATAGCGCTCCACGTGATACTCCTTGGCATAGCCATAGCCGCCGTGCGTCATCACCGCCGTCTGGCAGGACTTGTAGCAGGCCTCGGCCGCGAGGTACTTGGCCGCATTGGCCTCCGCGCCGCAGGGCTCGCCGCGATCGAACTTCGCAGCCGCGTTGAGCACCATCAGGTTGGCGGCTTCCAGCTCCATCCAGCATTCGGCCAGTGGATGCTGGATGCCCTGGTTCTTGCCGATCTGGCGGTCGAACACGATACGTTCCTTGGCGTACTGCGTGGCCCGCGCAAGCGCCACGCGCCCGAGCCCAACCGCTTCCGCCGCCACCAGGATCCGTTCGGCGTTCATGCCATGCAGGATGTACTGGAACCCCTTGCCCTCTTCGCCGATGCGGTCCTCCACGGGCACCTTGAGGCCGTCGATAAAGACTTGGTTGGTGTCGACAGCCTTGCGGCCCATCTTGTCGATCTCGCGGGTCTCCACGTGGTTCCGGTCGATGGTCGTGTAGAACAGGCTCAGGCCTTCCGTCTTGCTCTTGATGGCCTCCAGCGGCGTGGTGCGCGCCAGGATCAGCATCTTCTCCACGCAACTGGCGGTGGAGATGAAGGTCTTGGCGCCGTTCAGCACGTAGTGATCGCCGTGCCGGTCCGCGCGCGTCTTCAGTTGCGTAGTGTTGAGGCCGGTGTTGGGCTCGGTCACGGCGAAGCAGGCCCGCTCGCTGCCCTGAATCAGGGGCGGCAGCATGCGTTGCTTCTGCGCCTCGCTGCCGAAGACCACCACCGGGTTCAGGCCGAAGATGTTCATGTGCACGGCCGAAGCCCCGCTCATGCCGGCACCGGATTCGGCGATGGCCTGCATCATGATGGCGGCCTCGGTAATGCCGAGGCCCGAACCACCGTAGGCTTGCGGGATGCAGATGCCCAGCCAACCGTCCCTGGCGAGCGCCTGATGGAAATCGGTCGGAAAGCCGCCGACCTTGTCCTTCTCCAGCCAATACTCGGCGTCAAAGCGCTCGCAGACCTTCAGGATGGCCTCGCGAATCTCGCGATGTTCGGGGGAATGATCGAAGGTCATGCTCATGCCACCTCCACCGCCATGGCCGTGGCTTCTCCGCCACCGAGGCACAGGCTCGCCACGCCACGGCGCAGCCCCCGTTCGCGCAGCGCGTGGACCAGCGTCACAAGCAGCCGGGCGCCCGTCGCGCCGACCGGATGGCCCAGCGCGCAGGCGCCGCCGTTCACGTTGACGCGCGCATGCGGCAGGTTCAGTTCGCGCATGGCGAGCAGCGTCACCACCGCAAAGGCCTCATTGATTTCGAACAGGTCGACGTCGCCAGCCTGCCAGCCGGCCTTGTCCAGCACGCGGCGGATGGCGCCCACCGGTGCGAGCGAGAACTGCCCCGGCGGCAGTGCATGCGTGGCGAGCGCGGTGATCCGGGCCAGCGGCGCGATGCCCTTTGCCCGCGCATCCGCCTCGCGCATCATGACCAGCGCGGCGGCGCCGTCTGAAATCGACGACGCGTTGCCTGGCGTCACCGTGCCCTCGGTGCGGAAGGCGGGCGACAGACGTGGGATCTTGTCGATGTCGCAGCGCGCCGGGGTCTCGTCATCGCGCAGCGGCTCGCGATTGCGGCTCTTCCCCGACTTCGGCGACAGCTCGACGATCTCCGCCACAAAGCGGCCTTCGCGCCCCGCAGCCTGCGCACGCGCCACGCTTTCGGCGGCGAACGCATCCTGCGCCGCGCGCGAGATGCCAGCCTGTTCGGCGGTCAGGTCGGCGTAATAGCCCATCAGATGGCCTTCATACGCATCCTCAAGACCATCGCGATACATATGGTCCAGGAACTGCCCGTGGCCGAGGCGGTAGCCCTGCCGGCCGCGGGGCACGAGGTGCGGCGCGTTGGTCATCGACTCCATGCCGCCCGCCACCGCCACCGTGCAACTGCCGGCGCGCAGCAGGTCATGCGCCAGCATGGCTGCCTTCATGCCGGACCCGCACATCTTGCTGATCGTCGTGGCCGGCACCGATGGCGGCAATCCCGCCGCAAGCACGGCCTGCCGGGCCGGGGCCTGGCCAAGGCCGGCGAACAGGCAACAGCCCATGATGGCTTCGTCGACGCTATCGGCCGACACCCCTGCCTGCGCCACGGCGGAGGCAATGGCGGCAGCGCCAAGCTCGGGCGCCGAGAACGTCGATAAAGCGCCCTGGAACGCGCCGATGGGCGTGCGCTGCGCGCCCACGATGACAATGGATGAATCTTGCTCGTGCATCACTGCATCTCCTGGAACGATGTCTTGGGGGTGGATGCCCGATCAGGCGTCCGCGACGAGGGTCGCGGCCGACGCCGCCATGGCCTCGATCTCCGCCGGGCTGTAGCCGGCTTCCGCCAGCACCTCGGCGCTGTGCTGGCCAAGCCGGGGGGCTTGCCGGGCGATATGCGGCTGGGACTTCGACCACCGTGACGGCACCGTCATCGAGCGCATGCGGCCTTCGCTCGGATGCTCGACCATCTCGAAGAACCCCACCGCCTGCAGGTGCGGGTCGTTCATCAGCGAGTCGAGCGTGTGCATGGGCATGACTGGGATGTCGGCCGCTTCGAGCACCGCCGTCCATTCCGCCGACGTGCGCGTGGCCATCACCTCGGCCAGCATCCGGTACAACTCGTGGATGTGCTTCGTGCGCTCGCCGATCGAGTGGAAGCGCGGGTCGTTCGTCATGACGTCGGGCTGGCCGATCAGCGCGAAGAACGTTTTCCACTGCTTGTCGTTGTAGACCATCACGCACAGGTAGCCGTCACGCGTGCGGTATGGCTTGCGGTTGTCGTTCAGCAGGCGCGCGTAGCCGGCGGGGCCGATTGGCGGATCGAAGGTCGCGCCGTACATGTGATCGCCCAATACGAACTGCGCCATGGTCTCGAACATCGGCACTTCGATCGACTGGCCTTCACCGGTGCGGGTGCGGTAGAGCAGCGCGGCCGTCACCGCGTTGGCGGCGCTCATGCCGACGATGCGGTCCGCCATGGCGTTCGGCGCGTAGCGCGGCTCTTCGGAGCCGGCCAGCGTGCTCAGCGCCGGGATGCCCACGGCGCCCTGGATCAGGTCGTCATAGGCCGGCTTGGCCGCGTAGGGACCGCGCTGGCCGTAGCCGTAGACACCCACGTAGACGATGCGCGGATTGACGGCCGCGATGTCCGCGTAGCCGAGCCGCAGGCGCTGCATGGCCTGCGGGCGGACGTTATAGATCAGCACATCGGCGTCAGCGGCCAGGCGCAGCAGCGCATCACGCCCGGCTGGCTGCTTGAGATCCAGCACCACGCTGCGCTTGTTGCGGTTGGCATGGAGAAAAACGCCCGCCATGCCCGGATTGCGGGCAGGACCGATGCCACGCACGGTGTCGCCGCCGGGCGGCTCGATCTTGATGATGTCCGCGCCGAGATCGCCAAGGATCTGGGTGGCGTACGGTCCCATCAACACCGTGGTCAGGTCCAGGATGCGTATCCCGGCCAGCGGCCCGTTACTCTCCTTGCCGTCCTTGCCAACTGCGCCCGTGGCGCGTGCAGTACCTTCCACCTCCATCGCAATCTCCTCGAAACGATGGAGCGCATGCTACGGACGCACCCCGGCCGCGACAAATACCGTCTTCATGTCGCCCGATACCTGCTTCGTATCGATCACCCCGTTCCCCGCCCCTACCCATGTTGGGGAGGGTGGCGGAGGGGGCCCCACCGCTATGCTCGTTTCCCTGATCCGACCAACAGCCAGCAGGGAGCCGTGCATGGACTTGCGATTCACCCGAGCCGAACAGGATTTCCGCGAGGAAGTCCGCGCTTTCGTGCGGAGCCAGTTGCCCGCCGACATCGCCGACAAAGTCCGCAATCACCAGCGTCTGGAAAAGGACGACTTCGTGCGGTGGCATCGCATCCTCCAGGCGCACGGTTGGGGGGCGCCGAACTGGCCGGTCGAGTACGGCGGCACCGGCTGGAACGCCATCCAGCGGCTGATCTTCGAGATCGAGACCTTCCACGGCGACGCCCCGCGCCTGCTGCCGACCGGCCTGGCCATGATCGGGCCGGTGTTGCAGAAGTACGGCAACGCGGCGCAGAAGGCCCGCTTCCTGCCGCGCATCCCCACCATGGAAGACTTCTGGTGCCAGGGCTACTCGGAGCCCGGCGCGGGGTCCGACCTCGCCTCGCTGAAGATGCGCGCCGTGCGCCAGGGCGACCGCTACATCGTGAGCGGCCAGAAGACGTGGACGTCGTATGCGCAATATGCCGACTGGATTTTCTGCCTCGTCCGCACCGATGGCGAGGCCAAGCTCCAGGACGGCATCTCGATGCTGCTGATCGACATGAAGAGCCCCGGCGTGACGATCCGTCCCATTACCACCCTCGACGGGGGCCACGACGTCAACGAAACGTGGTTCGAAGACGTGGAGGTGCCGGTCGAGAACCTGGTGGGCGAGGAGAACCGCGGCTGGACCTACGCCAAGTACCTGCTGGGCCATGAGCGCACTTCCATCGCCGGCATCGGCCATTGCCATCGCGAGATGCGCCTGCTCAAGCACTACGCCACCGAGGCTACCGACGGCAAGGGCCGGCGGATGATCGACGATGTGCGCATGCGCGACAAGATCGCCCGGCTTGAGATGGACCTGATGGCCATGGAAATGCTCCTGCTGCGCGTGGCCACGCAGGACGGTAGCCGTGGGCCCGGTCCGGAAGCCTCGATCCTGAAGATCCGCGGCTCCGAGCTGCAGCAGGACATCGCCATGCTGCAACTGGAGGTGGCGGGCCCGAACGCGTGGCCGTACGCGCCGGAGTGGCGCGAGGCGGGCACCGTCCAGCCGGTCAGCGGGCCGGATTGGGCATCGCCGGCTGCGGCCACCTACTTCGATACGCGCAAGACATCGATCTACGGCGGCGCCAACGAAGTGCAGAAGAACATCATCGCCAAGATGATCATCGGATTCTGAAGGGAGACACAGGCATGGACTTCCAATACAGCGAAGAACAGCAGATGCTGGCGGACAGCCTGCGGCGTTTCGTCGAGACCGAGTATCCGTTTGCGCGGCGCCGGGAGATTGCTCGCCAGGGTGGCGCGTTCGATCGCGGCATCTGGGCCGCACTGGCGGAGATGGGTGTGCTGGGCCTCACCGTGTCGACCGACTTCGGCGGCTTTGGCGAAGGCCCGGCCAGCCAGCTGGTGGTGCACCGGGAACTGGGGCGCGGGCTGGTGCTGGAACCTGTGATCCCGAGCGCGGTGGTCGGCACGGCCGTGCTCGGCAACTATGGCAGCGCGGCGCAACAGGCGGCATGGCTGCCGGCGCTTGCCAGCGGCGAGCGCGTGCTCGCCCTCGCCTATCTCGAACCGGGCAAGCGCTATCGGCCGGAAGCCGCGCAGGCGACGGCCGTGCGTGACGGTGATAGCTATCGGCTCGATGGCATCAAATCGCTGGTCTGGCATGGCGATGCGGCGGACACCTATCTGGTCAGCGCGCGGGTCCCGGCGCCTGAGGCCGATCTCGCGCTGTTCCTCGTGCCGCGCGACACAGAAGGGCTGCACGTCACCAGCTATCCGACCATGGATGGCCTGCGCGGCGCCGACCTGCGGCTGCAAGGCGTGACAGTGCCGGCCGCCGCGCGGATCGGACAGGCGGAAATCGGCTTGGCTGCGCTCGAACATGGGCTCGACCACGGTATCGCCGCACAGTGCGCCGCTGCAGTAGGTGCGATGGAGCGCCTGATCGAACTGACGGGCGAATACCTTCGCACGCGCCGGCAGTTCGGCACGCCGCTCGCCACGTTCCAGGCCCTGCAGCACCGCATGGCCGAGATGCTGGTGCACAAGGAACTCGCGCTGTCGATGGCCTACGTCGCGGCGCGGGCGCTCGACGAGACCGACGCTGCCGCGCGCAGGCGCATGCTTGCCGGCGCCAAGGTGGTGGTGGCCCGGGCGGCGCGCTTCATCGGCCAGCAAGCCGTGCAACTCCACGGCGGCATGGGCATGACCGACGAACTGGAGGTCGGCGACTACTTCAAGCAGCTCACCATGGTGGACGTGTTGTTCGGCGATACGGACTTCCACATGGAACGCTACGGCGAGGCCATGGCAGGCACGCGCGGCTGAACACCACGAAACGTGGCGTAACGCACTTGCATATCGATAGTGGTGTACTACGCTAGACACTTCCCCATCAAAAGTGTCTAGCGCGTCATGACTGACACCGACTCGTCTTAGCGCTCCACCCTCCCGAATCCGGCTCCAGATACCGCATCCCCCGACAGGTTCCCCCGTCGGGGGACGGGGTCGCTTATCGCGTTTTTTCACACCGCAGCCCAACACGCGCCAGCGGGGCGAGGGCACGCCCGTGCGCGACGACATGCCAACGCCCAAACAGCTTGCAGCACTGCAGTCCGAGCCCTCGGGCTCGTTCTTTCACGTCGTAGTTCCGGAGGAAAGATCGTGTTGCGCATCCAGAAAACCCCGCTGGCGCTGGCCACCGCCGTTGCCAGTACCCTGCTGATCGCTTCATGCGGCGGCAGCGACGACAAGCCCGCCACACCCCCCACCACCCCAACCACCCCACAGGCCGATACCAGTTGCCAGGTACTGGCCAGCGACGGCAGCACGGTCGTGGTGGGATCGAACCAGCCCGGCGACCCTTCCCTGCCCGAGCCGGCGTCCGGCTACCGCAAGGGGCTCAAGCCCGTCTACGCGAAGACCTATATGGTGTCGTCGTCGAACGCCTATGCCAGCGCGGCCGGCTGCGCGGTGCTCAAGAAAGGCGGCAGCGCAGCAGACGCCGCAGTGGCCGTCCAGTCCGTGCTCGGGCTGACCGTGCCGGAAGCCACCGGCATGGGCTCGGGCGGCTTCATGCTCTATTACGACGCCCGCACGCGCGCCGTGCAGGCCTACGATGGCCGGGAATCGGCGCCGGCCGCCGCCACCGAGAACTACCTGCGCTATATCGACGACGCCACCAACACGAACCCGCCCGTGCCGAGCGCCCGCGCCAGCGGCCGTTCGATCGGCACCGTCGGCATCCCGCGCCTGATCGAACGCGTGCAGAAGGAGCATGGCAAGCTCGCGTGGAAGGACCTGTTCGGGGATGCCATCACGCTGGCCACCAACGGGTTTCCGATCGGCGGACGGCTGGCCGCCGCCATCCAGAGCAACGCCACGTCGCTCAAGCGTGACCCCGAAGCCCTCGCCTATTTCTTCAACGCCGACAGCACGCCCAAGGCGCTCGGCACGGTGCTGAAGAATCCGGCCTACGCCAACACCCTGACGCAGATGGCTGCCAACGGGGCCAATGCGATCTACACGGGCCAGATCGCCAGCGACATCATCGCCAAGATCGGCACGACGGCCGCCACGGACGGCTCGGCGATCACGCCGGGCAAGACCACGCTGGCCGATCTGGCCAACTATCAGGCCAAGCAGCGCGACCCGGTCTGCATCACGTATCGCGCGTACTGGATCTGCGGGGCGCCGCCGCCGACGTCGGGCGGGATCACGGTGCTGTCGGCGATGGGGATTCTCGAGAACTTCGACCTCGCCGCGCTGAAGCCGACCGCCATCGACGGCGAAGGCGGCAAGCCCACCGTGCTCGGCGTGCACTTCGTCAGCGAAGCCGAACGGCTGGCCTACGCCGACCGTGACAAGTACGTGGCCGATACCGACTTCGTCCCCCTGCCCGGCGGCTCCGCCAACACCATGCTAAACAAGCCGTACCTGGCCTCCCGCGCGGCGCTGATCTCGCCGACGGTCAGCATGGGCACGGCCACGGCTGGGAACCTCGGTTCGGTGCCCCTCGGCGTGGCGTCGCTGATCGAGCACGGCACGAACCAGTTCACGATCGTCGATGCGGACGGCAGCGTGGTCAGCGCGACCACGTCGGTTGAATCGAGCATGGGGTCGTTCCACATGACCAACGGCTTCCTGCTCAACAACCAGCTGACCGACTTTTCGGCCCAGCCGACCGACAGCGGCGGCATACCGGTGGCCAACCGGGTGCAGCCCGGCAAGCGGCCGCGCAGCTCGATGGCGCCGACGATGGTGTTCCGTCAGGCCGCAGATGGGTCGATTGGCGACTTCCTGATGGCCACCGGCTCGCCGGGCGGCGGCACGATCCCGCAATACGTCGTGAAGACGCTCGTGGGTGTGCTCGACTGGGGGCTCGACGCCCAGCAGTCCTCGGGCCTCGTCGACTTCGGTGCCAGCAACAACCCAAGCACCACGGTCGGGGGCGAGCATCCGAACATCGACGCCACAAGCAACGGCGGCAACGATCCGCTGGTCACGGGCCTGCGTGCCTTGGGCCATACGGTATCGATCGGCGCGCAGGCGAGCGGGGTCAACACGGTCCTGCGCAGCCAGTCAGGCGGCGCGGCGGTGTGGATGGGCGGCACGGATCCACGCCGTGAAGGGGTGGTCCTCGGGGATACGTTCAATCCTTGAGCGGGATGGCAAAAGGGGGAGCGGGCTCGCGCCCCTCCCCCTCCATGGATTCATCCGGTCCGGCCTGGGACTTGTGGTCCCGGGCCGGGCGATGCTGTTAGCGCCGCACCTTGTCCGGCGCCGGCAGCTTCTGGCCAGAGTCCGCCAGAGACGCCTCCAGGCGGCGAATTTCCTGCCGCAGCTTCGCCAACTGGCTGCGCGCGCTGCGGTTGTCGGCCTCTCGGGCGTCGTTGTCGGCGCGGAACGTCTTCTGGTCCTCGGCGAACTGCTCACGCTGCGCCTGCTCGGCGCGCAGTTCAGTGGCCAGCGCGTCCGCCTGGGCTTCCGCACTCTGGATCGCCCGCTCGTACTGGCGCTGCTCCGTCGCCAGCACTTGCCGGCGGATCGCCTGATCGGCCAGCGCCGCGCTCTGCGCGGTGGCCTTGCGGTATGCCGATTCCGCGCTCGCCAGCGAGCTGAAACGCGACACGCGCCACAGCTTGTTCTGGTAGAGCAGCCCGACGTAGCAGACCACTTCATCTTCCGCCAGCATCAGGGTCGTGGCGTACTCGCCATTGGCGCTCGCGCGCAGTTCGCGAACTGATTTGTCCTTGATCCGCTGCTGAAGCTCCGCCACAAGGCGCGTCCGCGACGCATCGGACGGCCGGTCCGCATCCACAGCCGGCCCTTCGGCTGCCATCGGATCGGTACTGGCCCATGCACCGGCGCCACACAATGCCAGGCTTGCCGCGAGGAGGCCGGCGAGCAGTCGGGGGAAATAGGTTTTTTCGAGCATATTATTGGTGTTAGGACCTCGGGTGATCCACGGCTAACGGCAGGTTCGGAGAATACTTGAGACTTACCCGTCACGCAGAATCGGCTAGGGAAAACACTGAGTTTGCATACGAATGCAAGAAAGTTACTGTGCATACGTATGCACAACCAACCTCGGAACTCCCCATGATTCGCTACCTCAAGCGTGGACGTGACGTCCAGGCGCGTGCCAATGACGACAGCGCTGTTCGCAATACCGTCGAAGGCATCATCCGCGACATCGAAGCGCGCGGCGATGCGGCCGTGCGCGAATACAGCAAGAAGTTCGATAACTGGGACCCCCAGGATTTCCGTCTGCCGCAGGCCGCCATTGAGAAGGCGATGAACAGCCTCTCGGCGCGCGAACTGGAGGACATCCGCTTCGCGCAGGCACAGGTTCGCAACTTCGCACAGATCCAGCGTGACTCCATGCTCGACGTCGAGGTCGAAACCCGCCCCGGCGTGTTCCTGGGCCACCGCCATATTCCGGTCAATGCGGTCGGCTGCTACATCCCGGGTGGCAAGTATCCGCTGCTGGCCTCGGCCCACATGAGCGTCCTGACCGCCAAGGTCGCCGGCGTCAAGCGCGTGGTGGCGACGGCGCCCCCCTTCCACGGCGAGCCGCACCCGGCGATCGTCGCCGCCATGCACATGGCGGGCGCGGACGAGATCCTGGTGCTGGGCGGCGTGCAGGCGGTGGTGGCGATGGCCGTCGGCACCTCCAGCATCGCACCCGTGGACATGCTGGTCGGTCCGGGCAATATGTTCGTGGCGGAAGCCAAGCGCCAGCTGTTCGGCCGTGTCGGCATCGACCTGTTCGCCGGTCCCACTGAAACGCTGGTCATTGCCGACGACTCGGTAGACGGCGAAATCTGTGCGGTCGACTTGCTGGGCCAGGCCGAGCACGGTCTGACCTCGCCGGCGGTTCTGCTGACAGATAGCGAAGCGCTGGCGCACGCCACCATGGCCGAAATCGAGCGGCAGCTCAAGATCCTGCCGACGGCGGAGATCGCCGGCAAGGCCTGGGCGGACTTTGGCGAGGTGATCGTCTGCGATACGCGTGAAGAGATGCTACAGAAGGCGGATGAGATCGCCTCGGAGCACGTGCAGGTGATGACCCGCGATCCCGACTGGTTCCTGAACCAGATGACCAACTACGGCGCGCTGTTCCTGGGACCGCGCACCAATGTCGCCTTTGGCGACAAGGTCATCGGTACCAATCACACGCTGCCCACCAACAAGGCGGCGCGTTATACCGGCGGCCTGTGGGTCGGCAAATTCCTGAAGACCTGCACGTTCCAGCGCGTGACGACGGATGCCGCCAGCGCCGAGATCGGCGAATACTGCTCGCGCCTGTGCCATATGGAGAACTTCGCGGGCCATGGCGAGCAGGCCAACATCCGCGTGCGCCGCTACGGCGAACGTCCCGAAGTGCCATGGTACGCGCCGGTGCCGGCGTTGCAGGGGTGACAGCCGTGACGCCATTGCCGGCATTCGGCGGCTTTCGTCTCGATGGCAAGCGCGCCCTCGTCACCGGCGGAGGCCGCGGCCTGGGGTTGGCGGCGGCCGTGGCACTGGCACAGGCTGGTGCCGAGGTCACCCTGGCCGCCCGGTCCGGGGCCGAGCTGGAGGCCGCTTGCGCCGCCATTCGTGCGCAAGGCGGCAGCGCCGACTTCATGGTGCTGGACGTCACGGACCCCTCGGCTGTCGAGCGCGCGATCAGCAGCCGCCCGCCGTTCCAGATCCTCGTCAACAACGCGGGCATGAATCGGCCCAAACTGCTGACCGAAACGTCCGACGAAGACATCGACGCGGTCTTTGCGCTGAACGTAAAGGCGACCTTCTATGTCTCCCGCGAAGTGGCGCGCAGCCTGCAGGCGGCGGGCCTGCCCGGTTCTTTCATCAACGTCTCCTCGCAGATGGGGCACGTGGGCAGCCCGCGCCGTGCGCTCTACTGCGCCAGCAAGCATGCGATCGAGGGCATGAGCAAGGCCCTGGCCTGGGAGCTGGGACCGGCGGGCATCCGCGTCAATACGCTCTGCCCTACCTTTATCGAGACGACGCTCACCGCGCCGATGTTCGAGGACCCGTCGTTCCGCCGCTTTGTGCTCGACAAGATCGCGCTGGGCCGGCTGGGTCGGATCGACGAGGTGATGGGTCCGGTGGTGTTCCTCGCCAGCGACGCTTCCAGCCTGATGACGGGCAGCGCGCTGATGCTTGACGGGGGATGGACAGCGGCATGAAAAAAGTCACCGCCCACGACGTGGCCCGCCTGGCGGAAGTCTCGCAGTCCGCCGTTAGCCGCACCTTCACGCCCGGCGCCAGCGTGGCGCCAGAAACGCGTGAGCGTATCGAGACCGCCGCCCGCAAGCTCGGCTACCGGCCCAATGCCATCGCCCGCAGCCTGATCACCCGCCGCAGCCGGATCATCGGCCTGGTCATGAGCTATCTGGAGAACCAGTTCTACCCCGTGGTCATCGAACGCCTGTGCCAGGCGCTGCAGCAGGATGGCTATCACGTGCTGCTGTTTATCAGCGAGACGGAAGAGGCCGACAACGTCCTGGCGGACATCCTCCAGTATCAGGTCGATGGCATCGTGATGGCCTCCACGACGCTGTCGTCGGCACTTGCCAACGACTGCATCAACGCCGGCATTCCCGTAGTGCTGTTCAACCGGGTGGCACAGGTTGGCCCCATGGGCGGCTACTCGACCAGTTCGGTCACCTCGCAGAACCGCGCGGGCGGCCGGCAAGTCGGGGAACTGCTGGTGCGCACCGGCCACCGCCGCATTGCCTGGCTGGCCGGATCGGAGAACGCATCGACCAGCCGCGACCGCGAGGCCGGGCTATGCGATGCCCTCGCTGCAGCCGGCCTGCCGCTGCATGCCCGGGGCGTCGGCGACTACGACTTCGCCGAAGCGCGGCGCGCGGTGCTCGCGCTGTTCCGCGACCCGGACAACCGCCCGGACGCGCTGTTCGCCGCCAATGACCACATGGCCATCGCGGCGCTGGAGACCCTGCGTGCCGAACTGGGCATGCAAGTGCCGCGCGATGTTTCCGTGGTGGGCTTCGACAACGTGCCGCAAGCCGCGTGGCCGTCCTTCGACCTGACGACCGTGCAGCAGAACGTGGAGCAGATGGTGCACGCCACGCGGACCCTGCTGTTCGAGCAGATCGGCGGACAGGTCATGGCGAGCAGCGTGGATGTGCCCTGCGTGCTGGTCGAGCGCGGCACCGTACGCAAGCGCGACGCCACATAACAGGAGACCCAAGACAACATGACCGACAACCATAAGATTCAGGCGCTCTGCGCCGGCCGCCCGGTAGCCATCGTCGGCGCCGGGCTGGTAGGCGCCGGCTGGGCCATCGTCTTTGCCCGGGCGGGCCTGAACGTGAAGATGTTCGACGCCAACCCGGAGATCACGCGCCAGGCCGTGCCGCTCATCGAGGCGCAACTGGCTGGTTTGCGTCGGCACGGGTTGATCGACGAGGACCCCGCCACCGTGCTGGCCCGCATCACGCCGGTTGCCACGCTGGCCGAGGCGGTGGAAGGCGTTGCCTATGTGCAGGAGTCGGTGCTCGAACGCGTGGAGGTGAAACGCCAGCTGATGGTGGATCTCGACGCGCTGGCCTCCCCCGATATGGTCGTCGGAAGCTCTACGTCCGGCATCCCCGGATCGGCTTTTGCCCTGGGCCTGTCCATCTCGCCGCGCGTGCTGATCGCCCATCCGGTCAATCCGCCATATCTGGTCCCGGTGGTTGAGCTGGTGCCGTCGCCGGAGACGGCGCCGGGCACAGTCGACTTTGCCGACGCCCTGATGCGCGCCGTGGGCCAGACCGTGGTCCACGTGCGCAAGGAAGTGGAAGGCTTCGTCCTGAACCGGCTGCAGGCTGTGCTGCTGCGCGAAGCGTGGGCGCTGGCGCAGGAAGGCGTGGCCAGTTGCGAGGACATCGACAAGACCATACGCGACGGCCTGGGCTGGCGCTGGTCGTTCATGGGGCCATTCGAAACCATCGACCTGAACGCGCCGGGCGGCGTGGCCGACTATGCGGTGCGGCTGGGTCCGCTGTACCAGCGCATCGCGAATTCACGCGGCCACGAGACACCTTGGGACCCGGCGCTGATCCGGGAAGTGGAGGCGCAACGCCGCGAGCACCTGCCGCAGTCAGACCTGGAATCCCGACGGGCCTGGCGCGATGAAAACCTGATGGTGATAGCCGCCAACCGTCGCGCCCGCGACCCACGAGCCTGAGCGACACCGACTTCGAAGTTCCGCTGCAATCGTCATAGAAAAGGCACGTCGATGCCTTCCCCACTACAAAGACCGGAGACAACCATCGTGAAACAGCCTCTCAGCCTGTCCGCCCAAGCCCGCCGCCGCCTGCTCGGCGCCACCCTGGCATTGACCGCTTGCGGCATATCCGCCGCGCACGCGCAGGCCGACTATCCCAACAAGCCAATCCGCCTGATCGTGCCCTTCGCCAATGCCGGCGTGACCGACACCAGCGCCCGCATCGTGGCAGAGAAGCTCGGCCAGCAGCTTGGCCAGCAGATCATCGTCGATAACAAGCCCGGCGCTGGCGGCAATATCGGCACGCAGATGGCGGCGAAGGCGGATCCCGATGGCTACACGCTGCTGCTCGGCTATGACGGCACGCTGGTGATCAATCCCAATGTCTATGCCAAGGTGCCCTTCGACACGGTCAAGGACTTCACGCCCATCGGCAAGATCGGTGACGCCGTGCTGATGATCGCCGCCAATCCGAAGCTGGGCATCAAGACCGTGGCGGACTTGCAGCACTACGCCAAGACGGTGGCTGGGGGCATGTCCTACGGGAGCGCGGGCAATGGCAGCACCACCCATCTGGCCGGCGAGATGTTCCATCAGCGCACCGGCATCCCGATGACCCACGTGCCATACAAGGGTGGCGGCCAGGCCTTGCTCGATGTGGTCGGCGGCAACCTGCCCGTGACCTTCGCGGCGGTGACGGGCGCCATGCCCTTCGTCAAGAGCGGCCAGGTCGATGCGGTGGCCGTGACGTCGCGCGAGCGCGCCCCCTCGCTGCCGAACGTGCCGACGCTGATCGAAGCCGGCATGAAGGACTTCGAGATCAGCTCGTGGGTGGGTCTGATGGCCCCCGCCCGCACGCCCAAGCCTGTGATCGACAAGCTCAGCGCCGCGCTACAGAAAGTGTTGAACGACCCCGCGATGCGTGAGCGCCTGGCGTCGCTCGGCATCGTCGCCACGCCGGGCACGCCTGATGCCTATGGCCGCGAGATCGTGCGTGACCTCGACAAGAACAAGGCGATCGTCAAGGCTGCCCACATCAAGCTCGATTGACTTTGGACGGTGGCACCACCGACCCATGCTGAGTGAACCCACACTATGACAACTCTATTCGACAAGATCTGGGCGGCCCACGCGGTGGCCCGTAACGATGCCGGCGAGGACCTGATCTATATCGACCGGCACCTGGTGCAGGAGGTATCGAGTCCGCAAGCCTTCGCCAGCATGGCCGAGGCGGGTCATGCGCTGCGCTCGTCGCCGCGCCACATCGCCGTGCAGGATCACAACGTACCGACCACGGCCGACCGCCTGACCCACATCCCCAACGCGGAAAGCCGCGAGCAGATCGCCACCCTGCGGCGCAATGCGCAGGCCACCGGCATGCGCCTGTTCGACCTGGACCACCCCTTGCAGGGCATCGTCCACGTCATCGCGCCGGAACTGGGCTACGTGCTGCCGGGCAGCACCGTGGTCTGTGGCGACTCGCACAGCGCCACGCTGGGCGCCTTGGGCGCGCTGGCCTGGGGCATCGGCACCTCGGAAGTCGCCCATGTCATGAGCACCCAGAGCCTGTGGATGCGCAAGCCGCGCACGATGGGCATCGCCATCTCGGGCGCGCTGGCCAGGGGCGTCTACGCCAAGGACCTGGCGCTGGCCATCATCCATCACATCGGCACCAGCGGCGGCAATGGCTACGGCGTCGAATACTTCGGCCCGATGGTCGATGCGCTGTCGATGGAGGCGCGGCTCACGCTTTGCAACATGACCATCGAGGCCGGCTCACGCTTCGGCCTGATCGCACCGGATGCGACCACCCTCGCCTACCTGCGCGACCGCGTACAAGGCGCCGCGCGCGACCATTTCGAGCAGGCCGCGCAGGCATGGAGCGCGCTGCGCACCGATGCGACGGGCGACTACGACCGCAGCGTGGCGTTCGATGCCGCCACCGTCTCCCCGCTCGTCACCTGGGGCACCACGCCAGCCGACAGCGCTGCGTTCTCCGGCAACGTCGGCGACGGCGCCATGCTCGGCGAGGAAGCCGAGCGCAACCGTCTGGAAGAAAACCTCGCCTACATGGGTCTCAAGATCGGCCAGGCGCTGTCTTCGGTGCCGATCGACGTGGCCTTTATTGGCTCCTGTACCAATGGTCGACTGGAAGATCTGCGCGCCGCTGCCGATGTGGTGCGCGGTCGCCACGTGGCCAAGGGCGTACGTGCGCTGGTGGTCCCGGGTTCGGGCAGCGTCAAGCGCGCGGCCGAGGCCGAGGGCCTGGCGAAAGTCTTTGTCGACGCGGGTTTCGAGTGGCGTGAATCGGGCTGCTCCATGTGCATCGGCATGAATGGCGACAGCCTCGCGCCGGGCGAGCGCTGCGCTTCCACCTCCAACCGGAACTTCGAGAACCGGCAGGGACAAGGCGGCCGTACCCACCTGATGAGCCCCGCCGCCGTCGCGGCATCCGCCCTGCAAGGACGCTTGACCGACCCCCGGGAGTACCTCGCATGAAAGCCGTTATCGCAGAAGTCCAAGGCCGCGCTGCGGTCATGCAGCGCGACGACATCGACACCGATGCCATCTTCCCGGGACGCTTCCTGCGCCTGGTGCAGCGCACTGGCATGGGAGCGCACCTGTTTGCCGACTGGCTGGCCGAAGGCCGCCCGGAAGTGGCGTTCATGGCCCAACCGTCGCCGCCGCAGGTGCTGGTCGCATTGCAGAACTTTGGTTGCGGCTCATCGCGCGAACATGCCGTCTGGGCCTTGTCGGACTACGGCGTGCAGGCCGTGGTCGCGCTGTCGTTTGGCGACATCTTCCGCAACAACTGCGTGAAGAACGGCGTGGTGGCCGCCACCGTGACGCCAGCGGATCATGCGCGCCTCTTGCAAGCACTCGCTGGGGCGGCGGACGCGCCGCTGCACCTGCGTGTTGCCGAGCGCAGCCTGCAGCTTCCCGATGGCAGCGTCATTCCCGTCACGCTCGCCGACGGCCATGCGGAGCAACTGCTCTCGGCCGAAGACGAGGTAGACCGCACCCTGCGTCATGACGCGGCGCTGCGCGCCTATGAGGCGCGCGTGCAGCGCGACCAGCCGTGGCTGGCCTCGATGGACTAAGCCGCACTTCCCTTCCCTTTTCTAGCCTACTGGAGCCGCCATGGCCAATCCCATCCTCCGACAAAAACTTGCCGCCGGCGAGTTCATCGTCATCCCCGGCGTGCAGGACATGATCGCCACCGTCATGACCAACAAGGTCGGCTTCGAGATCATCTACGGCTCCGGCTACTGGCTCACCGCCTCCAGCCTGGGGCTGCCCGATGCCGGCATTGCCACCTATACGCAGATGGTGGACCGCATGCGCACCATCACCCGCACCTCAAAGGCGGCGCTGATCGCCGATGCGGATACCGGCTACGGCGGCCTGCTCAACGTGCACCACACCGTGCGCGGCTACGAGGAAGTCGGCGTCACCGCCATCCAGATCGAGGATCAGGAATTTCCCAAGAAGTGCGGCCACACGCCCTACAAGCGCTGCGTGCCGATCGAGGACATGGTCGAAAAGATCAAGGTCGCGTCGGAAGCCCGTCAGGACAAGGAGAATTTCCTCATCATCGCCCGTACCGATGCCCGCGCCAGCCTGGGCGTGGACGATGCCATGCGCCGCATGGAGGCCTATGCGAAGGCCGGCGCCGACATCCTGTTCTTCGAGGCGCCCCAGTCCGAGGAAGAAATGCGCCGCGCCTGCGACGCCTTCGACCTGCCCATGATGGCCAACATGGCTGACGGCGGGAAGACGCCGATCCTGCCAGCCAGCGTGCTCAAGGAGATCGGCTACTCGCTCGCCATCTTCCCCGCCATGACCAGCCTGGTCGCCGCCGCCGCGATGGAGAAGTCCCTGCGCCACCTCAAGGAGGCGGGCACCAGCCTGTCGCCCGAGATTCCCATGGCGGACTTCAACGAGTTCTGCAGGCTGATCGGCTTCGAAGAGGTCTGGGACTTCGAGAAGCGCTGGGCGCGCTGACCCGCCAATCGACACTAGAAAAAATCACAGGAGGAGACCCAACATGCCGATCACCCACACCAACCCCCGCCGCCACGCCTATCAGGGCCCGCTGCTGCGCTGCGCCGTCCTGGCAGCCGCCACCTGGGGCGCTGTCACACCCGCGCTGGCGCAGACGGCGTGGAAGCCCAATCGCCCCGTCACCATCGTCGTGCCCTACGTACCGGGCGGCGGCACCGACGCCTCCGCGCGCGCGACGGCCAAGCTACTCGGCGAGCAATGGGGCCAGCCGGTGCTGGTGGTCAACCTGCCTGGCGCCGACGGCCTGATCGGCACGCGCAAGGTCGCCGAGGCCAAGCCCGACGGCTACACGCTGCTGCTCCAAACGCCGGCCATCGTCCTCACCAAGCACGCGCCCTCGTTCACGGGCACCGATCCGCTGACCAGCCTGGTACCCGTCACCAACATCGCGCAATCGCCGGGCGTAATCGTTGCCAACGGAAAATTCCCCGCAACCTCCCTGCCCGAACTGATCAAGTACTGCAAGACAGCCGCCACGCCCTGCTCCATGGGCACGGGCGAAAACGTCGCCAAGCTCTTCGGCCAGCAATTGAAGGCGGAAGCGCTGCCCAACCTGATCGTGGTCAACTACAAGGGAACCGCGGCCATCATCACCGACATGATCGCCAACAACGTGAACTTCGCCGTGACCGGCGTGGCGTCGGCGCTCCCGCACCAGAAGGCGGGCACGCTGAAGATCGTCGCCAACCAGGGCACCCATCGGTTCAGCGAGGCGCCGGATGTGCGCACCGTGGTGGAGACCGGCATGCCGCAGTACGAGTACACCACCTGGTTCGGCCTGTTCGCACCGAAAGACACGCCGCCAGCCGTCACCCAGAGCATCTACGCCGCCGTGCGCGAAGCCATGGGTCATGCCGAACTGCAAAAAGCGATCACGGCCGTTGGCGCCGAACCGCTGGTCAACACGCCAGAAGAATTCGCCGCACAGGTGCGCAAGGAAGATGCACGGTTCACCGCATTGGCGAAGCGCTTTCCGTTGAATTGAGGGGGGGGACCGGTCTCGTTAGGGGCCGGTTGTGCCGCGACGCAGGGGACGACCCCCGTTGGCTGGGTAGCCGGCGTGAGGCATGGCAGCGAACATCCACGTGGTGCCGGCGGGCAACGAATGGGCGGTAGAGGCAGAGGACGGCGGCGACCGCACGATGTACTTCAGCCAGGAAGACGCGATCAAGGCTGGCACCGAGCGCGCCCAGCGCGACAAGATCGAGTTGCTCATTCATGGCCGAGACGGCCAGATACGGGAGCGGAACTCCTTCGGCCATGACCCGCGCAACGTTAAGGGCTAAGGCCCATGCGGCGCGCTTCGGCGGCCCCGGGCTCGATACCCTATGCCCCATGCTGCTGACCGAGCGGAAAGCAGTCCCGCGCGAGGCAGGATGGCTCTACGAGATCAAGTTCGATGGGTACCGCGTGCTGGCCAGTAGCGGGCCGGACGGACGCCTGAAAAGTCGCGGCGGCATTGACGCCAGCAGCTGGTTCCCGGAGGTGGTGGCGGCCCTGGCCGACATGCCGACCGGCACCGTGCTAGACGGCGAGGTCTGCGTGCTGGACGAGATGGGGCGGAGTGATTTCGACCGCCTGCACGCGCGGGCGCGCCGCAAGGGCTGGTATGAGGGTGCGGACATGGTCGTCTACTGCGTGTTCGACGTCCTGGTCGCGAAGGGGAAGGATCTACGCGCTACGGCCCTGGAGAGGCGGAAGGCGACGTTGGCGCGGCTGTTGCGCGCCCACTAAGACCGCGTGCTGCACGTCACCGGGACCGAGGACGGCGCGTGGCTGTACGGCACGGCGCTGCGGATCGAGTTGGAGGGTGTGGTCGGCAAGCGGCACGGCTCGACCTACCAAGATGGAAAGCGTTCGGCGGACTGGTTCAAGGTGAAGCGTCCCGGCGCTGTACCGCCGGAACGATTCAAACGCTAGTTCTCATCCGGCAACCACATTGCTCGGGACGAGCTTCTTCTCCCGGGCAAACCTCTTTCCGAAGCGAATAATCGGTTTCTCGAAACCAACGTGCAGCACCCATGCCACGAAACAGCTTGCCGCGACGGCGAGGACCATGCCTTTGAAGTTGTGCCGGAATTCGAGGAAGGGATAAACCGACGCGTATCGATCAAAGGTCGTGAGCACGATCGTATGGACCAGATAGAGCGTGTAGGAAATATCTCCCAAAAACACAAACACTCGGAAGTTACAGCGAATTCCAACTGAATGCATCATAAGCGCCGTTAGCACAACCAGCGGCGGCAAAACGTGCCACGTATATTGCAGGAAGTTATTCCAGATCGCGGATGTCTGGGAGTAGGCGAGAGGCACGTTGGTGGCGAACACAAGCGCCGCCACAATGAGGGCCAAAATCTTGAATAGAAATCTCGGCAACTTGGCCACGTTGCCCGAGCGCTTCCAGAGCCAATACACAACGAAGCCCGACACGATATACAGGGATTCAAGCTTCCCATAGAAGCCTAAGACGCCGTGCCCATCGCCGAGGATTCGAAAGAGATTGCAGCCCACGAAGAACACGCTGACGGCAACGATTGCAGGTGTTCGCCCCAGCAATGCCAAAACACCGAACAGCAAATAAAAAAAACACTCAATCGCGAGAGTCCACGCCGGATAGATAAAAAGCGTGTAAGCCCCACTACTTGGATCCGGGTACGGAATCATCAATAGATTCTTAACCACATAGGGAAAGAAATCCGGGTTGAATAATGCCGCCTGCACTTGGAGCATTGCCTGCGCCGGGTCAGTAAACACCAGCGCGAGCCAAGAAAACTGACCAAGCGGATACCACACGAGAGCGAAAATCGTGACTAACCAATAAATCGGAAGTACACGAAACACCCGCCGGATGAGGAAGTTCTCCGTCCCATGCTCCGTGATATAGGCAACGATAAATCCGCTGATCACGAAGAAAATACTTACCGCCTGAAACTGGGACGCAATGACCCCGAAGAAAAGGTAGTTCGTATGTAACAGCACTACGGCGAGCGCTGCGAGCCCTCGCAGCGCGTGAACAGTTGTAATCACCCCAAGCCCCCCCAATAAAGCAGCGCGATAACGGCAGAAGTGCGGCGCCGCACATTTTTGGGGAAGCATTATAACGTATCGCAATTGATACGAACATCACACATTTGGCATACCGCTCACTTCAAAGTCCGTCGCTTCGTCGTGGAGGCCGTTATGTCGGCCACGCCTCCACGGTATTCCTCTGCCGCGCCGCGCATTCACCGAGGGCGGGGATGGCGTCGAACTTGGAGCCGAGGGTGGTCTGGATGACGGCAAACTCGTCGGCGTTGGCGCGGACTCTGCGCTACTCGACAGCCCCGCAACTTGAATTCGAAGCAGTGGTCGGCAAGCAGCGCCTCGGCTCACCCTATCGGGATGGAAAGCGATCGGCTGACTGGTTCAAGGTCAATCGTCCGGACGCCGTGCCGCCGGAGCGGCTCAAGCGGTGAGGATCTGGATGAATGTGGGTGAAGTTGCGGAAAGAATAGGACGGTTTCGGACAGCAGCCAGCATCTCGGCGAAGTCATAACCATTTGATTTTTAAGCATTTCCACAACCCAAGAAAGGTATGGAAATGGTGCGAGGGAGGGGACTCGCGATTGTTGAAAAATCAACGCTAAACACCGAATTCGGGGGGAATTTCGGGGGATTGAAGGAAGTTTGGGCCGCGAGACCGTCTGGCGTGCGCCTCGCAGTAGCGGCCGTGGATCTGGGACGGATACTGTATGGACGTACAGTGCTATCCGGCGGCTGCGCTAAAGGTTCTGGGGGGTCGGGAAAGAGGTAACCTTGCTAACCATCTACCCGGAATCGCCTGCAAAGCGTTGCCAGACAGGGCAAGCCGGGGACCAGCCAAAAGGTAACATTGAGATAACTACAAGATAACCTTGTTACCTCCTCCCAGCTTAACTCTCCCAGCGCACCACACCCAATAAAATCAATGACTTAGCCGATGGTTACCTTCTTGGTTATCTCAAGTTATCTTCGCTAGGTAACCTGCCACGCCCTTACAAATCAAAGAGTTAGGTTCATTGTTGGCGGCCTGTTAGCGAAGTTACCTTTTCCCCGACCCCCGCAAGACTTTCAATCCGTAGGCAAGTGTTCTCGGCCCCACCGGCAGCCGCATGAGCCTGCCAACGCCGCTCTTCCAGCTGCATAAAGACGCATAAAGGGCCGCACCCCGCTGACCGGCCGCCACGTGAGGTCTGGGCAGGGCCGGCTGGGCTATGCACGGGTGCGCAAAACCAACGCCGGGAAGCGCCCGGGTGAGGCGGGGTCCCCACCGCGCGCAAGGGGCGAGCCGAGGCTTAGCCAGACCACCGATGTATCGATTGCGCCACATCGCAGGATCAGCCTTGTCGATGCAGAGGGGAGAACATAGAATCAACCTTGAAAGGTTGACTGACTTAACCTTTTGTGGTTGAATGCACTTTAGCAATCAGGGGGCCCCGCATGCTTACTAGCTTTGGCCGTTTCCTCCGGGACTTACGGCACCAACACACAGAACTCATGAAGGACATGGCCGAGAGGCTCAACGTCTCCGTAGCCTTTTTGTCCGCAGTCGAAACCGGCAAGAAGAGTATTCCGCCTGGCTGGGGTGAGATGGTCGCCACGGCTTACAAACTGCCGACGCCGGCGAAGAAGGCGATGAACCAGGCCATCGACGAGTCGGCACGTAGCGTCACCATCGACTTGTCCAATCAGAGTGAGGATCGCCGGAGTCTGGCCGTCGCCTTGGCGCGGCAGTTCGGCGATCTCTCAGATACGGAGTTGGCAAACCTGAAACAGGCAATGCTGCTGCTCAAGCCACGAGGGGATAAGAAGTGATGCACAACTTCCGAGCCACCCCGATGAAAAGGACGGAGATCCGTTACACCGCCAACGAACTGCGTCGGAAGCTGGGGTTAGCTAACCAGCTCTGGTTTCCGGTGCTTGAGTTCGTGGAGCTTGTCCTGCCCACGCTGGACAAGAAGTACACATTCCAAGTTGCGACTTATGAAGAATTGGGTTCCTCGCACGGCCTGACCATCCGCGATGGTGATGACGTCTCGATCATGATCAGGGAGGACATCTACGACCGAGCCTACAACGATGAAGGTCGTGACCGGGGGACTGTCGCTCATGAGGCTGGTCACTATTTGATGCACGCGCGGTCGTCAGCGCTGCACCGCAATTTCGGGGGAACCCTCAAGTCGTATGAGGATCCCGAATGGCAGGCCAAGTGTTTCCAGGGGGAACTGCTTGTTCCGCGCGATCTCGTGATGGGCATGAGCGCATATGAGGTCGCACGACAGTGTGGAGTGTCGATGGATGCAGTCGAATACCAGCTGAAGCTCTACGCCAGTGGGAAATAAAAAAGCGCTCTTGCGAGTTGCAGCTCGGCAAGGCGCTTGTGGAAAAGAGAGCCGAACAAGAGCCTCCGGCTTTCTCTTTGTGCATATGATTGTGTGCGACCGGTATTCTATGTGTGGATATCGGATCAATCAAGGCCAAAGTTTACCTTCGGGGCGAAATCACTACGGAGGGTACCGTTATGTTCATCCAGAACGAACGTCCCAGAGTCGTCCGTGTGTGCGCCTATACGAGGGTACGGCGTGGCCGTCCTGAGTTCGTGTGCTCGCACTGGCGCAGCCTGCCCCACTAAGGGCAAGCGAGAAGTACTCCGGTAGGCACCCGCCTACCGGCTGACTGCTTTGAACACAGGATTGATTCGAAATGTCCAAAAAACCCATTCATGTAGTACCCCATCCGGAAGGATGGGCAACTCGCCGCGAAGGCGCATCACGCGTCGGTCGAGTTACGTCCACCAAAGACGAGGCGATGTCGCTCGGCAGGAAGCAAGCGCAGCGCGACCATACGGAACTCGTCATCCACGATCGCAAGGGCGTCATCCGTGATAGCGACAGCTATGGCAATGATCCGTGCCCGCCGCGCGACAAGAAGCACTGAGGTGGGTAATGGCAAAAATTCGACCCTACTTCAGCTTCATCGCGTTTGCTGCAATGCTCGTGGTGTTGGTTCTCCGCGACATTGACCAGCACGTTGTTCTCGTGGCCGCCGGCGTCTCGGCTGCATCTGCATTCCTCGCATGTCTCGCTGGAATTCAGATTCAGCTTCAAGGCGGTGGGCGCAGCATTGCATGGGGCGAAATTCTGGTGCCTTTCCTGATGATGTGGATCGCTCTGCATCAGATTGCGAAGGTACTCAGCTAGTAGACGTTGGCCTGCCGTATCGGCAGGCCAACTACCCACGCCGATACATGCCTGTTCACTTAAGATCCGGGGAGACACACCATGAACACTGGTACTAGAGCTTGCATCGCATACATCGCTGCACGCGCCATCTCGAATGCGCAGGCCAGTCACGTTTATGACTACGCGCGATCAAGCTACGTTGCGCTCACCGGTAACGTCGATAGCGGCGGCGTCAGCGTGTATGACTATGATCGACGCTGCTATTGCTCCGGGTCACTCACCCAACTGTACGACTATGGCAATCGGGCGCACATCGACTTCCAGCTCAATGGCGATCGATTCAGGGGATACGACTATGATTCACGAACGCACTTTGAGGGTACCGTGACCGGAACTAGCGTCAGCCTCTATGACTATGAGACTTCGACGTATTACAACTACACCGTGTAGCTAGCCCGCCTCGCCTAGGGTATAGGGTTCAAATCGCACGACCTCCTGCCCCAGCCAGTCATTGACTTCCAAAAGCCGATCCTGCAGCGGCTTTACTTCGTTTCTTGCGAAGACCAAAGCCGCCTTCTCCGCATCCCCAAATCCCCCCGTATTACTCGGAATAATCCCCATCAACTGCGGCGGTACCCGGTGCGCCGCCAGTTGATCATCCCGTGTCACGTTCTTCACATTCCAGAACTCATCCTTAGCCGCCACCTCCGACACGGGAATCAACTGGATCCCGTCCTTCTTCCCGTTCGGCGCATACATAAACAGATTGCGGAAATTCCCCGGCCCCTTGCTGTTCTTCAGCGCTTCGCGCAACGCATCCACGTCCTCCTGTTTCTGCGCGGCATCCGTCATGTATAGGATGAACCCGGCGTGGCTACCATTCTTGTAATACCGCCGACGAAACAGCGTGGCTGACTCATTGAGCCAGGTAGCATTCAACGCGGACAGGTATTCCGGCAGCCCATACACCTCCTGGTTGATATCTGGCTCCATCAGGTGAAAGATGCTCCCCGGCTTGAACTCGTGCTTGTCCTGCCAGTTCTGCACGAAGAAATACCGCGCCAGGTCCGTGCCGCGCCGCATGTACTTTGCCAGCGCCGGCTCCAACGCCAGTGGCCGCCCGAGCGGATTGTCCCGCCGCTCCAGATACCCGTTCCCGAACACCAGAAAATCCTGCACCCACCGCGCGAACGCCGTCCGCGACAGCAGCTTGTGCGGGATGAACGTCGACACCAGGATGTTCCGCTTCACGTAAATCGGCGAGCTGTTATGCACAGCGGCCCGAAACGACCGCGCCAGCCCGTCCCACGGGATGGGCGGCTCGAACCAGTCCCCTACCCGCTGGCATTCCACGTAGTCGAGCAGCTCGCGCCGGTCGAGCACGGCGACCGGATCACCGAACGAGAACGCCTCCACACCTGGCGCCGCAGCAACGGGCGCGGGTGTGCGTGTGGGCCCAGCGTGCTTAACAACATCCCGACCACTACGACGACCCTTCCTTCGATTCATGACAGCTCCATGATGCTGGTATTGGTTGTGGTCACGCCTTCGTACGGTTCATGTGCGATGGCGTGCATGCATGCCCACGCGAGATCTGCGTGGCTTGTCTCTTCTGATCGGCCGGCCTGATAGGTGACCCGCCCGCCCGCTGCCGTGGTGGTCTTCCGGATCGACATGAACGACGCGGCGAAGTCCGTCCACCCGGCATCGAACTCCAGCCGGCCCTTGCTGATCACGTCGTGCGCCTTCAGCACCAGCCCGGTTTTCACGTCGACCGAGTAGGTAAAGCCTTCCGCATCAGGCCGGAACTTGCTGACGAGCTGGTACACGGCATCACCGATACCCGTCCGGTCGATACCGACGTAAGCGACGTTGTACCGGTCGCAAACGCGCCGGATCGCCGCCGCCTGCTCCTCATAATCGATCCCCCGGAACTGGTGCTTCTCCAGCACGCGGAACTTCCCGCCAGGCACGAGCGGCGGCGCCACCACCACCAGCGCAGCACTGTCGCCCCCACCCCCGTTCGGGTCGTATCCGACCCACACCTCGCGATTCCCGAACGGACGCGGCGACCAGTGCCGGAAGTCTTCCCACACCTCCCAGCTGTCCACCATGCCGCGCATGAGCATCGACAGCGGGAACACGGACGCCGTGTCATCGATGAACCCGCACATCAGCAGGTTCTCGAAGTCCGCATCGCTGTATTCCAGCCGTAGCTGGTTGAAATCGAACAGGCTGCAGCCGCCCGCAATCGCATCCTCGACCGTGACAATCTGCCGCCACTGTCCATCCGCGCACCGCCGGCCCCGCTGCAGGTTCGCGTGGCTCACGTCCACGCGGATATGGTCTTCCTTCCGTCGCCCTCGATTGAATAGCGCCCCCGACCAGAACGGATACGCCTCATGCGCAAGGCTCGATGGCGTCGAGAAATAGGTCTGCCGCCAATTCGCATGGATGGCCATGCCCGAGGCCACCTTGCGCAGCTCCTGGAAGCGCTGGATCCAGAAGTACTCGTCCAGGTACAGGTTCCCGTGATAGCTCTGTGCGGTGCGCGCATTCGTGCCGAGGAAATACAGCGTTGCCCCGTTCGGCAGCACGATGGGATCGCCCTTCAGATCCACCCCTGCCGCGTCCTTTGCGAACTGGATGATGTACTGCTTGAAGACGTGCGCCTGCGCCTTGCTGGCCGACAGGAAGATCTGGTTGCGGCCAGTGGTCAGCGCATCAATGAACGCCTCGCGGGCGAAGTACCAGGTGGCGCCGATCTGCCGACTCTTGAGGATGTTCCGGATACGCTCGACCAGCCCGGCTTCATACCACTCCCGTTGATACGAGAACATCGAATCCATGAACGCATCGACCAGTTGCCCCTGCTCCTCCACGCTGACCGAGTTGCGCTCAGGCTTGCGCCGCATCCCCTTGTTGCGATTCGCCACCTTGGGATTCAGGTCCGCCTCATTCCCGCTGTCCTCATAGCGACGAACCCGCGCCAGCCGTTCGATCTGCCGCCCCAGCAGATCGATTTCCTTGTAATCCTTCCCCTCCTTCTGCTCCTTGGCGATCAGCAACGCCATGCGTGCCTCGATGCTCGATCCCACACGCTCCACCACATCCGCCTCGCCCCACTTCTCACGGCGCTTCCAGCTATGGATCGTCGAAGGCTTCACGCCGAGCATTTCCGCGATACGCGCCACGCGATAACCCTGCCAGTACAGCGCACGCGCAATGCGCCGCGGCTCCATTTCAGGGTCCAGCTGGTGGGAAGAGATCGGCGGGAGCGTAGTCATGCCGCCACGCTACCGGTCGCGCGCGCACATGCCACGTGGCTGTTGTTGTGTCCTCCGCCGGCACAACACGATGACGTTGCCCGCGCGCGGCGGCTTGCCGAAGATGGCAACAACACCGAACGCTCAGCAGAGAGGAAAGCATGGCCGTCAACAAACCGAAGTTCTTCCGCGTCGCGACCGAAGGCGCAACCTCCGATGGCCGCGAGATCGATCGCAAAATGATCGTCCAGATGGCGGCGAACTACGACCCGGAAACCTACAGCGCCCGCATCAATCTGGAACACATCCGTGGCTACGACCCGAACGGCCCGTTCAAGGCATACGGCGACGTGATGGCACTCAAGGCCGAAGAGCAGGACGGGAAGATGCGCCTCTTCGCGCAACTCGACCCTACGCCTGATCTGGTGACGATCACCAAGGCCCGCCAGAAGATCTTCTGCTCGATGGAAGTGAACCCGGCATTCGCCGATACCGGCGAGGCGTACCTGACCGCCCTGGCCGTGACGGACAACCCGGCAAGCCTGGGTTGCGAGATGCTGCAGTTCAGCGCGAAGGCCAAGGTTAATCCGCTGGCCGAGCGCAAGCAGGACCCCAAGAACCTGTTCACCGAAGCCGTGGAGGTCGATCTCGACTTCTCCACGGCAAAGGCCGATGACCAGATCCAGGCAACACCAGGTCTCGCCGCGTCGATCAAGCGCATGTTCGGCCGTCAGGAGAAGAGCGAAGCCGGCCAGGCCGACACCGGCGAAGCCGTGCAGGCGCTCGCCGCCGAAGTGAAAGGCATGAACGACAACTTCACCAAGGTCATCAAGGCCGTCGAGACCATGGCAGACCGTGTCGACGAGCTGCAGGAAGCACAGATCAAGGGCCAGCAGGCGTTCTCCACCCTCAAGGATGAGCTGGAGAACACCGAGACCTTCAGCCGCCGCCCCGCCGCCACAGGCGGTAGCGGCAGCGCCCAGCTCGAAACCGACTGCTGATCCGGCACACGGCCAGCATCACCCCCAAACCACACCCCGGAGCCATCTACATGCGCAACGACACCCGCCGCAAGTTCGCGGCCTATGAGGCGAAAATCGCCGAGATCAACGGCGTGGAGCGCGTGGACCGCAAGTTCAGCGTGCAGCCGACCATCCAGCAGAAGCTGGAGACCAAGGTGCAGGAGTCGAGCGACTTCCTCGGCAGGGTCAACATCTACGGCGTGACCGAACAGGAAGGCGCCAAAGTGGGTCTGGGCGTTTCCGGTCCGGTGGCGAGCACCACCGACACCACGCGAGCTGATCGGCAGACCACGGACCTCGTCACGCTCGATGATCGTGGCTATCGTTGCGAGCAGACCAACTCGGACACCCACATCACCTACCGCATGCTGGATGCGTGGGCCAAGTTCGCCGACTTCCAGACCCGTATCCGCGACGCCATCATCAAGCGTCAGGGGCTGGATCGCATCATGACCGGCTTCAACGGCATCCAGCGCGCCGCCACGTCGAACCGCGCCGCCAACCCCCTGCTGCAGGACGTGAACAAGGGCTGGCTGCAGAAGCTCCGCGAGGAGGCCCCGGAGCGGGTCATGGCCCGTGGCAAAGCCGAGGGCACCATCGTGGTCGGTGGTCCCGATACCGACGCCGCGCGCGACTATGCGACCCTCGACGCCCTGGTGTTCGACGTGGTCAACAGCCTGGTCGCTCCCTGGTACGCGGAAGACCCGGAGCTGGTGGTGATCTGCGGCCGCGAACTGCTGGCCGACAAGTACTTCCCGCTCGTCAACAAGGACCGCGACCCGACGCAGAGGCTGGCTGCCGACATCATCATGAGCCAGAAGCGCATCGGCAACCTGCCCGCCATGCGCGTGCCCTACTTCCCGTCAACCGCGCTGATGGTGACCCGTCTCGACAACCTGTCCATCTACTGGCAGGAAGGTTCGCGCCGGCGCACCATCGTGGACAACGCGAAGCGCGACCGCATCGAGAACTACGAGTCCAGCAACGACGCCTACGTCATCGAGGATCTCGGCTGCGCGGCCATGGCCGAGAACATCCGGGTGGTGCAGCAATGACCAGCCCGGCCCGACAACACTATCTGCGCGTGACGGCGGCGACCGTCGCGGCGGCTTCGGCTGCCGCCAATCCGCTGCGGCACGCCACAGGCCACGAGCTGATGCTGGCGCAACTGGCCGAGCACAAGCGAGCGCTCAAGCAGATCCAGTCCATCGAACGCAAGGCTGACGCCAAGCGTGGAATGCTGCCCGACTACGCTGCGTGGGTCGAAGGCGTGCTGGCGGCGGACACCGGCGTGCAGGACGAAGTGTTCATGACCATCATGGTCTGGCACATCGACGTCGGCGAGTTTGCCGGCGCCCTCCCGCTTGCCCGCTACGCGGTCCGGCACCGCCTGGTGATGCCCGACCAGTATCAGCGCACCACCGCGTGCCTGATCGCCGAGGAATACGCTGCGATGGCCATCAAGGCCGCAGAGGCCGGCCAGCCGGTGGACGTGGAATCCCTCACGGAAGTGGCGCAACTCGTGGACGGCGAAGACATGCCCGACGAAGTGCGCGCCAAGCTGCACAAGGCCATCGGCTACGCCAGCCTCGGGCTGCTCGGCAGCGTGCCGGCAGACGAGCAACAGTCCTGCAGGAGGCTCGCGCTCTCCCATCTGCAGCGCGCGCTGACGCTGCACGAGAAGGTTGGCGTGAAAAAGGACATCGAGCGCCTTGAGCGCGAGATCAAGAACGTGGCCCCGGCCGACGCCCAGAAGGGCGACGGCAAGGGCTGACACCGGGCGTGACCCCGCGCATCAGGCGGCACGGGGTGTCCCAAGGGCGAGCCGCAAGGCAGCCCCACCCGGTCACCCCGTCCACCGCCTCCTCCGATCATCCACGTACCCATGTCTTCCTTCCTCGCTTCGGCCCCGGTGCAACCCGGCCAGAACCTGATCGGCAACGATGGCTTCTTCCCAGACGTCGATGTCGACGCGGCTATGGCCGCAATGCGTCAGGACGGCACGGTGACCGCCGAGCGCCTGCGCGGCGCGCTGGTCGAAGGCGTGCTGTCGGTCAACGATGACCTCGCGTCGTGGCGCACTGACCAGCTGGCCGGCGGCTACGCCACGTTGGGAGCAGTACCTGCCCCTCTGGTCGACGGCAAGTCCGCTCACCTGCACCGCTACCTGCGCGCTGTGTATTGCGAAGCGCGCGCCAGCCTCATCGAGCGCTACCGCGACTACGACGCCACCGCTGCAGGGGATCGGAAGGCAGAGGCGCTGATGCAGGCTGTCGAGGATCTGCGGCGGGATGCGCGCTGGGCGATCAGCGACATCGCCGGCCGGCCACGCAGCACGGTGGACCTGATCTGATGCGCGTTATTGCCATGCAGGGAGACACCGTGGATGCAATCTGCCACCGCATCTATGGCCGGACGGCGGGCATCACGGAAGCCGTTCTCGAAGCCAACCCGGGCCTGGCCAATCTCGGCCCGGTCCTTCCCCACGGCACGGTCGTTGACCTGCCGGATCTCCCGCAACAGCCTGACGTGCGCCGCGTCCAGCTGTGGGACTGAACCAAGGAGCCACCATGGCCGAACCCATCTCCACCAGCTCGACCGCCGCCATCGCGGTCACTGGCGTTGGAGCCATCTCGCTACTCCCCGGCGTGGACGCTGCAACGGTACTCGGCGCCTTTGCCGGTGCCGCCGTCTTCGCGCTCAATTCTGACGACCTGTCTACAGGCAAGAAGGTGGCCTTTCTCGCCCTGTCGATCGTCATGGGCTGCCTCGCCGCGCCACTCGCCGCGTCCCTGCTGGGCCGAGTATTGCCCGCCGGCACGGAAGTGAGTCACGGCGTAGGCGCGCTCGTCGCGTCCGCCGTCCTGGTGAGGCTGCTGCTGGCCCTGATCCGGCTCGCTGACAACGGCGACCGCCTGCTGTCGATCATTCGCGGCAACCGTGACGGGGGTGGCAAGTGAAAATGCTCTTCGTGCTCCAGGCGCTCCTGTGCGCGCTGATCGCCGCCCGGCTGCTGTTCTTTCGCCGCGACGGTGGCGTCCACCGTCCCTGGGCAGCGCGGCTGGCCTACGGCCTGATCGTGATGGCCGGTGCCGCCGCCATCGGCGTCCTGTTCGGGCGGTATGAATGGGCACTGTTGGCGCAGAACGGCTTCACAGCTGTCCTCTGCGTCGCCATCTTCGCGGTGCGCGGTAACGTGGTTGAGCTGTTCCGCATCGCCGGCCTCGACGGCGCCAGCGACGGCGAGTCCTTTCTGCTGCGCCTGCTTAGGAGGTCTCGCCATGACGACACTGCGACGCGGTGACGTGGGTGCGGACGTGCGTGAACTGCAGCGGCTGCTGCGTACGCGCGGCGTGCACATCGACCTGAACGGTGAATTCGATGCGGCGACGGCGGCGGCTGTCCGAGCGGCGCAACTGCGCTACGGCCTGGTCGTGGACGGCCTGGCGGGCCCCAAGACGCTGCTGGCCCTGCAGCTCGACGGCAAACGGCCCGGGCACCTGGGTGCTGACGACCTGCGCGGCGCCGCCGCAACGCTGGGCGTGAAGCTGGCCAGCGTGCGGGCGGTAAACGAGGTGGAGAGCCATGGCCCTGGCTTTCTTCCGGACGGCCGGCCGGTAATCCTGTTCGAACGGCACATCATGTACCGGCAATTGCGCGCCGCCGGCCACGACGCGGACGCGCTGGCCCGCCTGTACCCGAACATCGCCAATCCAAAGCGCGGCGGGTATATGGGCAAGGGTGCCGAGCACATGCGGCTCTCCCGCGCGGTAGAGCTTGACAAGCCATGCGCGCTCGCGTCGGCAAGCTGGGGCATATTCCAGATCATGGGCTACCACTGGCAGCGCCTCGGCTATACCAGCGTGGAAGCGTTCACCGACGCCATGCGCCGGGGCGAACCCGAGCAGCTCGAAGCGTTCGTCCAGTTCGTGATCACGGACCCGGTGTTGCACAAGGCGCTGAAGGGACAGCGCTGGGCCGCATTCGCGAGCGGCTACAACGGCCCGGCCTACAAGGAGAACCTCTACGACGTGAAGCTCGCCCGTGCCTTCGCGCGCTATGAGGCGGAAGAACAGGTACCGGCATGAGGCGCACCCTTTTCATCATGCTGGCCGCCGTGCTGGCTCTGTCAGGCGTGGCCGGTGCCGGCGCCTGGCTCGCCGGCCGCTACCGGGATGCCATGCACCGCGCATCCGACGCCGAGGCGCTCGCAGCGTCGCTGCGCTCCCAGCTCAACAGCGCCGACAAAGGCGTCGTGGAGGTCACCCGCTACGTCGATCGCGTCCATACCGTCCGGGTCAAGGGCGACACCATCATCAAGGAGGTACCCCGCTATGTCTCCGTCCAGGCTGATGCCGCTTGCACTGTGCCTGTCGGCTTTGTCCGCCTGCACGACGCTGCCGCCGCCGGCACCGTGCTCGATCAGGATTCCGGAGATCCTGATGCGACCGCCTCAGGAATACCACTCTCTGCCGTCGCCGGCACCGTCGTCCACAACTACACCACCGGCCACGTCAACGCCGAACGCCTGAGGGCGCTTCAGGCCACGCTGCGGGCGCAAGGCGTCACCATCATCGGAGACCCCGCACCGTGAGAAAGCCCTCCGACCTGCGCAGGGCCATTACGGAAGCCGTGCAGGATCTCAAGCGCAACCCGGACAAGCTACACCTCTTCGTGGACGAGGGGCGCGTGGTGGCGACCGGCGCGAACACCATCTCGTTCGAATACCAGTACACCCTGACGATGATCCTGACCGACTTCGCCGAGAGCGCGGACGCGATCATGGTGCCGGTGCTGGCGTGGCTGCGCGAAAACCAGCCCGAGCTGTTCACCAGTCCCGACAAGCGGCCGGATGGGTTCAGGTTCGAAACGGACATCCTGAACCACGACTGCGTCGACCTGCAGTTGCGACTGCCGCTGACCGAGCGTGTGGTGGTGAGGGTGGTAGACGGCCGTCATGAAGTCACGCACGCCCCGGAGCCCGTCGATCCGCACGACGACCCTTCCGGCTGGAGGCTGCCCAGTCCATGAGGGAACTAGAAGACCTGACCGCCTGGGCTGGCGCATTCCTGCAGAAGCTGGACAACAAGGAGCGCCGCGCGCTGCTGCGCGCCGTGGCCACTGAGCTACGCCGCCGCCAGACGACGCGGATCGCCGAGCAGCGCGATCCCGACGGCACCGCCTACGAGCCCCGCAAACCGCGCCTCAGGCAGCGCACCGGGCGCGTGCGGCGGGCCATGTTCATGCGCCTGCGGACTTCCCGCTTCATGAAGGCGCAGTCCGATGCGAACAGCGCCGTGGTGACGTTCGCTGGCAACGTCCAGCGCATCGCGTCAGTCCATCAGTTTGGGCTTCGTGATCGGGTAAATATGGGCGGCCTCGAAGTTCAGTACGCCCAGCGCGAGCTTCTGGGGCTAGCGGATAGAGACACAGATCGCCTCGTAGATTTGATCCTTTCTCATCTCGCTGAGGGTTGACGCGTCCGCCTGGCTCGTCTCGTTTCCGCCACACCGATAGGCGGGGCGCGTGCGAGAATCCCTCCAAACAAAAGGGGGACCGATGGACGAACGCATTGCACGAACCAAGACGTCGCAGGACGCCCGCCAGCTGGCCGAAAATGCGCTACGGTTGGGGCATCCAGAGTTGTCAGCGCAGGCATTGGCGCATGCCAAGGTGCTACAAGCTATCGAGGAGGGCTATACAACCCCCGCCCAGCAGGCTATCGCGACGGCGCTTTACGCCTACGAAGAGGAGCAGACGAGGATCAAGGGGCGTACCTTCCGCGCCACTCGTACCCGCAGTATGTTCGCCCGGCATGGTGCGCTCGCTGCAGCGGAGCGCATGGTCTTGAACCGACAGCCCTCCAAAGGGTTCGAAGTACTTGAGGAGGCTGGCCTGCGTAACCTCAGTTTTGAAGCCATTATCGACCGGTACCCCGACGAATTCTCCCCCGTTGCAGTCGGCGCTGCTCGCGCTCGGTTGACGGGCGGGACTCGTCCGTCCCTTCCGTCAGAAATTCGCGCAACATCGAGAACCTCCAATAAGGCGCTGGAGATTCCTCCCCGGCCTCCAGAACTGGATGACGAAGCGCAGGCTTTCCTGGACGGCTTCTACGAGGAATCGAACTGGCTGCAGGCCCGGTGGCTACCGCGCTACCGCAAAGTTATCCAGGACATCGCAGATGCCATGTCGCGCGACCGCCCACAAGACATCTTCGTCACCCTCTGGAAGACTGCGGATAACGACATCGCCTATGCCGGCCAGGGCATGCTGAGCTTCAATATCGTGGACAGGATGCAAGAGGAGTTTGTTCAGGTCATCCGCGATGTCCACAAGGACAGCAGCCCGGAGAATTTCGAACAGATCGTAGGTCGTTTTGAACGCTGGAGGTCTGAAGATCGGATCAGCATGGTGCCGCGCCTGTTGATCGCGCGCACCTTCGCCGGTTTGCATCCCCACCAATATCACACCACAGTGGACTGGCGCATCCAGAATCAAGCCCTTCCCTGGTTCGTCGACCACACAAACTTCGTCATACCGGACACCACAAGCTGGGCCGAACGTACCCAAGCCCTAGTGGCCCATCTGGACAGGCTGAACGTCTTCGGTGGCGAAGTACTCATCCGAAACATCTTCCCGTGGTTCGTCGTCGATCAACTTCGTGCTCGCGTGGCAGACGCCGACTTCCGTGCCGGACACACACCACGTCCATCCGCTACCGAAGCAAACATCTTGCCGGCTCTGCGTTCCATCGAGCTTCGCCACAATCAAGTGCAGGACGCCCTGTTCAAATTGTTGACGGCTCAGTATGGCGAGGATCGGGTGAAAACCGAATGCCCAACAGGAACCGGTGGCTTTGCGGACGCCATCGCCAAACCGCTTGAGGGCGGTTGCCACCTGTACGAAATAAAGATCGGCAAGAACGCCGCCGATGTAGTACGGCAAGCGATGGGGCAGTTGCTGGAGTATGGCTTTCGGGCCGGCGGCTTGGAGCCTACAAAACTGTTCGCTGTCGGTGAGCCGCCTCTGGACAATGCCACCAACCAGTACCTTGCACGGCTTCGTTGCGACTTCAACCTGAAGATCGAATACCTGCAGGTTCAGGTGCCCGATGAAATCCCCTCCCAGTGCGTCGACTAGCTCGGCATGAGCGTTATCGAACCCGGGGTGATCTAGGGGGACGTGCCACGCACGGGCGCGAACGTACACCAGCTGCAGTCCTTCCCTGGCAAAACCAGGAAGGGACTACCCAGCCCAACTGACGCGACCATGGCAAGTCCGTGACGTAGGCCAGGATAGGAGCTGGCTCGAATTCTGGAGGCGCGGAATGCCCCCGCTCATCTTGGCGCCGGCTGGCGGAGCGTTGTGCTCGTCGTAAACACAACAGTTCCCGGGTGACGACCTTGCGCGCATACGACACGCTGTCGGTCATGCACTCCGCAGAAATCCTCCGCCTAATCGAAAACCTGCTGCGCCTCGGCACCGTGACCGAGATCCAGCACGGCAAGCCGCCGCGCGTACGCGTGCGGACCGGCGGCATCACCACCGACTGGCTGCCGTGGGCCGAGCGCCGCGCCGGCGGCACTCGCACGTGGAGTCCCCCAACCACGGGTGAACAAGTCCTCCTGTTCTGCCCGAGCGGCGATCTGCGCAACGGCGTCGTGCTCTGCGGCATTCCTTCCGACAGCAACGACACCCCCAGCCACAGCGCCGACGTAACCGTGACGCTGTACGCCGACGGTGCAACGACTACCTACAACCACGCCACCGGCACGCTGTCGGTGGCGGGCATCCGGAAGGTCATCGTCGAGGCCGCTACCAGCGTCCTGGTGAAGTGCCCCGACACCACGTTCGACGGCAACGTGACCGTGAAGGGGCTGCTCTCCTACCAGAACGGCATCGCCGGCCGAGGCGGCGACAACGGCAACGCGATCTCGGGAGACTTCAACCACAACGGTGGCCGGCTCTCCTCCAACGGCGTGGTGTTGGACGACCACGGCCATGGCAACGTCCGGCGCGGCGGCGACTGGACGGAGGGCACCCGATGACCTACCTGGGCCTCAACAGCGCGTCCGGCCGGGCCATCACCGATCTGGCGCACATCCGTCAGTCCATCCGCGACATCCTCAATACGCCGGTGGGCTCGCGCGTCATGCGGCGCACCTACGGCTCCGAAGTGCCGATGCTGATCGATCAACCCCTGAATCCCGTCACGCGGCTGCGCGTCATGTCGGCGTCCGTAGCCGCCATCGTGAAGTGGGAGCCTCGCGTGCAGGTGAATGCCGCGTCGTTTTCTGTCGATGGCGATGAGGCGCTGACCGTAGATCTGGACGCGGATCGGATCGATGGCGCCCGGCGTGGCCCGCTCGGCACCCTCTCCATTCCCGTACGGGAGGCCAGGCAATGACGACACCCATCGATCTGACGCTCTTGGCCGTTCCAGACGTGGTCGAGACGCTCGACTACGAGACCATCGTCGCCGAGCGCATGGCGCGCTTCGTCTCCTTCTTTCCAGCGGGCCAGCGGGCCGAGGTGGCAAGAACGCTGCAGCTGGAATCAGAGCCCATCGTGAAGCTGATTCAGGAGAACGCCTACCGCGAGACCGTGCTGCGCCAGCGCATCAATGACGCCGCCCGTGCGCGCATGCTTGCCTACGCGAAAGGCAAAGACCTGGAGCACGTCGCCGCGAATCACAACGTGAAGCGCCTGGTCGTCAGTCCAGCGGACGACACGAAGAATCCGCCCACCCCTGTAGTCATGGAGGATGACGATTCGTTGAGGAAGCGCACGCAACTCGCGTTCGAGGGATTGTCGACCGCTGGACCGCGCGAGGGGTACAAGTTCCATGCGCGCAGCGCGGACGGTCGCATCGCCGATGTCAGCGCCATCAGCCCGGCGCCCTGCGAGGTGGTGATCACCGTGCTGGGTAAGGAGGGGGATGGAAGTGTCGGTCAGGAGGTCCTCGACAACGTTGCGGCCGCATTGAGCGACGAGGACGTGCGGCCGCTCGCTGACCGCGTGACCATTCAGTCCGCCCGGATCATGCCCTACACGATCGATGCGACGGTCTACACCCGCACCGCCGGCCCCGAGCGTGAACTCGTTCTCGCGGAGGCCAGAAGGCGCGTCGATGCGCACCGGCGAGAGAGCCGCCGCCTCGGGCGCGATATCGACCGTTCGGCCATCAACAACGCGCTGTTTTCCGAAGGGGTTTCCCGCGTCGAGATCCGCCTTCCCGCAGAGGACTTGGCGCTCGATGCCACGCAGGCTGGCTACTGCACTGGCGTGAGCGTAATCGATGGAGGCGCACGTGAGTGATCTCCTGCCTCCCAATGCCTCGGCCATCGAGCGCAATCTTGCCGCAACCGGCGCAGCGATCGATGACATACCCATACCCATTCGTGATATCGGCGATGCGAAGGCTTGCCCCGACAGCGTGCTGCCGTTCCTTGGATGGGCACGGTCCGTAGACCGGTGGGAACCCACGTGGCCAGATGCGACGAAGCGGGCGGTCGTCGATTCGTCCTTCTTCGTGCATCAGCATAAAGGCACCGTGGGCGCCATACGACGTGCCATCGAACCGATGGGCTATCTGATTCGCGTCGTGCCTTGGTACGACATGGAGCCACCGGGACCGCGCGGCACGTTCGCCCTTGATATCGGCGTCCTCGACAAAGGTATCACCGAGGATACCTACGAGGAACTGGAGCTGCTGATCGACGGCGCCAAGCCGCTCTCTCGTCATCTCACCGGGCTTGCCATCAACGTCGAAGTGCGCGGCGCCGTGCGCCTTGCTGGCGCGCCCCTGCTCGGCGACGTCCTCACCGTCTACCCCTTCGCGCCGGATGTGATTACGGCAGCTGGCAGCCTGCGCCATGCGGGGGCCTTCCACATCATCGACACCGTCACTGTTGCACCACTAGAGCCATGACGCAGAAATACTTCCTCCTACCCACCGCCGCCGGCGAGGCAAGGATTGCCAATGCCCAAGCCCTTGGCATTCCGTTCAGACTATCGCAGATGGGCGTTGGCGACGGCAACGGTGCCCTGCCCGTGCCGAATCGCGAACGCACCGAGCTTGCCAGCGAGAAGCGCCGCGCGGATCTCAACTCGCTGGCTCCCGATCCGGAGAACCCTGGCCAGTTCATCGCAGAACAGGTGATTCCAGCTGACGAGGGTGGCTGGTGGATCCGCGAAGCCGGCCTCTATGACGACAGCGGCGTGCTCTGCTATTACAGCAACGTGCCTGAGACGTACAAGCCGCGGCTCGCCGAAGGCGCGGGGCGTACCCAGGTGATTCGTCTTGTCATCATCGTTACCGGAGACGTCAGGGTGGATCTGAAGGTCGATCCGTCCATCGTGCTCGCTACGCGGGATCACGTGGACCGGTCGGTCTCCCAGGCGGCACTGCGTGGCGCTTGCAAAGCTGCCACCCGGGTCGCTACCGTGGATAACCTCGTGACCCTGTCGGGCCTGCAGATTGTCGACGACGTTCAACTTGTCGAGGGTGATCGGATACTGGTAAAGAACCAGCTGGTTGAGGGTGACAACGGCATTTACCTCGCCGCCGAAGGGAACTGGACGCGAGCCCCAGATGCGGATGCGGACGAGAAGGTACGGTCCGGGATGCTGGTGCCAGTGGACGAAGGTGCGCTCAACTGCGAGTCCCTTTGGCAACTGACCAGCCTCGTCCCCGTTACCGTAAGCACGACGCCACTCAGGTTCAAACGTGCCGGCGCAGACTACTTCGCACCTCTGGCATCGCCGTCATTCATCGGGGCTCCGACCGCGCCGACACCCGCGCCCGGTGACAGCACCGCCCGCCTTGCCACCACCGCGTTTGTCACGGCGGCCGTTGCGAGTGCCACCAGAACCGAGATCGGGCGCATCGTCCTGGAGACCCGGACCACGGTCCGCGCCGGCTACCTCAAGCTCAATGGCGTGCTCCTGACTCGAGCCGATTACCCGGAGCTTTGGGCCTACGCCATAGCCTCAGGAGCCGTTGTCTCTGACGCGGACTGGACCGACGGTTCGCACGGTGCATTCTCCACCGGGGATGACGAGACCACCTTCCGCATTCCCGATTTTCGCGGCGAGCATCTGCGCATGTGGGATGCGGGACGCGGCGTAGACCAGTCCCGCACCGTCGGGAGTTGGCAAGCCAGCCAGAACATGTCGCACACCCACGTCGCATCCGCCTCGGCTGCACCTGACCATTCACATAGCGCGTGGACCGATGCTCAGGGGTGGCACGGACACCACGGATGGACACACGCTGCAGGCAACCACAATCACGGGGTGGGCGGTGGCATATCTGTACAGCCCGTGGGCCGATGGAGCTACCGGGATGCTGGCGGCACTGATTCTGTGATGAGCGGCTTTGCAGGAAACCACATGCACGAGTTCAACACCGAGGGCGCCGGAACCCATAGCCATCACATCGGCATCGGGTATGGCGGAAGTCATCACCACACGGTCACCATCCAAAACGCGGGGGGAACCGAGGTCCGCGTACGAAATGTGGCAGTCGGCGCGTTCATTCGCGCCTTTTAACGGAGTCCAAGCACATGCTCATCCATTCCTACGACAACTTGACCGGCCAGTACATCGCGAGCTGCCTGGCCGACGCAGATCCACTTCGTGACGGCCAATGGCTCCAGCCTTCGTTCACGACCGCCCTTCCCCTGCCAGAACGGACGGCGAACACCTGGCCCTTCTTCTTGAACGATTCCTGGGTGTTGAAGCCGGACTATCGAGGGAAGATCCTGCATCGATGCGACAACGGACAAGCGGCGGAGATCCTGTTCGCAGGCGTGACGCTGGAGGAAGCGGGCCTCACCGTGCAGCCCCGCCCGTCGAACGATCATCGTTGGGATAACGGCGAATGGACGCTGGATCCCGAAGCCGTTACCCGTACGCTTCGCCAAGCGGCCATGTCGGAATTCGATCAGCGAATGGATCTCGCTCGGCAGATGAACCACGGCATGGCCGACGCGTTTGCTGCCGGTCTACTCGACGAACAGCAGGCTGCCCTGTTTCGGGCCTGGGCAACGTATCAAATGGACCTGGTGCGAGTGGTGAATTCGTCTGACTTTCCTGCGCGCGCTGAATGGCCGCCGGAGCCGAATGAAACTGAGATTGTGGCAATCGTCGAGCAGGAGCGACGCATGCAAGCACAACAACGCTTGGCCCAACAACAAGCGGAGGCCGAAGCCGCACAGGCGGAACGCGAGCGGGCGCAGGCCATGGCAACCGTGCCATCCGACAGCCCCCTGACACAGGAGGGAGCAGCCTAGCACCACGCGCGCCGGTGCGGCTTGTTGTGCCGCACCGGCATACAACACTGCGGAGGCGACAGCTTCGCGCGTGCGCAGCATCCTACCGGGACGACTCCACCATCGTCTGGCCCACTCCCGGAGGACTGCATGCCATCTGACTATCACCATGGGGTACGCGTCGTTGAGATCAACGAAGGCACGCGACCCATACGCACCATCGAAACGGCCGTGCCCGGCATCGTCTGCATTGCGGATGATGCCGATGCCAAGGTCTTTCCCCTCAACACACCGGTTCTGCTGACGAACCCGATGGCGAGCCTTGGCAAGGCCGGCGACACGGGCACGCTGGCACCGACGCTCGACGCCATCACCGACCAGGCGAACCCGCTCACCGTGGTCGTGCGCGTTGCCAAGGGTGCAACAGACGCCGAGTCCACCAGCAACCTGATTGGCGGCACCGATGACAACGGGCGTTTCACCGGCATGAAGGCCCTGCTGTCGGCAAAGAACAGGCTCAGCGTCACGCCACGCATTCTGGGCGTTCCGGGGCTGGACAGCCTGGCGGTGGCCACCGAGCTGGCCAGCGTGGCGCAGAAGCTGCGCGCGTTTGCGTATGTGTCCGCCTTCGGCTGCGAGACCAAGGAAGAAGCCGTCGCCTACCGCGACAACTTTGGGCAGCGTGAGCTGATGACGATCTGGCCGGACTTCGTCGGCTGGAACACCGTCACACATGCTGAATCCACCCTCTGGGCTACCGCCCGCGCACTCGGGCTGCGTGCCAAGCTGGACAACGAGGTCGGCTGGCACAAGACCCTTTCCAACGTAGCCGTCAATGGCGTCACCGGCCTGTCAAAGGACGTCTTCTGGGATCTGCAGGATCCGGACACCGACGCCGGCTATCTGAACCAAAACGAAGTGACCACGCTGGTCAACTTTCAGGGCTTCCGCTTCTGGGGCTCCCGCACCTGCAGTGCGGATCCCCTGTTTGCCTTCGAGAACTACACGCGCACCGCGCAGGTGCTGGCGGACACGATGGCGGACGCCCATGCCTGGGCGATGGATCTGCCCATGACGCCCTCCCTGGTCCGCGACCTCCTCGAAGGCATCAACGGCAAGATGCGCACCCTGAAGCGCAACGGCTACCTGCTCGGCGGCGAGGCGTGGATTGATCCGCACGTCAACACCAAGGACACGCTCAAGTCCGGTGGCCTCGCGCTCGACTACGACTACACGCCGGTACCGCCGCTGGAGAACCTGCAGCTCCGCCAACGCATCACCGACCGCTACCTCATGCAATTCGCGCAGGCCGTCATCGCGTAAGCGCCTGCTGCCGCTACCTGAAAGGGAATCACCATGGCATTGCCACGCAAACTCAAGAACTACAACGTCTTCCACGATGGCGTGAGCTACGTGGGCCAGACGGAAGAGTTCACGCTACCGAAGCTGACGCGCAAGCTCGAAGAGTACCGCGCAGGCGGCATGAACGGCCCGATCGAGATCGACCTCGGCGCCGAGAAGATGGAGCTGGAAGCCACCTACGGCGGCCTCATGCGCGAGATCTTCAAGGCGTGGGGCATCACCATTGTCGACGGTGTGCTGTTGCGCTTCGCAGGCGCCTACCAGCGTGACGACACCGCCGAGGTGGACGCCGTTGAAGTCGTCGTGCGCGGCCGTCACACCGAGCTGGACCTGGGCAACGCCAAGGTTGGAGACAACAGCCAGTTCAAGGTGAAGTCCGCCATCTCGTACTACAAGCTCACCGTCAACGGCGAGGTGTGGTGCGAGATCGACCACGTCAACTTCATCGAGATCATCTTCGGGGTCGATCGTCTGGCCGAACAGCGCCGTGCGATGGGCCTGCAAGAAGAATTCCAACCGCAACGCCTAAATCCAACGCCATGACCCAACCCACTACGATTGACGTCGATCTCGATCATCCCTTCAAGCGCGGCGAGCAGATCATCGCCAAGATTCAGGTACGCAAGCCCGGTGCGGGCGAACTGCGCGGTTGCAGTCTGGTCGACCTGATGCGCATGGACGTGTTGGCGCTCCACGCCGTCCTGCCCCGCATCACCACCCCCACGCTGACGCAGCACGACGTCAGCCGCCTGGACCCCGCCGACCTCACGCAGCTTGGCACGGCGGTGAGCAATTTTTTGCTGCCGAGGTCGGCGAAGATGGACGACTTCCCAACCGAGTCGAAGACGCAATCGCCGACATTGCAGTGATCTTCCACTGGCCCCCTGAGCAACTGTTCGCCATGGGGCTCAGCGAACTAATGGAATGGCGCGAACGCGCCATCGAACGCAGCGGAGCCGATGAATGAGCACGCCTCGTAACCTCCGGCTGGAGGTGCTGCTGCAGGCCGTCGACCGGGTGACGCGCCCATTCCGTGCCATCACGGGCAGCAGTACCCAACTGGCCAGGACCGTCAAGGCCACACGTGACCAGCTCAAGGAACTGAACCGGGCGCAGGCGAATATCGACGGCTTCCGGAAGCTGTCGAAGGATGCCGCCATCACGGAGAACCGCCTGCGTTCCGCCCAGACGCGGGTGAAGGCGCTGGCTCAGCAGATTGCGGCGACGGACAAGCCCACCGCCGCGATGTCCCGCGCCTTTCAGACGGCGGCGCAGGAAGCGCAACAGCTCAAGCAACGCGGAAAGGACCTCCAGCAGCACCTCGTGGCGGTGCGCGGCCGGCTGGACGCCGCAGGCATCAGCACCACGAATCTGGGCCAGGCGCAGCGCACCCTTCGCGGACAGATCGCCTCCGCATCGCAGGCACTCTCCCAGCAGCAGGCGCAGCTCAAGGCCGTAGGGGACAGGCACCGGCAGCTCGCGGCTGCACAGTCGCAATATCAGAAAGGCATGGCCGCAAGGAATGCCATGCTCAACGCCGGCGCATCGACCGTGGCCGCTGGCGGCATCGTGATGACGCCCATCGCCAAGGCTGTCAAGGATTACGTCACCTTCGAAGATGCCATGTTGGGCATCGCGCGGCAGGTAGACGGTGCGCGCGACCCCAGCGGCAAGCTGACGGCCGTCTACTACGACATGGCTCGGCAGATCAGGCGGCTTGGCGAAGAACTGCCGATCCCGACCGCGCGGATCGCGGAAATGGTCACGGCCGGGGCGCGGATGGAAGTGCCCCGCAACGAGTTGATTGCGTACACCCGCACCGTCGCCATGATGGCCACCGCGTTTGACGCAGTGCCCGACGAGATCGCCGAGAGCATGGGCAAGGTCTCCAAGAACTTCCGGATACCGACCACCGCCATCATGGGGTTGGCAGATACGGTCAACTATCTCGATGACAACGCCATCAGCAAGGGCGCCGACATCATCAACGTCCTGAACCGCATATCCGGCGTCGTGTCCGGAATGGCCATGCCAGCGAAGGACGCGGCGGCGCTGGTATCAACACTGCTGACCCTCGGCGAGCGCACCGAGACGGCCGGCACGGCCATCAATGCCATCACGCAGAAGCTTGCGGCGGCCGAGAAAGGCACGAAAAAGTTCCACGCCGCAGTCGAGGAGATCGGCCTCTCCACGGCCGAGATCCAGAAGGGTATGGCCGCCGATGCCACGGGCACCATCTTCAAGGTCATCGAGGCCATCCGCACGCTGCCGAAAGACAAGCGCATCGGGGTGATGGTCGAGCTGACCGGCATGGAGCACTCTGACACGCTGGCGAAGCTGGTGGACAAGCCTGATGAGCTTCGCCGCCAGCTCGCGCTGGCCAACGGCTCGAAGGCGGAAGGATCGATGGCACGCGAGTTCTCCGCGCGGCAGGAGACCGTTTCTGCCCGCTGGCAACGCCTGCAGAACCAGGTGTTCAACTCCAGCAGCGCCGGCGGTGAAGTGCTGCGTTCGACCGTCGTCGGCCTGATGGACTCAATCAGCGGGCTGATCAGCCGCTTCGACGCGTTCGCCAAGGCCAACCCGGCGCTGGTCGGCTGGCTGATCAAGGGCGCCGCCGCCGTGGCGGTGCTGCTGACGGTGCTGGGTGGCCTGACGCTGGCGCTGGCCGCTGTGTTCGGCCCTCTGGTCATCGTCCGGCACGGCCTCTCGCTGCTCGGCATCAAGTTTGGCGGTGGCGCCGGCTTCGTGACGAGACTCGTCAAGGCTCTCAGCTTCCTGAGGAAGGTGTTTGTCTTCGTGGGCCGCGCGTTCCTGATGAATCCGATCGGTCTCGCCATCACGGCGATTGCGCTAGGCGCGTTCCTGCTCATCAAGTATTGGGAGCCGATCAAGGCGTTCTTCTCGGAGCTGTGGCAAGGCATCAAGGACCGGGCGAGCCAGGCATGGGACTGGATCAAGGCCAAAGCCAAGGGGGTCGCTGACTGGTTTGTCGGGGTGAAGGACTCGCTGGCCACCGCTGGTCGAGAAATGATCAATGGCCTGCTGGCCGGCATTGAAGCGCGGTGGAAGGCGCTCAAGGACCGTGTTGGAGAGATCGCGGACGGCATCGGGACGTGGTTCAAGGACAAGCTCGGCATCCGCTCACCCAGCCGCGTGTTCGCGCGGCTCGGCGGCTTCACCATGGCGGGGCTGGAGCAAGGGCTTTCGGAGAATCAGGGCGGGCCGCTCGATGTCATGTCGAAGGTAGCTAGGGCCATGGCTGGAATCGGAGCCGGGATCGCGCTCGGCACGGCCCAGGCCGGCGCCGTACGCGTTGACAACCGCCCGCCCATCGCGGCGCCCTCCCCTGCGTCCGCCGGCGCAGCGCCTACCGCGTCGGCGCCCGTGATCATCAACATCCACCCACCGGCGGGCACCAACGAGCAGACAATCGCCCGCATGGTAGCCGCCGAGCTGCAGCGCCTCGAGGGCCAGAGACGTGCCCGCGCGCGCTCCCGCCTGACGGACAAGGACTGACCATGATGATGGCCCTCGGGCTGTTCGTCTTCGCCCTGGAGACTGCGCCCTATCAGGAGTTCCAGCACCAGATCGGGTGGCGCCACCCGTCGAACAATCGGGTCGGGCGCCGGCCATCCCGGCAGTTCACCGGCCTCGATGAAGAAACGGTCACGCTCTCAGGCGTGCTACTGCCCGAACTGAGCGGGGGCGACAACACCATCGAGGCGCTCCGGCAGATGGGCAATACGGGCCTCGCCTACGTCCTGATCGAAGGGTCTGGCCGCTACTACGGCATGTTCGAGATCGACTCCTTGTCCGTCACCCGTACCCTCTTCTTCCAGGATGGCAAGGCCCGGCGCATCGAGTTCTCGCTGAAGCTCACCCGCGTGGATGGCCAGTTGGAGCAACTCTTCGGCGACGCCGTCCTAGCCGCCGCCACCAGCGTGCTCTCCAGCCTCTGACGATCATGGACCTGCCTACCCTCCCCGATGCCGTGGTCGGCACCGCAGCGGTGCCTGTGTATCGCCTCATGCAGGGCGCGACCGACATTACTGGCCGCTTTGAGGGCCGGCTGATCTCGTTGACCCTGACCGACAATCGCGGCTTCGAGGCCGACCAGCTGGACATCGAGCTGGACGACGCGGACGGCATGCTCGCCCTGCCCGAGAAGGGCGCCACGCTTTCGCTGGGGATCGGCTGGCAGGACACAGGCGTGCTCGACAAGGGCCAGTTCAAGGTGGACGAACTTGAGCACTCCGGCCCGCCGGACCGCCTCACCATCCGAGCGCGCAGTGTCGACCTGACCGGGGGCATGACGACCCGCAAGGAGCGGTCCTACCGCGACCAGACCATAGGCGCCATCGTCGGCGCCATCGCCTCCCGAAACGGCCTTGCGGCCGTCGTGGCGTCCGCGCTGGCCAGCCTGGTCATCGATCACATCGACCAGACCGGCGAGTCGGACGCAAACTTCCTCACGCGCCTCGCCAGGGATCACGACGCCATCGCCACCGTCAAGCAGGGAAAGCTCCTGTTCATCAAGACCGGGGCGGCGCAAAGCGCGTCCGGCGTCCCGCTACCCACAGTCGAGATCACGCGCGCCAGCGGCGACACCCACAGCTTCCTTGTGGCGGATAGAGAGAATTACAACGGGGTGAAGGCGTACTACCAGGACGCGCGCCGCGCGGCCAAGGGCGAGGTGGTGATCGACGCATCGAACACAGCCACCGTGGTAGCGGAGCCGGTGCCGGGGCAGAAGAAAAAGGGCAAGGAGAAAGCGGCGTCCAAAGTCATCGCCAATCCGAACCCGGACAACGTGAAGGTGCTTCGGCACACCTATGCGTCAAAGGGAAACGCCGAGAGAGCAGCACGCGCGGAGTGGCAGCGAATCCAACGTGGCGCAGCCTCGTTCAGCATCACACTTGCCCGTGGCCGCCCTGACCTGTTTCCGGAACTGCCTGTGGTCGTACGGGGCTGGAAGCCACAGATCGACAATTCGCGGTGGACCATAGCGAAGGTGACCCACAACATGTCGGATCAAGGCTATACGACCGCGCTGGAGCTGGAGGTCAAGCTGGCGGAGATGGACGACAGTGGAGCTGAAGCGACCTGACTGTCTGTTGTGGCAACGACAGGAACAACATGCCTGCCGTGTGCATCGGATGCGCCGGCGGCATCATGTGTGTGAGCGCGCCGGCCACCGACCGGCGCGGGAAGAAAAAGACGCGGCGACGTGGCCGGTGTTCGAGCACCAGCCACGCCCCGTTCCAGCAGTAGCAGCCTGCCAGTCCGGCCAGGTCCGCGCCACCTCGCGAGGCGCAGGCATCCTAGCACGCCACTGGGAAACACAGAGATGCAGGAGATCCGCTGCGGTAGCTGCAACCGCAAGCTCGGCATGGGCGAGTACGTCTGCCTTGCCATCAAGTGCCCACGCTGCGGCACGATGAACCAACTGAGGGCCGAGCGCCCCGCACCAGAGAGCCGGCGAGCTTCGTGTACTGGAGATTCCATTCATGAAGATATCCGCCGCTCGCCCGCCTAAATTCAACTGCCTATACCGTAGCAATGCCCTCGACGTGCTGCGCGGCCTGCCCGACAAGTCCGTCGACCTGTTCTTCACGGATCCGCCCTATTCATCTGGCGGCCTCCATGCCAGCACAAGAGCCCAGGCGCCTGGCCAGAAGTACATCGGCGGCGACGTGAAGACCGTCTACCCCGAGTTCAACCACGACAACAAGGATCAGCGCTCCTGGACCTTCTGGTGCCTGAGCTGGCTGGGCGAGGCGTTCCGCGCGACCAAGGATGCCGGGCATCTTGTCTGCTTCACCGACTGGCGGCAGCTGCCGAGTCTCACGGACGCCATCCAGGGCGCCGGCTTCATCTGGCGCAGCATTGCGGTGTGGGACAAGATGTCAGGCGGCTCCCGGCCCCGTATGGGAGGCTTCTCGCAGCAGGCCGAGTTCATGGTGTGGGCCACCAAAGGCGCGGTTCCGGCGGGGCATAAGGTTCACCTCCCCGGGGTCTTCCCGGAGCGCCTGCCTCGTCCGAAGCGCCACATGACGGAGAAGCCCCTGGGCCTCGCGCGGGAAGTCGTCCGCCTGGTGCCGCCCGGTAGCGTGGTGTGCGATCCGTTCGCGGGTTCGGGCACGTTCCTCGTGGCGGCTCTGGAGGCGGGGCACCGGTGGATCGGCTGCGAGCTGGAGCCTGAGTATCACAAGGCGGCAAAGGCTCGCCTTCGCGCTTCGGCCCAGCCCCGGCAAGCGCTATGCGAAGCCTTCTGAAAGACAGGCCTGTTCCATCATTCCGACAAAACCCAACTCCGTATTGTCGATTCGCAGGCGCATCTGTTTGGGCGCGTCGTGCTGCTCACCCAGCACTCGCCCTTGAGCCGCGAAGAAACGATCATCTTGGGCGATGAATGTACCATCCGGTTTGCAGACAGATGAGGCTGCGATGTGGAGCTCGATAGTGACATCCTTACCCGCCTCTACCGTGACAAGTGCAAATTGGCGATCCGATTCCTTGCCCGGATGCCAACTGAGACGAACTGGATGACCATCGGTAGGCTTAGGCGCACCTTCCAGCTTCCAGTCACCAATGATCTCATAGCCTTGCCACTTTCCCGGAAACAGTGTGACGGCGCATACGATATTTGTTGACGTTTTAGCACAGGCTTGAACAACCACCGGGATGGGCATATTGCGGGCAACGTTTACGGCGCGACCGTATTTAAGTGGTCCCGCTTCCAAGCTATCCATCGCGAAAATCGCACCAGCCAAACAACTCGTAATGGTGGCTGTGCTGATTGATAGCGAAAACAGAATGCGTGATTTTCGACGCAATGACGTACGCTCGAGAATCTTCGCCATTCTCCAAGCAGTGAAAGGAACGACAATAATTGTCGATGCCATCATCCATCCAAAGATGAAAATTGGCATCTTAAATAAATATAACAGCCATCCCAATGCGCAAATCAACAACAACGTGACTGCATACGTGTAGGCGGTGCAAAGTGCCGCATAGCCAGCCAGTCTCACTGCTCGCTGCCGCGTCTCTCTGGGCTCGTCTTTTAATTGCATCCCCGAAAACAAGCTAACCAGATAGCTGATGGTACATGCACCAATCACGCATGCCGCACAGCGGAGCAGAACCTCCCAATTGTACGAAGGCTGGACGTTGAACTTAAGTTTGTACATCCAGAACGAAGTCCACGGGTCTACAAAAGGTGCACCATCGCTGGACATTATCGCTAGCATGGCGAACGTCATAGCCAAGCCAAACGCAGCAAAAATGCTATACCACGAATGATTCTCTTGCCCAGCGGCCTTGAGCGGGTCCGGGGACATAAGCACCTTGGCCGCTCTTATAAGCGGCGGAAGCGCGCTTATGAACAGGTCCGTGGGTCCGCTCAGCGGCGCTTGGTGGGATGGCTGCGACTGCTGCTGCGTAAATTTTCTGTGACTCGCCATTCAACCTCCTTTCTTCTTTTTTGCCTTATCGCCGTGAGCTTAGCAAAAATAGTCGACAGTTCCGGGCGTCGTCGGCCTGCGCCATCAGCGTTGCCTAATCCACTTCTCCGCCCAGCCCTATTGCAGCCTGCCGCTGGCGGCCGGATTCATTACAGGAGCCCATCGGACCGCCCGGCCTCCATCGGCGGACACGGAACACTCATAGATGCCGTAGTCCGACATCCGCACGACACTTCCCAGCGAATACGCCTTGCCGCCATGCTGGCAGACCGGCGGAGCGCCCGTCGCAGCCGGCGCCAGCGGCCCGGAGAAGATGGCATACCCGGTCACGGCCATCACGCAAACAAGGCCCAGCGCCAGCAGCCCCATGCCCGTGCGCATGCGCTCCAGCGCGACGGCAATCGCGGCGCACCCGGCACAATGGTCATGCTCTGATGCCGCGCCGAACTGGTTGCTGCGCATTCCGATAATGGTCCGTACGGGAGTCAAGGCTTCGTTATTGTTGATCGTGATGACATTGCTCAGATGGCTTTGGGCATTCGCCTCTTTGTGTACCGAGTTGCCGGCCACAACTTGCCCTGCATCCCCCTCCACGGCTGCTTCGTGAGTCTTCATATTCACTCGCATCAATGAAGGCGCAGGGCAAGTCAGCGCATCATGGGCACAGCCCAACGCCAGCCCCAATCAGGACGACTGAACGCGGCAATCCTTGAGCATGGGGTGCCGGCGATCTCGCTGTTGCCGATGCACTCCAGCGTCACGGCCTGGCCCTTCTTCAGCGATGCCGTAGCGCCGTGCTGGTCCTCTGCGAGATGCGCCTGCGGTTTGCTGAACTCGTACTCGCCCCCCGCGTTCAGGACGAGGTAGGGCTCGTCGCCCATTCCCGCCTCAATGCTGCCGATGCGGGCGCTGACGATCAGCCGCTTGCCTTTGTATTTCTCATTGGCGGCGATCTCGTTGTCCTTGTACGTCTTGAGCAGGCCGCTCGCCGATACCTTCTGCGGCGGCTCGGGCGGCGCAGCGGGCGTGGCAGCCACCGCCGACTCCGACGCGGTCGGCTCGTCCTTGCCAGAGAGGATCCCGATCACGATGAGCACGGCGGCGAGGATGCCGATCCATTGGAATGCCTTCTTCATACCTTGACCTCTTGGAATGCCCGCAAAGCTGGGCGGTTGATGGAAGCCCTGCGGGGTTGTAAATCGCAGGGCATTCCGAACCTAGAGGAAGGGGTAGAAGAAGGAAATCGCAGTAATCCTAATCTGGATGAAAATTACTTAGATCAGATATTAAGAAACTTTTACCGTCTGTGAAGGCGGTAAACCCCATTTGAGCTTACGCGGCAACGGGTTCGCCTAAACTTTTTGGACTTCACCTCAAGTCTTTGCTTCGTCGACCAATTCGTCGAGTACCTTGAAGACGCCACCCAGATCTTCGCCGTAGGAGACCCTGTAGTTGTTGGTCGTCACGATGCGCTCCTGCGCATGCAAGGCTCGCTGGCGAATACGCTCCCCATACCGACTCCAATACCGTCCCATCTCCCTTGGGTCAAAGCCTCCAGGAAGCCCGGTTTTGGTGGCGACGAAGCCCCTTTCATCTCCGTCCGAAAAGAAAGCGTTACTTAGATGCGACAGACAGTGGTCCAAGAAGAGGAAGATGTTGTCTTCGTCGATATCGGGGTTGAAGCAGACACCAAACGCGTACTTGTTCATCTGTCTCGATATGCCGCCACGATCCTCGGCCGCAGACTCGTCGTAGTGCCCACAACCAACACCCGACCCCGTTGGCGGGAATGTATTGCTCAGCTGGTATATAACGAAAGACTTGACCGCAGAGCGCTCCGAGGAAACACGCTGAGTAAGCGAAGGAGTCCCTTGTCCCGATTCATCGTCTATTAAGGACTGTTGACCGCGTTGAGTCGACTCTTCGCCGAGAAACGCTTCAATTGGTGCATCATCGACCTCTGCGAAAAAGTTACGCCGCGGATCAATGTAAGTCCGTTTGAACAGTGCGAAGACCTCCTGGGACAGTCTTCTCATGCCCATCAATGCGAGATCACGAACTGAACCGGCTGTCGCCGCATTCTTGTCCTGATGCAGAATGAGGGCTGAATGAAGATTGTGGAGCTGCCCTTGACGATCCGCGGAACATTGGAGCCTGAACAGCATGAGATCGTTCCAGCCGAGGACGCCGCGATCGGCACTGGCAAGGCGTTGGATTAGACCTTCATGGGACTGTTCGCCGAAGATCCGCCATGCGATCTCTATGATGTTCTCCGGGGTATTCGGAAGGCGACGACCTTCTGTACGTCCCCAGCCAGCTCGATCCAAGAGCCTCAACAGGGAGTAGATCGACCGCGACCGCAATCCGCGATCATCCTTTGCAATCGCCGGGTAGCGAGGCAGATAGTCGACGAGCGTGTTAATGGCATCTTCAGCGACATCCCGAGTGAAGCCATGAGACTGATTAACCAGCACCCTCCAGAACTGGTCATGCGCATACTCCCAGCGTTCCGTCTGAAAGTTCTGCGACGTTAGCATCAAAGCTATAGACGCCCCGTTCCGGACTTTTTCCACGGCGTCCTGATAAAGAACAAATGTCGCCTGCGGTTCTGGCGTTGCGAACCGCACGATGAGTTTGAGGTAGCCCTCCAGATTCCTGGCGTGGTCATCGTTGAAACACGCACGGGACGTCAGAACTGCCTCATCAAGTTCGCTCGGATCCCCCAAATCCAAGCTTCTAACATCGAAAAGCTGCGTTAACAAGAACGCCGCCGCCCCCCTTTGCTCGGCGACTAGCGCCAGGAACTCTTCGGAGTTTTGAAAGTTTGGCTCGCCGTGCTCGCGACGCACAGAAAATACGCCGCCCCGCCCCTCCGTCTCTTCGGCATAGATCCGCCTAAATAGCCCAGGATAGTTCAGATGCAAGAGCATGAGGTTGATGAGGTCGCACTTGTTAAAGTCCGTCCGACCTAAGTCGCTCTTCTCGATCTGCATGAGCAGCATAGCGTTGACAAATCGCTTCACCTTCCGCAGGTCGCCGACAAGAGGCAAGTACTTCGCCGCCAGAGCCCCGTCGAGAACATTTGCCAACTCGTTGAGCACTGAGCCGAGCTTCATCATCGTATCGGAAGGTATCGAGCCCAGTTGATCGTCTGCGCGTTCCCAGTTCTTCCGCAAGAAGTTTCGAATGTCTGAACTGTCCACGAAAAGGCTCAGTTTGGCTGTCACAAACTTTTCGAGGAAATCGCGTGCCCTCGATCCCTCCTCCTGACCTCCCGCAAGTACCTCCGTGTCGTAGCAAAGGATATAGGTGGCCTGCGAAAGCTTGAACGTCCGCCGCGTTGCGAACAAAACATTGTTCACAGTCTTTGGCTCCAAACGATCAAGATCGTCAATAACGATGATGACGCGCCGGTCGATACGGATTAGAACCTCGTCGATGGCATCGAGAAGATCGTCAACGGTTTCCTGCGACGGCTCTAGCGAAAGTTTGAATCCAAGAAATGAAATGTCGGCTTTTCCTTTTACTAACCTCGAATACCGCGACGCGGCCGGTCGAAACTCCGGAGCAAAAACTTCTCGTTGAATCGCGGCGGACAAGTCGCGGATCAATCGATCCGCAAGGTCTGGCTCTGATGCGTACCGAAGGGGTTCGAATCGACAGACAATGGGCCCATCGTCCTCTTCCTTCCAATATCGCTCAGCCAAATTAATGAAGCTTGTCTTGCCGACTCCCCATGGCCCATCGATTCCAAAGACGAGCCCTGGGTGAGCACCGCTCGCAAGAACAGTGTCAGCAAACGACTTGGCTTGCGCCTTGCTGGCAAGCAGATCGTCATCTTCATGCCCGATTTCCTCGTCGACAATGAAGTACTGCTGTGAAGTCGGTCTCTTGCGTCTTGGCAAGTACTTTTGTACGAGAGGCGACAACAATACTGCGCAGAGTAGGAGAAGGACCGCTGGCGCCCAATGGGGATCCGAACTCTTAAGAGCCACGTGAAGCTTAGCCAACCAAGGCGAGACCAACTCGTTCGTCCAGATCCCGATGCCGATCGCAATGAGTAAATCAAGTCGCAAGCTACGGACAATTCGGGCAGCGGCACTGTGCGCGCCCCGCTTCACGGCATAGATCAGGCATAACAGCAGCGCCGTCAGCATCCCGCCGACCGTCGCCAAGAGGGGCACATCCGACAACGCATCAGCGAAGTTCGCACCGAGGTAAAAGGCAGCGCGGCAAACCTCAGCGCCGATGAAACCAGTGGCGAGCGACTTAATGAATATCAGTAACTCTGGCATATTCATCGTTGGCTTGTCAGCCGTCATCAAGTTCTTCCTCCATGGTGCAGCGCGGTCTCCTCGCGCATTTACCTACTCTGCAGCCCACGTGAATATCCGAGTGAAGCCGGCCTTCTTGACCCATTACTGCCGGCACAAACAAAGACGATGGCCGACACGACAATCCGAAGAGCAGAAAGTAAGGGATTCGCTAATATCGTCTTCCAAGTACTAGCAATATCCAGCGCTGAGTCTTCGGCACACCGCCCGATCTAGGTTCGCCCCTTCTTGCTCATCTTGATTTTGATTGGGCTACGCACATCACCATGGACGACTTGGCCGATGTCGCCACCAACCTGCACGCTGTGAGCGCCACCTGCAATGGCGTGCGCACGATCGTGAACGCCTTGCACGGAGGGATCAGATGTCCCGGTTGCGCTTGCCTCTTCCCTCGCCGCCGTGGTGTCGCAGAGCGTGACAAACAGCTTCTCGAATTTTTCGACTGGCAGATCGTTGCCCAAAGCCTGAGCGGCCTTGTAGGCCTGGCCAGCTGCAACGCGGGCGGCGTCCAGAGAGATGGCGTCTTGTGGAAGTCGCTTGCCGGTGAGGACGTAGAGCACATCGACGCCGACTCGGATGACAGCCGCCAAATAGAGCGGGTCAGGCGACCGATCCCCGCGTTCGTACCGGCTCTGCACGTTCTTCGCAACGCCCAGCGCCTCACCAAACGCGGTCTGGGTCAGCCCGAGACGAAGTCTTTCGGACTTCAGTCGCTCACCGAGAGTCTCCATTTTGGTTGACTTTTATCAATTGAGTCTCCAAATTGGAGACTAAGATGTTTAGCGCACACTAACGAAACCCAATCATATCGTATGCCTACTAAGCCTCCTGCCCTGCGCGCGCCCCGCCAGCCAGACACGGTACCCGTGGCCATTCGACTTACCCCGGCCGAGGTCGCGAAAGCGGACCGATATGGCGATGCGGAATTCCGCTCCCGAGCGGCCTTTACCCGCCTGATGTTCCTCCGGGGCATGGCAGCTTACGAGCGCGAGTTCGGGCTGGATGCCAGTGGTTCGTGTGAGTGCGGGAGATCCTGCACATGAGACTCATCTGCCCACATTGCGAATTTCGCATGAAGATCCGCACCAGCCGCGCGGTATCGCTGCTCTCGCGAGAGGGTTACTGGCAATGCCCCAACGTCGAGTGCGCGTACACCTGCAAGACCATCACCTCGGTGATCGCGACCATAGCCCCGAGCATGGTTCCGAATCCCCAGGTCTACCTGCCCGTGAGCCGACCGCGCGGTGGCGGCGCAGATGACCGCCAGCTAGACCTGCTGGTCACCTGACAGCGGCCTAGCACCCTCCCCTTTATCGATTTCCCGCTTCATGCCCCTCACCGGGCGTGAGGGACTCTTTTTGCCCAGAGATTCATGAACCCATCCCTTCACAGCGAAGTCACCGCCCGCCTGCTGCGGGACTACGCCTTCAAGCAGAAGCGCGGCGGGGAGAAGCTGGAAAGCGGCAAGTGCCCCTCCTGCGGCAAGAAGACCTTGTGGGCCTTCGGCGAGGCGCCTTGGGTGGTGCGCTGCAACCGGCTCAATAACTGCGGGGCCGAGTTCCACATCAAGGATCTGTACGCCGATCTTTTCGAGAGCTGGTCTGACCGGTTCGCGCCCACCGCCGAGAATCCGAAGGCATCCGCAGATGCCTATATGCGGGACGGGCGTGGCTTCGATCTGTTGAAGATCGGCGACTGGTACACGCAGGAGAGCTACTACAGCCACGAGCTGAAAATCGGCAGTGCCACCGTGCGCTTCGCGCTGGCGCCGGGGGTCTACTGGGAACGCATCATCGACCAGGCACACCGCTTCGGCGACCGCAAGGCGACGTTCCACGGTAGCTACGGCGCCATGTGGTGGCAGCCTCCCGGCCTGAGCCTGGTCGATTTCGAAGAACTGTGGATTGTCGAAGGCATCTTCGACGGCATCGCACTGGCGCACCACGGCATTGCAGCCGTCGCTGCGATGTCGTGCACGAACTATCCGGCACTCGCCTTGCGCGGCCTCGCGGAGCAATGCGCAGCCAACGACCGCCCCCGGCCGAAGCTGGCGTGGGCGCTGGATGGCGACCGCGCGGGCACCCGCTATGCGATGCAATGGCTGGAGCGCAGTCGCGAAGAGGGATGGGAAGCGTCCATCGTGGTGCCCAAGCCTGCGGGTGCGAAGAAGCGCGACTGGAACGACCTCCACCAGCTCAACAAGCTGTCCGCACTGGACATTGGCGAATACCGATACCTCGGTGACCTGATGGCGGCGCCCACACCCGCAGAGAAGGCGCGTCTGATATACGGGCGCACCGGCATGAGCCAGTTCGCGTTCGACTTCCACAGTCGCCTGTATTGGTTCAAGGTGGATCTGGAGGCGCTCAATCGTGAGATGGATGCGGTGCGTCAGGCCCACCGCGATCTGGCGGAGCAGGAGATCCGCGACGAGGCGATGCTCAAGGCGGGAATCGTCACGAACATTGCCACATGCCTCCCCACGGTCCTCTACTACCAGGCCAACCTTGCAACCGACGAGGCCTGGTACTACTTTCGCGTGGCGTTCCCGCATGACTCCGAGCCGGTGAAGAACACCTTCACCAGCTCGCAGGTTGCATCCGCCAGCGAGTTCAAGAAGCGACTGCTGGCCGTCGCACCCGGTGCGTTCTACACGGGATCCAACGGCCAACTCGACTCCTATCTCAAGGAGCAGATGCACCGCATCAAGAGCGTGCAGACCATCGACTTCGTCGGCTACGCCAAGGAGCATGGCTGCTATGTCTATGCCGATGTGGCGGTCAAGAACGGCAAGCTGTTCGCGCTGAACGACGAGGACTTCTTCGATGTGGGCCGGCTGTCCATCAAGACTATCGGCGGGTCAGCCGGGCTCTCGCTCAATTCCGACCTCAAGGCGGTGCGGCACGACTGGCTGGAACTGCTGTGGCGCGCCTTCGGTGCGAAGGCCATTGTGGCGCTCGCGTTCTGGCTCGGCTCCCTGTTTGCGGAGCAGATCCGCGAAGGCGATGGGATCAAGCAGAAGAGCTTCCCGTTCCTCGAGGTGGTTGGCGAGCCCGGTGCCGGCAAGTCGACCCTGATCGAGTTCCTGTGGAAGCTGTGCGGGCGGCGCGACTATGAAGGCTTCGACCCGTCGAAGTCATCACTGGCTGCCCGCGCGCGCAACTTCGCCCAGGTGTCCAACCTGCCCGTTGTCCTGATCGAGGGCGACCGGGGCGAGGACGGTGCCAAGGTCAAGGGCTTCGACTGGAACGAGCTGAAAACCGCCTACAACGGCCGCAGCACGCGTGCACGCGGTGTGAAGAACGCCGGCAACGAAACCTACGAGCCGCCCTTTCGCGGCACAGTGGTGATCAGCCAGAACGCCGACGTCAATGCCAGCGAGGCGGTGCTGCAGCGGATTGTTCACCTCTACTTCGACCGCGCCGGCCAGAACGCCGATACCTTCGCCGCCGCCCGCGCGCTGGAGCAGATGCCGATGGAGGACGTTTCCGGCTTCCTGTTGTCGGCTGTGCTCAAGGAGAAGGACATTCTGGCGCGCTACGTCGAGCGCATGCCGCACTACCAGGATCTGCTCGCCCGCAACCCCGACATCAAGCACCAGCGCCTGGTGAAGAACCACGCGCAGGTCATGGCGCTGGTGGACTGCCTGCCCATCGTCCTACCGTTGCCCACCGAGCACCGCGATGCCGCGCAGCGCCAGCTGGTTGGGATGGCCGTGGAGCGCCAGCATGCCATCGGCGCCGATCACCCGCTCGTGCAGGAGTTCTGGGAGCTGTACGACCACATCGAGTCCGCTGACGACGCTCAGGCCGTGCTCAACCATGCCCGTGGCGACAACATCATCGCCATCAGCCTCCGCCATTTTGAACAGGTGGCCAATGACCGCCGCCTGACCCTCCCCCCGCTGACCGACCTCAAGCGCGTGCTCAAGACTTCCCGGCACCGCAAGTTCATCGATCTGCGGGTGGTCAATAGCGCGATCAACGCGCGCTTCAACGCCGAGAACCTCCATGCGCCCAAGCGCCCCAGCAGCGTGAAGTGCTGGGTCTTCGAGGAACGCTCGGCCAATCATGGAGTTTGAGCATGTCTTCTGTTGCAACGATGAGAGCCTTCCTCGTCCACATCGTCTCCCACACTGGTGCGCGGCTGCAGTTCACCGCGATTGCCCGCACCCGCCTGGATGCCCAGCTCGATGCGCTGGACTGCCTGAGCGAGCCGCCCCGCTTCTGCAGCGCCCGCGCTATCGGGAGGGCCAGTTGATGTACGCACTGCTCAATCTGTGGATGGTCGTAACCGCCACGGTGTCGGTCTATCTCTTCAACAGCGGCGCCCACCGTGCGCGATGGGCCGCGCTGATCGGGCTCGCGGGCCAGCCGGCGTGGCTCTATTTGACCGCGACCACCGAAGAGCCGGGGATGTTCGCGGCGAGCCTGTTCTTCACCCTCTGCTACTGCCGTGGTGTGTGGGATGGTTTTGTTCGATGCGGAGGTCGCCGTGGTTGATTCCATTGTGAGCGAGGCGCAACTGCGCCGCGCGCATCGGGCGCTGCGAATTGCCACGCCTTTCGATGCCATGTCCGAGCTGCTGATTGCTGCCGTGGGGGCTGCCGCGCGCGCCATGGCGGCACGCGACCAGCGTCGGATCCAACCCCCTTCCATTGACCTGAAGCACCGCGCCGCCGGCGACTTCGAAAACTGATCCTTGGGACTGCAACATGCCCGCCAGCAAACATCGAAAGAACCGACGCAGCCACGGCCCACGCGAGCGCAGCCTGCCCGTGTGCTTCCGCTTCAGCAACAACGCCGAGCTGGACCTGCAGCTCGTTCCTCATAGCGAACTGAGCAAAATCCTCGACGGCACGGCTACGGAGGCGGCATGGCACACGCTTGCCTTCCGCATCAATGTCGGCCAGGTCGTTGCCGCTCTGTATTTCGCCGACAACCGGCCGCTCTGTGACGCGATGGCGGCTGGGGTGGTGGCCATCGCGGGTGTCGGCAAGCGCTTCCGTGATCGCGGCCTGCTTGGCGTGACGGGAGATGAGTTCCGCGCCATCGGCCAGGCGCTCAACCTGACCGACGACATGCAACGGGCTTGCACCCGCCGCCAGCTGCTGGTGGCGACGCTGCAGGTGGAGAGGGCCGGGGCGAGCGGCACAGGGCTCCCCCGAGACATCGATCAATTTCAGAAGGTAGCTTGAGCATGACCAGTTTCGTTCAGACGAATGGCGGCGTTCCCTATGTCCAGCGCGTCGCGCAGATTATTTGCAATGGGCTATATCCGGAGGCGCGCGCTGTGGGCAAGACGCTGGCTGACTTCCCGGTGAGTACGCGGGAGAACTTGCTGACGATTGCGGAGGCGATTCTTGTGGAGACGTTGCCGGGGGCGGCTACCGGGCGGGCTGGCGAGTCTTCCGCTTATGACGTCGAGGCCACGCTGTGTGCGTGTGTGCCAGGCGGAGTCCATTGCGATCCGCAGGCGATTGCGGACGCGATACGGGAATGGTGTCGGGAGCGGAAGCGGCCGAAAGCTGGGGCGGGTGCTATGCCGTCCACGCACCGGGAGGTGCGCGCATGATCCGCCGCCGATACAACTGCTTCACGATGTGTTCGGGCCTCGGCGGCGGCGCCAAGGGCTTCAAGAAGGCCATTGCGCGCGTGGGCAATGACCTTCCGTTAGCCGCAGCCCTATCAGCGTCCTCTGATGAGTTCCAGATATCCAAGGCCGATCGGCGTCGAGCTGTTTTGCGATCGTGTGGCCCAGTCGATGCTGCCCAGCCCATCGCATTCGGCAAGTTCGTTGGGAATGCGGTAGACAAGATCGTCAACGAGATCCTGGGAGTCTTCATAAAAAATGTTCACTTCCAGATCATTCCAAGTACACGTAGCTGCCAAATCAAATTGGTGTACTGCATCTGGGCGCCGTTTCGCCGTAATCAGCAGCAAGGGCACTGTGTCATTGCTGCTGGGCTGAACCAACTCTGCAACGAGACCCACCTCCGACAACCTCGCGATGATGCGGGGAATCACCTCCTGCACGAACCAAAATTTGGCTTCTCTACTCATACCGGCACTCCCAAGTTTTTCGGAAATGCATCCTAGCATGAGCATCATCCACGTAGTCTCCATGTCCGGAGGCAAGGACAGTACTGCCACCGCGATCCTGGCGCTTGAGCAGCACAATAGGGATGCGTGCCGCTTCGTCTTCGCGGACACCGGCAACGAGCATGAAATGACGTACGACTATTTGCGCTATCTCGAAAGCAACTTGGGGATACATATTGAGTTCGTGCGGCGCAATTTCTCGGATGTTTGGTGGCCACGCCGCGACTATGTGCGTGACGCCTGGCCCAGCAAGGGCGTACCGATGGACGTTGTGCAGCGCGCGCTCAGCGTCTTGGAGCGCGGACCTACCGGCATCCCGTTTCTCGATCTTTGCATCATCAAGGGACGCTTCCCCAGCCGCATGGCCCAGTTCTGCACTCATGAGTTGAAAGTCGTGCCAATCACGGAATACCAGCTAAGTTTGATTGCGGGAACCGAACATCTGGCTTGGTCTTGGCAGGGCGTCAGAATCGAGGAAAGCAAGGCAAGGCGAAGCAAGTTACAAGGCACCGGCGCATGTGTCATCAGCTTCCACGAATTGGGCGGTGGTCTATTCAACTACCGGCCGATTCTGCGCTGGAAATGGCAGGACGTTTTCGAAGCGCACAGCCTCTACGGGATCAAGCCGAACCCGCTCTACCTTCAAGGTAGAGAGCGCGTCGGATGCCTCTGTATCAACTCCGGAAAGCAGGAAATCAACGCCTGGGCGAAGCGCGACAAGGACCACATCGAGCGCATCGCAGAGTGGGAAGATATCGTATCCCAGGTCAGCAAGCGAGCCAATGCTACGTTCTTTCCAGCGCCCGGCGATAACGACACGGCGCGCGAGCGCGGGGGCATTTGGCAGCGCGTGGAATGGGCGAAGACGACCCGAGGCGGCCGGCAGTACAACCTTCTCGATCAACTCGACGGGCCCACCGCGTGCTCGTCGTCGTATGGATTGTGCGAATGAACGCGAAACTGCGAGGGCCCGAACTTGGATCAGTACCGATGCGTGAAGCTGACATGATCGAACGCATTGCAGTGGCCGTGGCCAACCACGTGCGGACGGCGCTACCGGTGAGCGTGACCTTGTGGGACGCGGAGCGTATCGCCGAGTACTTGGTGCGCTCGCCTAGGGTGGTGCGCGAGCGGGTGGTGACGCTGCCCGGGTTTCCGAAGCCGATCCGGATCCCGTCGGTGCAGTCGGGCAAGCATGCCGGCAAAGATGGGCGGGGAAAGGCGCTGCCTCGGTGGAAGGCGGCGGAAGTCATTGCATGGGCCGAATCCTACCGGGAGCAGCCGTCGGGTCCGCCGAGGCGGTCCGGTTAGCCGAGGCGCTTGGCGATGTTCCGGGCCGACTCGTTGTAGTAGGTCAGCAGCTCCTGCAGGTTCGTGTGTCCAGTCATCCGGGCCAGATCGAGGGGCTGCAGCTTCTTCGCCAGGCGCGTGATCGCCTCGTGGCGGGTGTCGTGGAAGGTCAGGCCGGCAATGCCGGCCTTTTCTTTTGCCTTCCGGAACAGTGCATCGCGGCTGGCGGCGGACAGCGCGAAGATCGGCTTGCCCTCCTCCACCTTGGGCAGCATCCGCAGCAGCTCAAGGGCGCGGGTGGATAGCGGGACGTCGCGGGCGCCGCCGTTTTTTGTCAGGGGGAGATGGGCGACCCGGTTGTCGAGATCCACCGTGCGGCTGGTCAGCCCCAGCATTTCGCCCGAGCGCATGGCCGTCTCGATCGCCAGCAGGAGGGCCACGGCCACCCGCTGCGATGGGAGGGCCACGGGCAGGCCCTCCTGGTAGCCGAGAGCCAGGGTGATCTGTTCGATTTCTTTGGCTGAGATCAGGCGGTCGCGTGGGGGATTGTCCGGCGGCCGGCGGACGTCCTTCATGGGATCGTGCGTCAGCCAGCCCCACTCTTTGCGGGCGACCTCAAGTGCATGGGAGAGCAACGACATCTCACGGGAGACGGAGGCGCCGGAGATCCCGCTTCGGGCTGAGTCACCTCGCAGCCTGGCATCCCGCCACGCGGCGATATGGGTGGGCCGCAGGTCGGCCAGCCGGATATCGCGGAACGGCCGCCCTTCAATCTCGATCTTGCCGAGCAGCTCCAGCCTCAGCTTCTCCCAACGCTCCCCCCGCTTCGTCGGACTGATCTTCCGTTGATAGTCGTCGAGGACGTGGCCCACCGTGTGAGTCTTGCTGCCCTGGCCGGACTGGATGGAGCGCAGTTCGACCTGTCGCTGATCCGCCCACGCCTTGGCGAGTGCCTTGTTGGGGAAGCTGCAACTCTCGCGCTGTCCGTTGACATCGAGCTGCACGCGCCATCCCTTCCCTGTCCGCTGAAACGATGCCATGGGGGCTCCGTGGGGGATTTTTGGGGGCGCGGACCGGATTATATAGTGAGGCGGAGTGAGGCAGATTGGTGAAAGGGCGGGTAGGCGGAAAGCCCGCTAAGCCTTATGGGGCTTGGCTTTGCGGCGTATAGAGAGGGGAAGTGGCGGGATAGTGCGAATGTTGCGACTAAGCCACAAAAAGGACTTTTGGTGCGAGGGAGGGGACTCGAACCCCTACACCATTGCTGGCGTCAGGACCTAAACCTGGTGCGTCTACCAATTTCGCCACCCTCGCGGTCCTTGCGGCGGTTGCCCTGGCGGGCGGCCGCGTTGTCGGTTGGCGCTGCGCATCCTCGACAAAGCAAAAAAGGCGGCTGGAACTGCCCGCCTTTCATGATCTGCCGTCGGATGCCGGCCGTGCCGTTGAGGTAACTTTTTCCAACGGTCGACAAGGCTGCGGATTGTAGCGCAAGCCGCAGCGGGAATCCAGCCCCCTGCCCGGCTTGCGCCTCGTCCGGCCCCGCCTGGGGCTTAGCGCCGGGTGCGGATGAAGGCCAGCACCAACACCGTGGCGCAGGCTTCCAGCGCGGCGACGAAATACAGGCCGGACGACAGCCGCCCCGTATTGGTCTTGAACCAGCCGATCATGTACGGCGCCACGAAGCCGGCCAGGTTGCCGATGGAGTTGATCAGGGCGATGCCGCCCGCCGCCGCCGTGCCGGCCAGGAAGGCCGACGGCAGGGACCAGAACACCGGGAAAGCCGCCAGGATGCCGACCGAGGCGATGGTTAGCGCCACCAGTGCCAGCGTGGCGCTGTGCAGCCACATGCCGGTCAGCGTCAGGCCCACCGCGGCCAGCAGCGTGGCCATGGCGCAGTGCATCCGGCGTTCGCCCGAGCGGTCCGAGTGGATGCCGTTGAGCACCATGGCGATGGTGCCGGCCACGAACGGAATCGCCGAGATCAGCCCGATCTGCAGGTTGCCCTTGACGCCCAGCTCCTTGATGATCGACGGGGACCAGAACGCGATGGTGGCATTGCCGCTCACCACGCAGAAGTAGATCGCCGCGCAGATCCAGACTCGCGAATTGGCGAAGGCGTCCCTGAGCGACGAATGCTTGGCCGGGTCACGTGCCTCGGCCTCCACCTCGCGCGTCACCAGCGTCTGCTCGGTGGCCGTCAGCCATTTCGCGTTGACCGGCTTCTCGGGCAGGAACATCAGCACCGCCACACCGGCCAGCACCGACGGAATCCCCTCGATCACGAACAGCCACTGCCAGTTGGCCAGGCCATCCACGCCGTCCATCGCGCTCATGATGAAGCCGGCCAGCGGGCCGCCGATCACGCCAGCGATCGCGAACGAGGTCATGAACAGGCCGTTGATGCGCGCGCGGCGGTCGGCCGGAAACCAGTAGGTCAGGTACAGCACCACACCCGGGAAAAAGCCCGCCTCGAAAATCCCCAGCAGGAAGCGCAGCGCGTAGAACTGCCCCGGCGTCTTGACGAAGATCATCGCCATCGAGGCCAGGCCCCAAAGGATGGTGATGCGCGCCAGCGTCTTGCGCGCGCCGATCTTCTCCAGCAGCAGGTTGCTCGGCACCTCGAACAGGAAGTAGCCGATGAAGAAAATCCCCGCGCCCAGGCCGTACACGGCCTCGCTGAACTGCAGGTCCTGGAGCATCTGGAGCTTGGCGAAGCCCACGTTGACGCGGTCGATCCAGGCCAGGATGAACAGGAACACGAGGAACGGGATCAGGCGCACGGTGATCTTGCGGTACGCCTCGTTGCGTTGCTGAGCCAATTCCGCGGGCGGCAGGCTCTCCAGGGCGCCAGGGGCGCCGGTCATCACGGAAGACATCGGTGATTACTCCTTGGGTGTGGTGGGCGGGGCGCCGCTACATTGGCGGCGCCCTCTGGCTTGCGCTGTGTTGTGCTGGAGCGCGTTGCCGCGGCCGTGGGAATCCGGCCGATTTGCTGGCTGCCCGGCTTACGCCAGGCCCGGCTCGATGGCGCCGGCTACCTGCAGCACGCGGGCGTCGTGCCCGTGCAGGCCGCAGACGCCGAGGCCGATGCCCTGCCCCATCGGCAGGGACGCCGCGCAGCCGTCGAGCCAATTGATCACGCTCGGGTTGCGCAGCACCAGGCCATTCGTGGCGAAGAAGTCCTCGTCACGCGCCAACGCATCCAGGCGCGGCGGGCGCACGGCGACGGTCGGCATCAGCCAGGCGTCGGCATCGCGCAGGCGCTCGGCGGCGCGCGCCTGCATGGCGGCGCGCTCGGCCAGCAGCGTGATGTAGTCGGCGGCGCTCTGTTGCTGGCCGCGACGGATGCGCTGGGCCACGCGCTGGTCGTAGCGGTCGCCCTGCTTGGCCAGCAGATCGCGGTGCCAGGTCCACGACTCGGCGGCGGTCAGGCCACCACCGGCATTGATCTCGGGCAGGCGGCGCAGTTCGGGGAAATCGAAGGTAACGATTTGCGCCCCCTTGGCCGACAGACGCGACAGCGTGGCCTCGAACGCCTGCGCCACCTCGGCCTCCACACCATCCATCACGAAGTCGCGCGTGACGTAGAGGCGCAGGCCGGACAGATCGGCGGGCCGGGTGTCGAGCGTCTCGCCGCTCAGCGCCGCGTCCATCGCCACGCAGCACGCCACCGAGCGCGCCAGCGGGCCGGCCGAATCGAGCGAGGTCGACAGCGGCACCGCGCCGGACAGCGGCACGCGGCGCGCGGTCGGCTTGAAGCCCGTCAGCCCGCAGAACGCCGACGGAATGCGGATCGAGCCGCCCGTGTCGGTGCCCAGCGCGGCCACGGCCATCTCCTCGGCCACGCTGACCGCGCCGCCCGAGGTGGAGCCGCCGGCGATGCGCTCGGCGTCGAACGGCGTGCGCGGCGTGCCGTAGTGGGGGTTCAGCCCCAGGCCCGAGAACGCGAACTCGCTCATATTGGTACGGCCGATCAGCACCGCGCCAGCCGCGCGCAGGCGAGCCACGGCGGGCGCGTCGGCCTGGGCCGGGGCGGTGCCGTCCAGCGCCACCGAGCCGGCACGCGTCATCTGGCCGCGCACATCGAACAGATCCTTGATGGACACCGGCAGGCCGGCCAGCGGCGATGCCACGAGCCCGGCGGCGCGCGCCTGGTCAGCCGCGCGGGCCTGCGCCAGCGCACCGTCGGCGTCCACGTGCAGGAAGGCGACGCCGCCAGCACGCTGGTGCTGCGCGATCCGGGCCAGCGCGTCTTCGGTCAGCGCCACGCTGGTCGTGCGCCCGGCCGCCAGCGATGCCGCCAGGGCGGCGATGGTCGGGGCGGCGCTCATTCGGCCACCTCCAGCGACGCCACGCGGTACGCATGGCGCAGCGTGCGATGGCGCACCGGGTCGTGCAGCTCCACCTCGAAGGCGTCGCCGTGGCCCAGGTCGCCGATCACGGCCTGCGTGCCGCAGAACATGGCGGTGCCGGGCGGCAGCTGCGCTTCGCCAGTCAGGCGTTGCACCAGATCGCGCGGGTCCAGCAGGCGCGTGACCTTGCCATCCTGATACAGCGCACGCTGGCCGTCGCGCACGCGCCAGCAGCGCATTTCCAGCTCGTCCCAGTGATCGGCCACCTCGTCGAAGCGCCAGACGTCGCGGCCCATCGGCTTGCCGCACATCTGCTTGGAGACGGTCACATCATAGGCTTCGACCTTCCGGTCGGTATGGTCCGAGCCGATGCCGATGTACAGCGCGTCCGCGCCCTGCAGCAGCACGAATTCGGTCTCGCCCGACGAGTCGTCGCGCGGCACCTCGAGCACGTCGGCGGTGGTCAGCAGCGAGGCGGCCAGCGGGTAGAAGGTCGGCACGGTGGCGGGCGGCTTCACGCCCAGCGCCTGGAGTTCTTCGATGTGATGCTGGACAGCGGCGGCGTCGCGGCCAGTCCAGCCGGCGATGATGAGTCGTTGGACGTCGAGGGCGAGCGGGCCCCCGCCGGCTACCTGGAGGTGCAGTGTCGGCATGGCGTACTACCTGGTTACGAGGGAAAAGGGTCGGTCAGAGAGTCCGGATGATGTTCTTCCGGAATTCGTCGATATGTTCGCGGATCGCCTCGCGCACGGCCGGGATGTCCCGGCGCTCGAGCGCGTCGACGATCTCCAGATGCTCCTGGTAGACGTTCTCCAGGTGCTGGGGATCGGACAGCGAGAGGAACCAGAAGCGCGCCTGTTTCTCATGCAGGCCGCGCAGCAGTTCGGCCAGCACGCGGTTGCGCGAGGCGGCGGACATGGCGGTATGGAACTTGAGGTCGAGCGAGGCCAGCGCGGGGATGTCGCGGCGGGCAATCAGCTCGGGCGAACGGTCCACGATGTCGCGCATGGCCTTGAAGTCGCTGTCGTGCCCGCGCTCGCAGGCCAGCGTGGCGCACAGCACCTCATTGGTGGCGCGCACCTCGATCATGTCGAGCACTTCGTTCAGCGACAGCGGCGTCACCAGCACGCCCTTGCGCGGCAGGATGGACACCAGCCCTTCCACTTCGAGCCGATGCAGCGCCTGATGGACCGGCGTGCGGCCCAGGCCGAGCAGCGCGGCCACCTGGGCCTCGATCAGCGGCTCGCCGGGACGGAACTCGCACGCGATGATGCGGCGCTTGATCTCCGTGTACGCCTGCTCGCGCAGCGCCGCGCCGCTCTGGGCAGGCGTGGGGGGCATGAGGGGCGCTACGGGAGTGGTTGCCGGCTGGGGGTCGGCACCGCCGACCAGTCGAATAGGGTTCGCCACGGGTTGCTCGCTTCGTCTCAACGTTCGTTGAAGTTGCTGTGATACTAGTGTGATATTTCACTGGAGACAACCCGGAAAACCCTAGGGGTAAACACCAGAGACGCGCCAGCCGTCGAGGCGCCGGGTATCATGGCGGGACGTTATGGAATCGATAATCGATTCATGCGTATCTTGGTGCAATATGCAGCCATCGTGGTGCAGGGTTTCACGACGATGGTGCCGAACCTTGGTAATCCGCCCCGCTGTCCGTCTCCCATGTCCGCCGATCCGCTGTTCAATCAATCGCTCGAAAAAGGGCTCGAAGTCCTGCGCGCCTTCAGCGCCGTCCATCGCACGCTGACGCTCTCCGAAGTGGCCGGCCTCACCGGCATGACCAAGAGTTCGGCCCAGCGCACGGTCCATACGCTCGAAAGCCTCGGCTATATCGACAAGCACCCGCAGACCCGCCGCTTCCGCCTGACGCCGAAGGTGATGGAGATCGGCTACAACTACCTGGCCGCCGATGCGCTGATTCCGATTGCCAGCCCCTACCTGTCCCAGTTGGCCAACGCCAGCGGCGAGACGGCCAATCTGACCGAGCCCGTGGGGCTGGACATGGTCTACGTGGCGCAACTGATGACCGCCAAGCACATGCCCGTGCTGACGCCGGTGGGCATGCGCATTCCGATGTACTGCACGAGTTCCGGCCGCGCCTACCTGAGCACGCTGCCCGATGCGCAGGTGCGCGCGACGCTGGAGGCTTCCACGCGCGCGCCGCGCACGCCGGCCACGCTGACCGATGTAGACGCGATCTTCGCGCAGGTGGTGGCGTGCCGGGGCCTGGGCTATGCCTGCAACGAGGAGGAGCTGTTTTTGGGCGATATGGGCGTGGGGGCGCCCATCGTGAACAGCCAGGGGGTGGCGGTGGGCGCGGTGCATGTGTCACCGCCCGCCAGCCGGTGGACGATGGCGGAGGCCCAGCGCAAGCTGGGGCCCCTCGTCATCGAGTGCGCGTGGGCGATTTCAAGGTCGATCGGACATTGAGGCTGCCACCGGCGATCAGCGAGCGTGCTCCAGCATCGCCTGCAGCAGCACGTTGGCGCCGGCCTCGATGTGCTCGGGCAGCGCATCTTCCAGTTCGTTATGGCTGATGCCGTCCTTGCAGGGCACGAAGATCATCCCGGTGGGGGCGCGCTGCGCCACGTAGACGGCGTCGTGGCCCGCACCGCTGACCACGTCCATGCTCGACAGCCCCAGCGCCGCCGCCGCGCGCCGCACGCTGTCCACGCAGGCCGGGGCGAACAGGCAGGGCTCGAACTTCACCACCTGGCGAATCTCCACGCTCACCGCCGCCACGTCAGCAATGCCGGCGAAGGCCGCGCGCATCGCCGCATCCATCCGGTCCAGCCCGTCCTGCGACAGGTTGCGGAAGTCCACCGTAAAGTCCACCCGCCCCGGAATCACGTTGCGTGAGTTCGGCTTGACCTCGACATAGCCGACGGTGCCCCGGCCATGCGGCGCGGCATCCCGGGCGATGCGGTTCACGGCCTCGATCATCCGCGCCGTTGCCAGCAGCGCATCGTGCCGCAGCGCCAGCGGGGTCGGGCCGGCGTGGGCGTCCTGGCCGGTCACGGTCACGTCGTACCACTGCTGGCCCAGCGCGCCCGAGACCACGCCGATCGGCAGCCCGGCCGCCTCCAGCACCGGTCCCTGCTCGATATGGGCCTCGAAGTAGGCCGCGAACATGCCGCCCGGCACCTCGCCGGCAGGCTGCGCGCCGTGATAGCCGATGGCGGCCAGCGCGTCGCCCACGCTCACCCCGTCGCGGTCTTGCTGGCGGCGCGCCTCGTCGGCATCGAACACGCCGGCGAACACGCCCGAGCCCATCATCACCGGCGTGAAGCGGGTGCCCTCCTCGTTGGTCCAGAACGCCACCTCCAGCGGCGCGCGCGTCTGGATGCCGAGGTCGTTGAGCGTACGCATGACCTCCAGCCCCGCCAGCACGCCGAAGTTGCCGTCGAACTTGCCGCCCGAGGGCTGGGTGTCGATATGGCTGCCCGTGGCCACGGCCCGCGCGGCAGGGTCCGTGCCGGCACGGCGCGCGAAGACATTGCCGATCTCGTCCACGCGCACGTCCAGGCCCGCCTCGCGGCACCACTGCACCACGAGGTCGCGGCCCTTGCGGTCTTCATCGGTCAGCGCGATGCGGCACACGCCGCCCTTCGGCGTGGCGCCGATCGCGCCCAGATCCATGAGCGATTGCCACAGCCGGGCGCCATTGATGCGGGGAAGAACTTTCGAATCCATGTCTGCCTTGTCTGCTTCGTGAGTGAATGATGAATGACCAACGCCCGGTGCAAGAACCAGACCACGCGCCGGGGCGGCGCGACTGGCACATGACTTGCTAGACCGAAGGCAGCCCTTCCCCCACTCAGGAGCATTGCCTGTGAACCACCAAACGTCCGCCCACGCGAAAGGTTTCTCCGCCGCAGTCCTGGCCCTCTCGTTCCTCGCACTGCCCGGCGCCGCCATGGCCGAGAAGACGCTGCGCATCGGCATGACCGCTGCCGACATCCCGCGCACGCTCGGCCAGCCCGACCAGGGCTTCGAGGGCAACCGCTTCACCGGCATTCCGATGTACGACGCGCTGACGCAGTGGGACCTCTCCAAGGGCAACGGCCCCAGCCTGCTGATTCCCGACCTCGCCACCGAGTGGAAGGTGGACGCCGCCGACAAGACCAAGTGGACCTTCAAGCTGCGTCCCGGCGTGAAGTTCCACGACGGCTCCGCCTTCAACGCGGACGCCGTGGTCTGGAACGTCAACAAGGTGCTCGACAAGACCGCCAAGCAGTTCGATGCGAGCCAGGTGGGCGTGACCGCCTCGCGCATGCCCACGCTGCGCAGCGCGAAGAAGATCGACGACCTGACCGTGGAGCTGGTCACGTCCGAGCCGGACTCGTTCCTGCCGTACAACATCTCGAACCTGTTCATGGCCTCGCCCACGCAGTGGGAGAAGAAGTTCGCCGCCGTGCCAGCCTCGGTGACCGATGCGGCCGAGCGCAGCAAGCAGGCGTGGGTCGCCTTCGCCGCCGACGCCTCCGGCACCGGCCCGTTCAAGATGACCCGCTTCGTCCCGCGCGAGCGCCTGGAACTGGCCAAGAACGCCAGCTACTGGGACAGCAAGCGCGTGCCCAAGATCGACAAGGTGGTGATGGTGCCGATGCCCGAGGCCAACGCGCGCACCGCCGCGCTGCTGTCGGGCCAGGTCGACTGGATCGAAGCTCCCGCGCCTGACGCCGTCGCCCAGATCAAGAGCCGCGGCTTCGAGGTCTACGCCAACGCCCAGCCGCACATGTGGCCGTGGCAGCTCTCCTTCGCGCCGAATTCGCCGTGGCTGGACAAGCGCGTGCGCCAGGCCGCCAACCTCTGCGTGAACCGCTCGGGCCTGAAGACGCTGCTGGGCGGCTACATGGCCGAGGCCAAGGGCATCGTGGAAGCCGGCAACCCGTGGTGGGGCAATCCCAAGTTCGACATCAAGTACGACGCCAACGCCGCCCGCAAGCTGATGGCCGAAGCCGGCTACTCGGCCGCCAAGCCGCTCAAGGTGAAGGTGCAGGTGTCGGCGTCCGGCTCGGGCCAGATGCAGCCGCTGCCGATGAACGAGTACGTGCAGCAGAACCTCAAGGAGTGCTTCTTCGACGTGGACTTCGACGTCGTGGAGTGGAACACCCTGTTCACCAACTGGCGCATCGGCGCCAAGGATGCCAGCGCGCACGGCGCCAACGCCATCAACGTCAGCTTCGCGGCGATGGACCCGTTCTTCGCGATGGTCCGCTTCGTCAGCACCAAGACGCAGCCGCCGGTCTCGAACAACTGGGGCTTCTTCGGCAATGCGGAGTTCGACAAGCTGATCGAGACCGCCCGCACCTCGTTCGACGAAAAGTCCCGTGACGCCGCGCTGGCCAAGCTGCACGCGCGCATCGTGGAAGAGTCGCCATTCGTGCTGATCGCCCACGACGTGGGCCCGCGCGCCATCTCGAAGAAGGTCAAGGGCGTGGTGCAGCCGCAGAGCTGGTTTATCGATATTGCGACGATGTCGATGGACTGAGTTGGTTTGCGCCCCGTTGTGTTCTCCCCTCTCCCCTTGGGAGAGGGGCGGGGGAGAGGGCAGCGGTTCAAGTTGAGACATCGCATCGAGACACTCCGGCCCTCTCCCCCGGCCCCTCTCCCGCAAGCGGGCGAGGGGAGAAAACCCTCCGCCCCCACACTAGCCGGCCACAGACCATGACTTACCTGCTTCGCCGCATTCTCTATGCGCTGCCTATCCTGCTTGGGGTTGCCCTGCTCTGCTTCTCGCTGGTCCACATCGCCCCCGGGGACCCCCTCGTCTCGGTGCTGCCGCCCGATGCCTCCGAAGACCTCCGGCGCCAACTCACCGCGCTGTACGGCTTCGACAAACCGTTCCTCGAACAATTTCTGCACTGGCTGGCCCGCGCGCTCCATGGCGACCTGGGCACCTCCATCGCCACCAATCGCCCGGTGATGAGCGAGGTTTCCACCGCCGTGATCAACTCGATCCGGCTGGCCAGCGTGGCCACGCTGATCGGCTTCACCTTCGGCTGCCTGTTCGGCTTCGTGGCCGGCTACCTGCGCGATTCCATCGCCGACCGCACCGCCTCCTTCCTGTCCGTGCTCGGTGTCAGCATTCCCCACTACTGGCTCGGCATGGTGCTGGTCATCGCCTTCTCGGTGCTGCTCGGCTGGCTGCCCGCCACCGGCGCCGGCCCGGGCGGCTCGGGGGACTGGGCGTGGGACTGGGAGCACTTCCAGTACATGCTGCTGCCGGCCATCACGATGTCGGTGATCCCGATGGGCATCGTCGCCCGCACGATCCGGGCGCTGGTGGCGGAGATCCTGTCCAACGAGTTCATCGTCGGCCTGCGCGCCCGGGGCCTGTCGGACGTGGCCGTGTTCCGCCACGTGGTCAAGAACGTGGCGCCGACCGCGCTGTCCGTGATGGGCCTCCAGCTCGGCTACCTGCTCGGCGGGTCGATCCTGATCGAGACCGTGTTCTCGTGGCCCGGCACCGGCTTCCTGCTGAACTCGGCCATCTTCCAGCGCGACTTCCCGCTGCTGCAGGGCACGATCCTCGTGCTGGCCGTGTTCTTTGTCCTGCTCAACCTGCTGGTGGACGCGCTGCAGACGCTGTTCGACCCCCGCATCCAGCGCAATTAAGGAGGCCCCCATGCAGATCGCACTGAACAAGGCCGTGGCGCCGCTGCCCGTGGCGCGCTCGCCCGGCTACTGGGCCACCGTGGGCCGCCGCCTGCTGCGCAACAAGCTGGCGATGGCCGCCGCGCTGATCCTGATCGCCCTGGTGGTGTTGGCGATCTTCGCCCCGGCGCTGATGCCGGCGGACCCGTACGCGTCCTCCATCCTCAAGCGACTCAAGCCGATCGGCACGGCTGGCTATCCGCTCGGCACCGACGAACTGGGCCGCGACCTGCTCTCGCGCCTGATGCTGGGCGGCCGGCTCTCGCTGTTCATGGGCATCACGCCGGTGCTGCTGGCGTTTGTGATCGGCAGCGCACTCGGCATCATCGCCGGCTACGCGGGCGGCTGGACCAACACCATCATCATGCGGCTCACCGACATCCTCTACGCCTTTCCGTCGGTGCTGCTGGCCATCGCGCTGTCCGGCACGCTGGGCGCCGGGGTGGGCAACGCGCTGCTGTCGCTGACCATCGTCTTCGTACCGCAGATCGTGCGGGTGGCGGAGAGCGTGACCACGCAGGTACGCAACCGCGAGTTCGTCGATGCGGCGCGCGCCTCCGGGGCCAGCTCGCTGACCATCGTGCGCGCCCATGTGCTGAATAACGTACTTGGGCCGATTTTCGTCTATGCGACGAGTCTGATTTCGGTGTCGATGATCCTGGCCTCCGGGCTCTCCTTCCTCGGCCTCGGCGTGAAGCCGCCCGAGCCCGAGTGGGGCCTGATGCTCAACACGCTGCGCACCGCCATCTACACCCAGCCCTGGGTCGCCGCCCTGCCCGGCGCGATGATTTTCCTGACCTCGATCTCGTTCAACCTGCTGGCCGACGGCATCCGCTCGGCCATGGAAATCAAGGAATGAACATGAGCGACCTCCTCACAGCGCCCGCACCCGCCCACGCCCGCGACATCGGCGGCCCGGCCCAGCCACTCGTGATCGCGCGCGATCTCGTCAAGCATTTCCCGCTCAAGTCGGCCATCCCGTTCCACAAGGCCGGCGAGGTCCGCGCCGTGGACGGCGTCAGCTTCGACGTGCTCAAGGGCGAAACCCTCGGCGTGGTCGGCGAGTCCGGCTGCGGCAAGTCCACCACCGCGCGGCTGCTGATGCAGCTCACCGCGCAAGACAGCGGCGAGCTGATCTTCGACGCCCAGGGCGTGGGCTCGCCCCAGTTGCCGATGAAGGCGTTCCGCAGCCAGGTGCAGATGGTGTTCCAGGACAGCTACTCGTCGCTGAACCCGCGCCTGACCATCGAGGAATCGATCGCCTTCACGCCGCGCGTGCACGGCGTGCCGGCGCGGGAGGCCACCGAGCGGGCGCGCTACCTGCTGGAGCGCGTGGGACTGGAACCGGCGCGCTTTGCCGGGCGCTATCCGCACGAACTGTCCGGTGGGCAGCGCCAGCGGGTGAACATCGCCCGCGCGCTGTCGCTGCGGCCCCGGCTGGTAATCCTGGACGAAGCGGTGTCCGCGCTCGACAAATCCGTGGAAGCCCAGGTGCTGAACCTGCTGCTCGACCTCAAAGCCGAGTTCGACCTGACCTACGTCTTCATCAGCCATGACCTCAACGTCATCCGCTACCTGTGCGACCGGGTGATGGTGATGTACCTGGGCAAGGTGGTGGAGATTGGCGATACGGAGTCGATCTACGCCAATCCCTCGCACCCGTACACGCGCGCGCTGCTGGCGTCGATGCCGTCGATGGACCCGGACCACCGCACGCTGGCCGCGCCGCTGGCGGGCGACCCGCCCAACCCGATCAATCCGCCGTCCGGATGCAGCTTCCATCCGCGCTGCGCCCGCGCCGAGCCGGTCTGCGAGCGCCGCACCCCCGTGCTGGCCGACGAACTGGCCGGCCATCCCGTGTCTTGCCTGATGGCGATGCCCGACGGTGGCCACTCGCTGCCGCTGCGGCGCATGACGCCGGGCCTGCACGCGGCCACGCCCTGACCCACCTGACCTGCGGGAGACCCCTATGACAGCCCCCCATTCCCCTGCCGTCTCGGTCAAGGACCTCCACGTCACCTTCGCCGGCGGCGGCAAGACCATCCGCGCGGTGAACGGCGTGTCGCTCGACGTGGCCCCCGGCGAAGCCGTGGCGCTGATCGGCGAATCCGGTTCCGGCAAGAGCGTGACGCTGCGCGCGCTGATGCGCCTCCATCCGCCCCGCCGCACGCGCATCGGCGGCCAGATCCATGTCGATGGCCAGGACGTGCTCGCGCTGGACAAGCGCGCGCTGGCCCGGCTGCGCGGCGGCACCGTCGCCATGGTGTTCCAGGAGCCGCTGCTGGCGCTGGACCCGGTGTACACGGTGGGCCAGCAGATCGTCGAGTGCATTCGGACGCACAAGAAGGTGTCCGCCGCCGAAGCCCGCGCGCTGGCGCTGAAGGCGCTGGAAGCGGTGCGCATTCCCAGCCCCGAGCGGCGGCTGGCCGCCTATCCGCACGAGATGTCCGGCGGCATGCGGCAGCGGGCGATGATTGCGCTCGCGCTGTCGGCCCAACCGAAAATCCTGCTGGCCGATGAGCCCACCACGGCGCTGGACGCCACCGTGCAGATCCAGGTGCTGATCCTGCTGCGGGAGCTGCAACGCGAGCTGGGCCTTTCCATCGTCTTCGTCACGCACGACATGGGTGCGGCGGTGGAGATTGCCGACCGCGTGGCCGTGATGTACGGCGGCCGCATCGTCGAGGAAGGCCCGATCCGCACGCTGCTGCGCGAGGCGCGCCACCCGTACACGATGGCGCTGCTGCAAAGCCGCCAGCACGGCATGGATCGCGGCCAGCGGCTGCAGGCCATCGGCGGCGCCCCGCCTGACCTGGCCGCGCTGCCGCCGGGCTGCACCTTCGCCCCGCGCTGCGCGCACGCCCGCCCCGCCTGCCTGGCCGAGGTGCCGCGCAGCGTGGCGCTGGGCAACGGCCACCGCGTCAGTTGCGTGCTGGTGGCCGATAGCTCCGAACCTTCGAATACCGCCGCTGCCTCGCCGGCCGCCGCCTAAACTCCATCCATCCTCCGAAAAAGAAGGAAGCCGAACGCCATGACCCTGGCCACCCATCCCGCCCGCGCCTTCATGCCCTACCCCGACGCGCCCGTGCCCAACGCGGCCATCGGCCCGCTGCGGGGGCTGACCTTCGCCGTCAAGGACCTGTTCGACGTGGCCGGCTACCCCACCGGCGGCGGCAATCCGCACGTGCTGGCCCGCTCCGGCATCAAGAGCGTGACCGCGCCCACGGTGCAGAAGCTGCTCGATGCCGGCGCGATGTTCGTCGGCAAGTCGCACACGGACGAGCTGGCCTTCTCGATGAACGGCCAGAACGCGCACTACGGCGGCCCAGTCAACGGTGGCGCGCCCGATCGCGTGACGGGCGGTTCGTCGTCGGGGTCCGCCTCGGCGGTGTCCAACAAGCTGTGCGACTTCGCGCTCGGCACGGACACCGGCGGCTCGGTGCGCGCCCCGGCCAGCCACTGCGGCCTGTTCGGCATCCGCCCCTCGCATGGCCGTATCTCGCTCCAGCACTGCATGCCGCTGTGCGAGACGCTCGATACCTGCGGCTTCTTCGCGCGTGACATCGGCACCTTCGCCCGCGTGGCGGACGTGCTGTTCGGCAAGGATGCCGATCCGCTGCCGGCCCGGCCTCGCCTGCTGCTGGCATCGGACTTGTTCGAATTGCCGACACCCGAAGCTCGCGCCGCGCTGGCGCCCACGGTGGCGCGCATCGAGGCCGTGCTGGGCCATGCCACCCCGGTGGACGTGGCCGACCGGCCGCTGTCCGACCTGTACTGGGCCTTCCGCTACGTGCAGGGCTGGGAAGCCTGGCAGGCCGATGGCGCGCTGATCGAGAACTACGGCCTGCAGATGGGCCCGGACGTGGCCGCGCGCTTCGCGTTCAGCAAGGGGGTCACGCAAGCCCAGTTCGCGCAGTCGAGCGCGGTGCGCCGCGAGTTCACCGCGCACCTGGGTCGCCTGCTCGGCCATGACGGCGTGCTGGTGCTGCCGACCATGCCGGACATCGCCCCGCTGCGCACCGCCGCCGGCGAGACGCTGGAGGACTACCGCACCGCCGCCGCCCACTCGCTGTGCCTGACGCCGCTGTCGGGCTTCCCGCAACTGAGCCTGCCGCTCTCCGGCCGCGCCGGCGCGCCGCTCGGCATTTCCCTGCTCGGCCCGAAGGGCAGCGACCGCAGCCTGATCGCCGTGGCGGAGACGCTGATGACGGCGCTGGCCTGACCCGGCCCCCATCGACCCTCTATATAGATATAGCCATGCCCCGACTCCGCATCACCGCCGCCGGCCAGACCTTCCTGGCCGACACCCACCCGGACGCCCCCGAGACCGTGGCCGCCTTCCTGAAGCTGCTGCCCTACCGGCAGAAGCTGATCCACGTGCGCTGGAGCGGCGAAGGCTGCTGGATTCCGCTCGGCGAATTCAAGCTGGGCGTTGGCTTCGAAAACCACACCAGCCACCCGTCCGTGGGCGACATCCTGTTCTACCCGGGCGGCTACAGCGAAACCGAGATCATCCTGGCCTACGGCAGCTGCTGCTTCGCCAGCAAGATGGGCCAGCTGGCCGGCAACCACTTTCTGACCATCGTCGAAGGCCGGGAGAACCTCCGGGCGCTCGGCACCAAGGTGCTCTGGGAGGGCGCGCAGGACGTGGTCTTCGAACTGGCCGACTAGGGCCGCAACCCTCCCGACGGGGGAGATGCTTCCCGACGGACGACCGCATATCGTCGCGTGACGCGCGCCGTGGCCCTGCCGCACCGGGGCCAGCGAGATGACGCGATGACATCGTCTTGTCGGGAAGAACCATGCAGACATCGCTATTCATGCGCGCGCCGGCCACCGGCTCGCGCCGCAGCGGCGCGTTCCATGTGCGCCGATTCGGGTCCGCGCTGCTCGTGCGCGCCTTGCTCTGGCTCTGCTTCGGCGGGCTGGGGACGCTGCTCCTGCTGTTCTCGCACGGCAAGACCAGCCTGATCGTCGTCGGCGCCGGCTTCTTCGGCGTGCTGATCCTGTTCGAATGGTCCTGGGGCCGGCACGCGCCGCTGCGCAAGCCGCTGTTGACGGTGGACGCCGGCGGCATCGGCTCGACGTCCTTCCCGCGCCGCCGCCCCCACCTGCGCTGGGCCGAGATCGCCGCTGTGGCGGTGCGCAACCTGCGCGGCGGTCCCGTCATCGAAGTCTTTCCCAAGCCCGCGCCGGGTGCCCGGAAACGGACCCCGGCATCGTTCACGATCCGGCTGGCCCTGATGCGCGAGGCAGACCAGCAGCTCGCCCAGGCGCTGGTCACCCATCACATGCGTACGGCGGGCGTCGCAGTCGATAACGCGCTGGCGGCCGACCAAGCCTTCCGGGCCGAGATGCAGGCACTGCCGCACACCTGGGGCCTGTACGCGATGATCGCCCTCGACGTGGGGATCTGGCTCTTTACGCTCACGCACGGCGCCACGCTCGACGCCACAGCGCCCGCCAAGCTCGTCGAATGGGGCGGCAACGCCGCCGTGCTGGTGCAGGAGGGCCAGTGGTGGCGGTTGCTGACGGCCACCTTCCTGCACAGCAGCCTCCGGCACATCGGCGCCAACATGCTGGTGCTGTTCCTGCTCGGCAAGCACGTGGAGCAGTTCTACGGCACGCGCGGCTTCCTGCTGATCTATCTCGGCGCGGGGCTGGCCGGTAGCGCGCTGAGCCTGCATTTCGGGGCGCAGACGGCGGTGTCGGTCGGGGCGTCGGGCGCCGTGTTCGGCGTGGGCGGCGCGCTGCTGGCGGGGGTGCTGCGGCATCGCCGGCTGCTGCCCGAGGGCATCCATCGGCAACTGACGACGGACGCCGCGGTGATGATCGGCTATTCGCTGGTGCAGGGCTTCCTGTCAACCCGCGTGGACAACGCCGGGCACGTGGGCGGCCTGATCGGCGGCGCGCTGATCGCGCTATGCCTGCCGGTGCGGCTGGACCGCGCCAGCTACGCCCGCAAGCTGCGGCGCGGCCTGGCCATGGCGGCAGCCGTTGCCGCCGTGCTGGTGGTGGGTACCGCCGCGCTGGCACCGCGCGTGCCCCAGGCCATGCGCGACAGCCTGGCCGCTTCCCGCCAGATCGAGCGCGCCCACAAGACCTTCACGACCGCCTTCCAGGCCATGCAGGCCGACAATGCGGCAACCAAGGCCGGCCGGATGACGCCCGAGGAAGCGGACGACCGCAGCCGGACCGTGCACGCCCCGGCGCTCGATCAGGCCGTGTCCGAACTGGTCCGCATCACGCTGCCGCCGGGCGACCCGCGCGCGCCGCTGGTGCAGGACATGACGCTGCTGGCCGACCTGCTGCGGGAAATGGCCCGCATGCCGTCGGTGAAGGATCCCCGCACCGGCAAACCCGTGGCCGCCGATCCCCGCCGCGCAGCGCAGATCGCGGTGGACATCGTGCGGCTGACCGCCCAAATGAAAAAGCGCCAGTCGTAACCGGCGCTTTTTCTTCTCCCCCGGGGATCACCCCGCCTACCCGGCCATCACCCTGCCATCACCCCGCCATCACCCCGCTGCCGCCCTCGGGCGGCTTCACGCGGAACCACGCTGCGTACAGCGCCGGCAGGAACAGCAGCGTCAGCACCGTGGCGATGATCAGCCCGCCCATGATGGCGGCCGCCATCGGCCCCCAGAACGTCGAGCGCGAGAGCGGGATCATCGCCAGCACGGCCGCCGCGGCGGTCAGGATGATCGGCCGGAACCGGCGCACCGCTGACTCGACAATGGCCTGCCACGGCGGCACCCCGGCGCTGATGTCCTGCTCGATCTGGTCCACCAGGATCACCGAGTTGCGGATGATCATGCCCAGCAGCGCCGTAATGCCAAGCTGGGCGACAAACCCCATCGGCGCGCGCAGCAGCAGCAGCGTGGCGGCGGCGCCGATCAGCCCGAGCGGGCCGGTCAGGAACACCATCACCGAACGCGAGAAGCTGTGGAGCTGCAGCATCAGCAGCGTGAAGATCAGGAAGATGCACAGCGGCAGTTGCGCGGCGATGGACGCCCCCGCCTTGCCGCTCTCCTCCTCGGCCCCGGCCACGGTGATCAGGTAGCCCGGCGGCAGGTTCGCGCGCAGCTTGTTGAGCTGCGGGTTGATCTGCGCGGTCACGGTCGGACCCTGGATGCCATCCACCACATCGGCCTGCACGGTGATGCCGAAGTCGCGGTTCTCGCGCCAGATCACGCCCGGCTCGGACTTCAGCGTCACGCGCGCCACCTGCGTCAGCGGCACCGCGCGGCCGATGTTGGTCGGCACCAGCACGTTGGCCATGTCGGACATCGCGTCGCGCTCGTTCTTCGGCGTGCGCATGATGATGTCGATCAGCTTGTCGGCGTCGCGATACTGGCCCACCGGCACGCCGGTCAGCACGGCCTGCGTGGCACGGGCGATGGCGTTGGTGGTCACGCCCAGCGCGCGCGCCTTGTCCTGGTCGATCTCCAGGCGCAGCATCTTGACGTTCTCGTTCCAGTTGTCGTTCACGCCCACCGTGTTCGGATTGGCGGCCATGATCGCCCGGACCTGATCGGCAATTTTGCGCACGCCGGCGGCCTCGGGCCCGATCACGCGGAACTGCACCGGGTACGCCACCGGCGGTCCGTTCGGCAGCAGCTTCACGCGGCCGCGCAGCTGCGGGAACTGGGTGGCCAGCACCTCCATCACGCGCTTGCGCAGCGCGTCGCGCGCCTCCACGCTGACCGGCATCACAATCACCTGCGCCACGTTGCTCTGCGGGAAGATCTGGTCCAGCGGCAGGTAGAAGCGCGGCGCGCCGACGCCGACGAAGGTGGTCAGGCTATCCACGGCCTTGTCGCGGCGCATGGCGGTCTCGAAGCGCTTGGCCTCGCCCTCCATCTGCGCGAAGCTGGTGCCCTCGGGCATCCACAACTCCACCATCAGCTCGGGCCGGCTCGAATCCGGGAAAAACTGCTTCTCGACGAACTTGAACGCCCACAGGCCCAGCGCGAAGCTGACCAGCGTGACGGCGATCACGGTCTTGCGCCACGTCACGCACCAGTTCACCAGATGCCGGAAGCGCGCGTAGAACGGCGTGTCGAACACCTCGTGATGGCCGCCGTCGCTGGCGCGGGTCTTGAGCAGCAGGTAGCCGAGGTAGGGCGTGAAGTACACCGCCGCCAGCCACGACAGCACCAGCGCCAGCGCCGTCACGGCGAAGATCGCGAAGGTGTACTCGCCCACGGTGGACTTGGCCAGCCCCACCGGCAGGAAGCCGGCCGCCGTGATCAGCGTGCCGGTCAGCATCGGCATGGCCGTGGAGGTGTAGGCGAAAGTGGCCGCCTCCATCTTGGAGAAGCCTTCCTCCAGCTTGCGGACCATCATTTCGACGGCGATGATCGCGTCATCCACCAGCAGCCCGAGCGCCACGATCAGCGCCCCGAGCGAGATCTTGTGCAGGCCGATGCCGAAGATGTTCATGAACAGGAACGTCACGGCCAGCACTAGCGGGATGGTCAGCGCCACCACCAGCCCGGGGCGCACGTCGAGCCGCAGCGGCTTGGTGTGCAGCCCCAGCGCGATGAAGCTGACCGCCAGCACGATCACCACGGCCTCGATCAGCACGTGCACGAACTCGCCCACCGAGCGCTTGACCGCCTGCGGCTGGTCCTGCACCTGCTCCATCTCGATGCCCATCGGCAACTGGCCGCGCAGGCCGTCGGTCACGCGGCGCAGTTCCTGGCCCAGCGCGATGATGTCGCCGCCCTTCTCCATCGAGATGCCGAGCCCGATCACATCCTTGCCGTTGAAGCGCATGCGGCTGGCGGGCGGGTCGATATAGCCGCGATAGACGTGGGCGATGTCGCCCAGCCGGATATTGGCGATGCCGTTGGGCCCGCGCAGCACCAGACTCTCCAGGTCCTGCACATCGCCAAGCTGGCCGGTCACGCGGACCTGGAGGTTGTCGGTCGGGGTGACCATCACGCCACTCCCGGTGGGATTGTTCTGCTCCGAGATCTGGTTGGCGATGGCGTTGATGTCGAGCCCAAGCTGCGCGAAGCGCGTCTGGTTGAACTCGATATAGAGCTTCTCGTCCTGCAGGCCCAGCAGCGTGACCTTAGCCACGGCGGGCACGCGCAGCAGCGCCTGGCGGACGAGGTCGGCGTACTCGCGCAGCTCCTTGTAGTTGAAGCCGTCCGCCGAGAGCGCGTAGATCGAGCCGTAGACATCGCCGAATTCATCGTTGAAGAACGGGCCGCGCACGCCCTGCGGCAGGGTCTGGGCGATGTCCCCGATCTTCTTGCGCACCGTGTACCAGATCTGCGCGGTGTCCTTGGCGGGCGAGTTATCGGCCAGCTGGAAGATCACCGTGGTCTCGCCCGGCTTGGAGAAGCTGCGGATCTTGTCGGCGTACGGCACTTCCTGGAGCTGCCGTTCGATCTTGTCGGTCACCTGCACCGCGATCTGCTCGGCCGTGGCGCCGGGCCAGAAGGCCTGCACCACCATCACGCGGAAGGTGAACGGGGGGTCTTCGTCCTGACCAAGCTGGAAGAAGGCCAGCAGGCCGCCGATCAGCAGCACCACCAGCAGGTAGCGGGTCAGCGGCTGGTGCTCGAGCGCCCAGCGCGACAGGTTGAAGCGCGAGTGTTCCATCGATCAGCCCTTGCTGCCGGCGGCGGCGCCCGGATTGGAGGCCGGCTGGGCCGACTGGGCAGGCTGGGCGGACGTGGCGCTCTGCATCGGCTTGACCTTCTGGCCCGGCTGCAGCAGGTGCACGCCGGCCGTGACGATGGTCTGGCCCGGCGCCAGCCCCTGGCGCACCTCGATTTCATTGCCTTGCGGGTCGCCCAGCGTCACCGGCACCGGCTTGACCGTGCCCGTGCCGCCACTGGCCGCGCCCTGGTAGATCCACACCTGATTGGTGCCGCGGTCCTGCAGCAGCGCGGTCAGCGGGATGCGGATGGCGGCGGACTCGCCGGTGCGGGTAAAGGTGACCACGGCGGTCATGCCGAAGCGCAGGTCGGCGGGCGGATTGGGCACGCTGACGCGCGTCGGGTAGGTACGGGTGACCGGATCGGCGGCGCCGGAGATCTCGCGCACGCGGCCCGGCAGCGCGCGGTCCGGCTCGGCCCAGGTGCGCACGGTGACGTCGGAGATGCCGCGCAGCATGTCCACCTGATCCTCGGGGAGGCCGATGGCGACCTCCTTCTCGGCGATCTGCGCCACGCGGATCACCGACTGCCCCGCCGTGACCACCTGGCCGACCTCGGCATCGACGGCCGTCACCACGCCGTCCGCATCGGCGGCGAGCACGGCGTAGCCGGTCTGGTTGCTCTGGTTGCGCAGATTGGCCTGCGCCTGCTCCAGCCGCGAGGCGGCGGAATCGTAGGTGGCCTGGCGCCGGTGCAGCTCGGCGGCACTGATGAAATTCTTGGCGGCCAGCTCCTTGTAGCGCTTCAGGTCGGAGTCGGCCAGATCGCGGTCGGTCTTGGCGGCATCGAACTGGGCACGCGCCGAGGCTTCCGCCAGCGCCAAGTCGGTCGGGTCCAGGCGGGCCAGCGGCTGGCCCTTCCTGACGCTGGCGCCTACGTCCACCAGACGGGCCGAAATCTTGCCGGGCACCCGGAAGCCCAGGCGCGACTCCACGCGCGGCCGTACCTCGCCCGAAAACTCGAATGCGGTCTTCCCGGCACCCGAATGCAATTGCAGCAGCCGCACGGGCCGCACGGACTCCACCGGCTCCGCCTTCTTCCCGCAGCCGGACAGCCCGGCCAGGATCGCCAGCGTCGCCACGGTCAGCAGGGCGACCATCGGCGTCCGGCGGGTCCGGGCGGGCATCGGGGAAACATCAACGTCGGCGGCCGCAACATCCGGCCCGGCATAAGGCACTGGCATGGGTTAAGCGTCTTGAGTCGGTGGAACGTCGGAACAAGCTGGAGAGTGCGGGGGAACAGCCAATTGGGGAAAGCGTCTCGCGGCGGACCCTTCTGCGGGTGCCTGCCGGGGAATTAATAACTGGCCGGTCAGTAATATAACGAGCGGCTCCGAGTGCGTCAAACGCCGGGCGACGAATGGGCCGAAACTTGGCGCGAATGGCGGACACGGGGTGGACGGGGGGCGATGTTACAATTTGCCGCTTTCGCGGACCCGCTGCGCCGGTCCGTATCGCCCCACAGACCGCATTAAAAAGAGATTGGCGTGACGCCCGATCAGTATTGCCAGGACAAGGCCGCCCCGGGCGGCTCCCTCCCCTATTACAGCTTCCTGTTCCTCCCGACCGAACGCCGCCGCGCCATCACGGCGCTGTACGCCTTCCGCCGCGAGCTGGAGGCCATCATCGACGAGAGCCACGACGCCGGCGTAGCCCACCAGCGGCTGGACTGGTGGCGCGGCGAACTGCGCCGCCTCTATGACGGTCAACCGTCACATCCGGTCACGCAGGCCCTGCAGCCCCATATTGCGCCGTGCGGCCTGCCGCAATCCGAATTTTCTGAAATGCTGGACGGCATGGAAATGGATCTGACCCAGACCCGCTACCTCGACGAAGCCGGTTTGAAACGCTACTGCCAGTGCGCGGGCGGTGCCATGGGTGTGCTGTCGGCCCGGGTGCTGGGGTTTTCCGATCCGCGCACGCTGGACTTCGCCCGCCAGCTAGGCCTGTCGATGCAGCGCGCGACCATCGTCCGTGATGTGGGCGAGGATGCCCGCCAGGGCCGCATCTACCTGCCGGTGGACACGCTCCAGCGCCACGAGGTACCAGCGGCCGACATCCTGCAATCGCGCTACTCCGAGCGCTTCGTGGCCCTGATGCGCGAGCAGGCCGAGGTGGCCCGCACGCTCTACCGCGAGGCGCTGGCGCTACTGCCGCGCCAGGACCGCCGCGCCCAGCGCGCCGCGCTGGTGATGGCCGCCATCTCCCATGCCCAGCTCGACGAGATCGAGGCCAGCCAGTTCCAGGTGCTGACGCAGCGCATCGCCCTGACGCCGATGCGCATGCTGTGGATCGCCTGGAAGACCTGGCTGCGCAACCGCTGACCGCCATCGAACCGAATCGAACCGAACCGAACTGATCCCGACCCGACCCCGATCCGCACCATGACTACCGTACTCGCCTCGCTCGGCCAATCCATCCTCGACCGCGCCGCCGCGCTCGCCGCCCACTCCGACATGGAGGACGGGCTGACCTGCGCGTTCCTTACGCCGGCGCATCGCCGGGCACAGGCGCAACTGGTGCAGTGGATGGAGGAAGCCGGCATGGCGGTGCGCGTGGACGCCATCGGCAATGTGATTGGGCGGTATGCCGCCGATCCGGCCGTGGCTGCGCCGAAGGTGCTGATGACCGGCTCTCATTTCGACACCGTGCGCAACGGCGGGCGGTATGACGGGCGGCTGGGCATCCTGCTGCCGATTGCGGTGGTGGGCGCACTCCATGCGGCGGGCATCCGGCTGCCGTATCACTTCGAGATCGTCGGCTTCGCCGAGGAGGAAGGGCTGCGCTTCAAGACCAGCTTCCTGGCAAGCAGCGTGCTGGCGGGCCGCTTCGACCCGGCCCTGCTGGACCGCGCGGACCCGGACGGGGTGACCATGCGCGAGGCGCTGGCCCAGTCCGGCCTGCCCGGCGCCGGCAGCCTGGACGCCCTGCGCGCCGCGGCGGTCGATCCGGCCACGCTGGCAGGGTTCGTCGAAGTGCATATCGAACAGGGCCCGGTGCTGCTGCACCGCGACCTGGCGCTCGGCATCGTCACGCAGATCGCAGGCAGCAGCCGCTTCCAGGTGCGGGTGGAGGGGCTGGCCAGCCACGCCGGCACCACGCCGATGGACATGCGGCGCGACGCCGCCACCGGCGCCGCCGAGATGATCCTGCTGGTGGAGTCGCGCTGCGCGCAGGTGCCGACGCTGGTCGGCACGGTGGGCCAGCTTCAGGTGCCGAACGGCTCCAGCAATGTGATTCCGGCCGCGTGCGTGTTCTCGATGGACATCCGCGCCGGCGAGGACGGCATCCGCGAAGCCGCCATCACCGACATCGTGATGGGCATCGAGCGGATCGCGGCGCGCCGTGGCCTGACCGCCACCGTCGAACGAGTGACGCCGGTGAACAACGCGCCGTGCGCGCGCTGGCTGATGGATCAGTTCGGCGCGGTGCTGCGCAAGCGCGGTCTGGAGGCGTTCGAGCTGCCGTCCGGCGCCGGGCATGACGCGATGATGATGCAACGCATGACTGACGTGGCGATGCTGTTCGTGCGCTGCGGCAATGGCGGCATCAGCCACAACCCGCTGGAAACCATCACCGTGGAAGATGCGCAGCTGGCGGCCGAGGTATTCGTGGATTTCCTGCGACATTTCCGACCGCAGGACTGATAGGGAGGGCGGTCAGCCGCCTTCGTACATCTCGCGGCCGAGATCCTGGAGATTCTTGCGCAGCGTCTTGCGCTCGTCGGGCGAGAGTTTGGGATGCCCGCCCGGTGGGCCCTGGCGGCCGGCGCGGTCGGCCATGTCGCGCTCCGTGCGGTACTTTTCGGCGCGGGTGCGGGCCTCGCGCTGGTCCAGGCGCTCACCGCCGCCCGGCTTGCCCGGCACGGCGGGGGTAGGTGCGCCACCGCTGGCGTGGCCCGGCTGGGCAGGGCGGAGTAACTGGGCCATGCCCGCCGACTGCGCCTGCGCGAGCGCCGGCAGCAGTACGATGAGCATGGCCGCGCCGGCATGGCAAGCCGCCCGCACGCACGCCGTGCGTTGCAGGGTTTGTCCGTGCCGGTTTTGCTTCACTTTCATTGGATAATGGCGGTCTTGACCGTGGTCGCACATCCGCGTGGAGGACGACGCAGGCACTATGCCAACGCCTTCGTCAGAGAGATGGGACGCCCCTTGGTCACCGTGAATGCCCGTCGCGCCAAATCGGCGTCGGGCTACGGTTTGCGGAGTGTAATTGCACAAAAGATGCACGCCGCCATACCACAGGGTAAAGTATGTAACGTTTTGTTAAGCCATTTTGAGCGAAAGCGTAAGTCGCTAAGATACCGCCATGGAAAATACCAGCCACAAGATTCTCGTCGTGGACGACGACCCGCGATTGCGCGACCTGCTGCGCCGCTACCTTGGCGAGCAGGGGTTCACGGTACTGGTGGCGGAAAACGCCACCGCCATGAACAAGCTCTGGCTGCGCGAGCGGTTTGACCTGCTGGTGCTGGACCTGATGATGCCGGGCGAGGATGGACTGTCCATCTGCCGCCGCCTGCGCGGTGCCAACGATCAGACCCCGATCATCATGCTGACCGCCAAGGGCGAGGACGTCGATCGCATCGTCGGCCTGGAAATGGGCGCCGATGACTACCTGCCCAAGCCTTTCAACCCGCGCGAGCTGATCGCGCGCATTCACGCCGTGCTGCGCCGCAAGGGTCCCGCCGAGGTACCGGGCGCCCCGTCCGAGACGCCCGAAACCTTCGCCTTCGGCGATTTCGTGCTGAACCTGGCCACCCGCACGCTGACCAAGAACGACGAGGAAATCACGCTCACCACGGGCGAATTCTCGGTGCTCAAGGTGTTCGCGCGGCATCCGCGCCAGCCGCTCTCGCGCGAGAAGCTCATGGAAATGGCCCGCGGCCGCGAATACGAAGTGTTCGACCGCAGCCTGGACGTGCAGATCTCGCGCCTGCGCAAGCTCATCGAACCGGACCCGGGCAACCCCCGCTTCATCCAGACGGTCTGGGGCCTGGGCTACGTCTTCATTCCCGATGGCGTGAAGTAGTCCCGGTTCGTCCGCAGTCAGCATCGTGGCGACCGCTCTCGGCCGTACCGCAACGCGGTTCTTTGGTTCGCTGTTCTGGCGCACCTTCATGCTGATCGCCCTGTTGCTGGCGATCTCGCTGGGTATCTGGTTCCAGAGCTACCGGCTCTTCGAACGCGCACCGCGCGCCCAGCAGATCGCCATGCAGGTGGTCAGCGTGGTCAAGCTCACGCGCGCGGCCCTGCTCTATTCCGACCCGGCGCGGCGGCGCTTCCTGCTGCTCGACCTCGTGCAGAACGAAGGCATCAAGGTCTATCCGCGCGAGAAGGACGACGACTTCGCCGCGCCCACGGCCAACCCGTTCCTGACCCAGCTGGTGCAGCAGGAGATTCGCGGGCGGCTGGGCGAGGACACCGTGCTCGCCACCACCGTCAATGACATTCCGGGCGTGTGGGTCAGCTTCGAGATCGAGGGGGACGATTACTGGGTCGCCATCAGCCCGGAGCGCTTCGAGCGCGTGCCGGGCATCCAGTGGCTGTGGTGGAGTATCGCCGCGCTGCTGCTGTCGATCATCGGCGCGGCCTTTATCACGGCACGTGTGAACTACCCGCTCAAGCGGCTGGCCAACGCGGCGCGCCAGATCGGCACGGGCGGCGACCCGCCGCCGCTGCGCGAGCATGGCGCCAGCGAGGTAGCCCAGGCCAACCGGAGCTTCAACCAGATGGTGCGCGACCTGCGCCAGCTCGACGACGACCGCGTGGTCATGCTGGCCGGCATCTCCCACGACCTGCGCACCCCGCTCACCCGGCTGCGGCTCGAGACCGAGATGTCGCCGGTGGACAACATCACGCGCGACGCCATGATCGCCGACATCGAGCAGATGGACGCCATCATCGGCCAGTTCCTCAACTACGCCCGGCCCGGCCAGGAAATGGTGGAGCCGGTGGATCTCTCCGCGCTGGTCCAGGACGCCGTGGGCGTCTATGCCGCGCACGACGACGTGCGCGTGCACGTGCGCGCCAACGGCCCGGTCATGGCGGTGGCCAACCGCATGGAGATCCAGCGCATCCTGGACAACCTGGTCGAGAACGCGCGCCGCTACGCCAAGGACGAGGAAAGCGGCATGGCCGAGGTGGAGATCTCCACCCGGCTCGATGACAAGGACGCCGTGCTGACCGTGGCCGACAACGGTCCGGGCGTGCCCGATGCGCAGCTCTCGCTGCTGACCCGGCCGTTCTACCGGCTCGACAGCGCGCGCAGCGAGGCCAAGGGCGCGGGGCTGGGCATGTCCATCGTCAACCGCATCCTCCAGCGCAACGGCGGGCGGCTGGTGCTCGCCAATCGGCCGCCACCCAAGTCCGGGCTGGTGGTGCGCGCCTGCTTCCGGCGCGCATGAGGCGCCACCCCGCGCGGGCACTGACAGGTTTTCGACAGCATTTGATAGCAGATTGAAAGGCGGTTGACAGGGCATTGACAGCCCCGCGGCGCACACTGGCGGCCATTGCGATCCCACAACATGTCGCCGGCCGCACCGGCGCTGACCGAGAGACAGCCATGTCCAGCACCGCCTCCGCGCCGGCTTCCCAGCACAGCGCCCGTACCGTGTTCCGCGTCGTCAGCGGCAACTTCCTCGAAATGTACGATTTCATGGTGTACGGCTTCTACGCCGCCGCCGTCGCCCGTACGTTCTTCCCCAGCGGCAACGAATTCGCCTCGCTGATGCTCTCGCTGGCCACCTTCGGCGCCGGCTTCCTGATGCGTCCGCTCGGCGCCATCATTCTCGGCGCCTATATCGACCACCATGGCCGCCGCAAGGGCCTGATTCTCACGCTGATCCTGATGGCGATGGGCACGCTGCTGATTGCGCTGGTGCCCGGCTATGCCTCGATCGGGGTGGCCGCGCCGCTGCTGGTGCTGGCGGGCCGGCTGCTGCAAGGGTTCTCGGCCGGCGTGGAGCTGGGCGGGGTATCGGTCTACCTGTCCGAGATCGCCAAGCCGGGCCAGAAAGGCTTCTATGTGGCGTGGCAGTCGGCCAGCCAGCAGGTGGCGGTGATCTTTGCCGGGCTAATGGGTGTGATCCTGCACGCCACGCTGGCGCCGGAACAGATGGATAGCTGGGGCTGGCGCGTGCCGTTCCTGATCGGCTGCCTGATCGTGCCATTCCTGTTCATGATCCGCCGCTCGCTGGAGGAGACGGAAGCCTTCCGCACCCGCAAGCACCAGCCCACCATGCGCGAGATCTACCGCTCGATGCTCGACAACTGGGGCATCATCCTCGCGGGCTGCATGATGGTGGTGATGACCACGGTGTCGTTCTACATGATCACCGCCTACACGCCCACCTTCGGCAAGACCGTGCTCAAGCTCGGCGACGTGGACAACCTCATCGTGACGATGTGCGTCGGCCTTTCCAACTTCATCTGGCTGCCGCTGATGGGCGCTGTCTCCGACCGCGTGGGACGCAAGCCGCTGCTGGTGATCTTCACCATCGCCACCCTGCTGACCGCCTACCCGGCCGTGTCCTGGCTGGTGGCCGAGCCGTCCTTCGGCCGCCTGCTGATGGTGGAGCTGTGGCTCTCGTTCCTGTACGGCAGCTACAACGGCGCGATGGTCGTCACGCTGGCCGAGATCATGCCGCCGGCGGTGCGCACGGCGGGCTTCTCGCTCGCCTACAGCCTGGCCACGGCGCTGTTCGGCGGCTTCACGCCCGCCATCGCCACCTACCTGATCCACGAAACCGGCAACAAGGCCGCGCCGGGCCTGTGGCTGACGTTCGCCGCCGCCTGTGGCCTGGTGGCCACGCTGGTCATCTTCCGCACCCGCCGCCTGCAGGGCGCCCTGCGCACCGCCTGATACGCGTGGCCTGATGCGGCCCCGACCCGATCGCCGCCACAAGATGAAACTTTTGTGGCGGCTTTCGTCATGTGCGTCCGCACATGGCATACTCACCGTTCGTCTTTGGCGCGCGCCGTGCAGGGAAAGGCCGATGCCTATCGGTCTCTTTGAGACAATCAATTGGCCCTGCGCGTATCGGACAGGTCATAATCTGGCTTTGTTGCGATGCCGTATCGTGGCGTTCTGCAGCCCCGTGCTGCCCCACCCCGCCCGGCGTGTCGCGTGCGTTACTCTGTTCAACCGTATCAGGAGAAGTTGATGAAGACCGTTGGTGACAAGATCGAATCGTTCCAAATCGTTGGCGTGAAGCCGGGTTTCAACAACCACGAAGAGAATGGCCAGTCGGCTTTCGAAGACATCACCGAGAAGTCCTTCGAAGGCAAGTGGAAGATCATCTACTTCTACCCGAAGGACTTCACCTTCGTGTGCCCGACCGAAATCGTCGCCTTCGCCAAGCTGAACGACGACTTCGCTGATCGCGACGCGATCGTGCTGGGCGGCTCGACCGACAACGAGTTCGTGAAGCTGGCATGGCGCCGCGAACACAAGGACCTGAACAAGCTGAACCAGTGGCAATTCGCCGACGTGACCGGCTCGCTGGTGGACCAGCTGGGCGTGCGTGACAAGGCTGCCGGCGTGGCCCTGCGCGCTACGTTCATCGTCGATCCGGACAACGTGATCCAACACGTGTCGGTGAACAACCTGAACGTCGGCCGTAGCCCGGACGAAGTCCTGCGTATTCTGGACGGCCTGCAAACGGACGAGCTGTGCCCGTGCAACCGCGCTGTCGGCGGCGCCACGCTGTAATTTGTTTGACCTGCCAACCGCCCTCCCCGGGCGGACCGGCGCGCGCGGAAGTGGCCAAACCGGCGCTTCCGCGTCAAAGCCCGCAAATGCGGGTTTTTTGAGCCCTGGACGATAGGAGAAATAAATGGAATTCCTCAGCACGATTAAGAACCTCATTCCCGACTACGCGAAGGACATCCGCCTGAATGTGGATGGCACGATCGCGCGCTCGTCGCTGGAAGGCAATGACGCCGTGGGCGTGGCACTCGCCGCCGCCTTCGCCGCCAAGAGCAAGATCATCGTCGATGCCATCCGCAATGCGAACGTGCTGTCGCCGGAGGAAGTCACCGCTGCGCAGACGGCTGCCGCGCTGATGGGCATGAACAATGTCTGGTATCCGTACATCGAGATGGCCGAGGACCCGGACCTGTCGAGCCAGCCCGCCGGACTGCGCATGAACGCCTACGCTACCCATGGTGGCGTGGACAAGCGCCGCTTCGAGATGTACGCACTGGCCGCGTCGATCATCGGCAAGTGCCACTTCTGCGTGAAGTCGCACTATCAGTTGCTGAAGACCGAGCAAGGCATGAGCGCGCAGCAACTGCGCGACGTGGGCCGCATCGCCGCCGTGATCGGGGCTGCCGCCAACGTGATCGCCGCAGAATAAGGCTTGCCGGGCAGGCATTGCCCGCCTGGTCAGGAAAACCTACCGCCACCGCAAGGGGCGGCAGGTTTTTTTTCGCCCCAGCGCGAAAGCCTGATGTCAAGACGATGTCAATACGCTGGGCGGCATGTTGTCTGACACGCAAACGGGCGATCGGGAACCATGCACTTGTGCCGCGACCGGCCTACAATCCACGCAAGGACACGGATACAGAGGCCATGAGTACCTTGCCTTCGCATACCTCCCCCCGTTTTCGCTTCCGCCTGGCGGCGGCGTACGACTGGGGCGACATCGCAGCGGTCACGCAGCAAGCCTATGGGCAGTATGAGCTTGCGATCATGGAAGATTGCCGCGCATCGTTCCAGCGCGGCATGCAGTCCGTGCTGGCCGCAAAGGACAATCCCGACATGGAATGGTGGGTCGCCGAGAGCGACCACGGCATCAGCGGTGCCGTGCTGTTCTGCCATCCGGGCGCCACGCTGCCCGCCCTGGACGACAGCACCGTGACGCTGACGCAGCCCGAGGCACGGCTGCTGTCGGTCAGCCCGCAGGCGCGTGGCCAGGGGCTGGGACATCGGCTGATGCAGATCTGCATCCAGCGGGCGCGCGATATCGGCGCCAGTGCGCTGGTGGTGCGGACCATGCCCGAGATGGCCTCCGCCAACAAACTTTGCCAGCAGATGGGCTTCCAGAAACGGACCGAAGCCGGCGCACGCAGCGGCGCCATGGCGCGCCTGAACGACTACACCTTCGCGATCCTGCCCGAGGAAGCGCCGCTACCGTCGCCACCCCCGGTCTGACTGTCTGATCGCGCAGTTGCTTCAATCCTGAACGTCGCCAGCCTTGCGGTAGATCAGCACCGCGGCCTGCGCGACGATGCCCTCTTCGCGCCCTTCGAACCCCAGCTTCTCATTGGTCTTCGCCTTCACGTTGCAACGCGTGACGGGCAGGCCGAGGTCTTCCGCGAGATTCGCCGCCATGCCGCCGATATGCGGCGCCAGTTTTGGCTTTTGTGCGATGACCGTGGCATCCACGTTGCCGATCTCGTAACCGGCCTCGCGCACCCGCCGGGCCGCCTCGCGCAACAGCACGCGACTGTCGGCACCGGCGAAATTCGGGTCCGTGTCGGGAAAATGCCGGCCGATGTCGCCCAATGCGGCGGCACCGAACAGCGCGTCGGTCACGGCGTGCAGCAGCGCGTCGGCATCGGAATGGCCGAGCAGGCCACGGTCATGCGGAATGTCCACGCCACCCAGGATCAGCTTGCGGCCCGGCACCAGGGCGTGCACGTCATAGCCCTGGCCAATGCGGATATCGAACGGATTCAATGCGACTCCTCTGAAAAATGCTTAACGGTCAGCCAGCGGGGCTGCCGGCGCGAGCAGGATGTCCGCCAGCGCGAAATCCTCGGGGTAGGTGACCTTGAAATTGCGCAGCGAGCCGTTGACCAGGCGCGGATGCAGGCCCAGGCGCTCGATGGCGCTCGCCTCGTCGGTGACCACGGCGCCGGCGGCCAGCGCCTCCTGCAACGCCTGGCGCAACACGCCTACGCGGAACATCTGCGGGGTCTGGGCCTGCCAGAGCCCTTCGCGCGGCACGGTGGCGCCAATCCGCACGCCAACCTGGGCGCCTTCGTCCGCCCGCTTGAGCGTATCGGGCACCGGCACCGCCAGAATGCCGCCGATGGCCGCATCGGCCTCGTCGTCGGCCTCCACGGCGCGGATCAGCGTGTCGATCATGGCCGGCGTCAGCCCGGGGCGGGCGGCATCGTGCACGAGCACCCAGTCGCTGTCCGTGGCGCCGAGCTGGGCCAGGTGATGCAGGCCGGCCAGCACCGAGGCGTGGCGCGTGTCGCCGCCCACGAAGGCGGTATCGAAGCGCAGCCCCGCGAACGCCTCCGCGCCGAAGCGCGATTCCAGCGGCATATCGTCCGGCGCCAGCACCAGCGCGGTGGCGCTGATGCGCTCACAGGCGGAAAAGGCGGCCAGCGCGTGCCAGATCATCGGGTGGCCGGCCACGGTCTGGTATTGCTTGGCGACGTGGCCGCCGGCGCGGCTGCCGGTACCGGCACAGGGAATCAGGGCGAAGCGGCGAGCAGACACAGGGTAGCGGGGCGAAGTAGGAATAAGACGGGCGGCGGACCGGCCGGTGCGCATTCTATAATACGGCCCTTGTCCACCGCCACGGAGATCCCTTCCGGGGCCGGACTATCATGGCCAACCCCCGCCCGCGCTGCCGGCGGGGCGCTGTCGTTTCGATCGCCCTTGCTGCCAATGCCTGACATCCACGCTGTCACATCCTTCGCCAACCTGTCGCTGGTCAAGCCCGGCATGCGTCACGCGGTGGCCGGCCTGACCGGCTCCGCCGACGCCCTGCTGGTAGCCGCCTACGCGCGCCAACACAAGGGCGCCCTGCCGATGCTGGCAGTGATGTGCGCCAACGCCACCGACGCCCAGCGCCTGGCCGAGGAAATCCCGTGGTTCGCGCCCGAACTGCGTGTGCGGCTGCTGCCGGACTGGGAAACGCTGCCCTACGACAGCTTCTCGCCCCACCAGGACCTGGTATCTGAGCGGCTGGCCACGCTGCACGACATCCAGACCGGCCAGTGCGACGTGATGCTGGTGCCCGCCTCCACCGCGCTGTACCGGCTGGCGCCGCCGGCCTTCCTGGCCGCGTACACCTTCTTCTTCAAGCAGGGCGAGAAACTCGACGAAAACGCGCTCAAGGCCCAGTTCACACTGGCCGGCTACGAGCACGTCAGCGCGGTCATGCGCCCCGGCGAGTACAGCGTACGGGGCGGGCTGATCGACCTCTTCCCGATGGGCTCGGCCCTGCCGTACCGGATCGACCTGTTCGGGGATGAGATCGAGACCATCCGCGCCTTCGACCCCGACACCCAGCGCAGCCTGTACCCGGTGAAGGAAGTGCGCCTGCTGCCCGGGCGCGAGTTCCCGCTCGACGAAATCGCCCGCACCGCCTTCCGGGGCCGCTGGCGCGAGGTGTTCGAGGGAGATCCGACCAAATCGCCGATCTACAAGGACATTGGCAACGGCGTGCCGTCCGCCGGCATCGAGTACTACCTGCCGCTGTTCTTCGAGGAAAGCGCCAGCCTGTTCGATTACCTGCCCGCCGGCACGCAACTGGCGTTCGCAGGCAATATCGACGAGGCCATCCGCCGTTTCTGGGCCGATACCACCCAGCGCTACACCTTCATGCGGCACGACCGCGAACGCCCGCTGCTGCCGCCGGCGGACCTGTTCCTGTCCGAGGAGCAGTTCTTCGTAGCCGCCAAGCCGCTGGCGCGCGTGGTGCTGCAGCGCGAGGCCACGGCCGAGCAGGCACCGTTCTCGGCTGCCCTGCCCGATGTCTCGGTCAACCGCCGCGCCGAAGACCCGCTGGTCAACCTTGAGGCCCTGCTGCTGAACAAGGCCACGCGCGTGCTGATGTGCGCCGACTCCGCTGGCCGGCGCGAGACGTTGATGCAACTCTTCGCCGAAAGCGGCCTGCGTCCGCAGCCAGTGGACGACTTCGCCGCCTATCTGGCCGGTGACGCGCACTTCTCGATCGCCGTGGCGCCGCTGCAGAGCGGCTTTGCGCTGCCGCAGGCGCAACTGGCCTTCGTGACCGAGGCCGAGCTCTACGCAGGTACCGCGCGTCGCACGGGCCGCCGCAAGCAGGAACAGGCCAGCGCCGTCGATTCGATGGTGCGCGACCTCGCCGAACTGAAGATCGGCGACCCCGTGGTGCATAGCGAGCATGGCATCGGCCGCTATCAGGGGCTGGTGACGATGGACCTGGGCCAGGGCGAGGAGGAATTCCTGCACCTGGACTACGACAAGGGCAGCAAGCTGTACGTGCCCGTGCACCAGTTGCATGTGATCTCGCGCTACTCGGGCGCCGATCCGGAATCCGCGCCGCTGCACCACCTCGGCTCCGGCCAGTGGGACAAGGCCAAGCGCCGCGCCGCGCAGCAGATCCGCGACACCGCCGCCGAGCTGCTGAACCTGTACGCACGCCGCGCCTTGCGCCAGGGCTTTGCCTTCCCGCTCCAGCCCAAGGACTACGAGACCTTCGCCGAAAGCTTCGGTTTCGAGGAAACCCCCGATCAGGCCGCCGCCATTTCGGCTGTGATCGCCGACATGACCTCCGGCAAGCCAATGGACCGGCTGGTCTGCGGCGACGTGGGCTTCGGCAAGACCGAGGTGGCCCTGCGCGCCGCCTTCGTGGCCGTGCTCGGCGGCAAGCAGGTGGCCATGCTCGCGCCGACCACGCTGCTGGCGGAGCAGCACTTCCAGACGTTGTCCGACCGTTTCGCCGAATGGCCGGTGCGCATCGTGGAGCTGTCGCGCTTCAAGACCAAGAAGGAGATCGACGCGGCCATCAAGCAGATCAACGAGGGCACCGTCGATATCGTCATCGGCACGCACAAGCTGCTCTCGGACGACGTGAAGTTCCAGCGCCTGGGCCTGGTCATCATCGACGAGGAACACCGCTTCGGCGTGCGCCAAAAAGAGGCGCTCAAGACACTTCGCGCCGAGGTGGACGTGCTGACGCTCACCGCCACCCCCATCCCACGCACGCTGGGCATGGCGCTGGAGGGCCTGCGCGACTTCTCGGTCATCGCCACGGCGCCGCAGAAGCGGCTGGCGATCAAGACCTTCGTGCGACGCGAGGAAGACGGCGTGATCCGCGAGGCCATCCTGCGCGAGCTGAAGCGCGGCGGGCAGGTCTACTTCCTCCATAACGAGGTCGAGACCATCGAGAACAAGCGCGCCCGGCTGATGGAACTGGTGCCCGAGGCGCGTATCGCCGTGGCCCATGGCCAGATGCACGAGCGCGAGCTGGAGCGCGTGATGCGCGATTTCGTGGCGCGGCGCGACAACATCCTGCTCTGCACGACGATCATCGAGACCGGCATCGACGTGCCGACCGCCAACACCATCCTGATCCACCGCGCCGACAAGTTCGGCCTGGCCCAGCTGCACCAGCTGCGGGGCCGCGTGGGTCGCTCGCACCATCAGGCCTACGCGTACATGCTGGTCCATGATGTCGATGGCCTGACCAAGCTGGCGCAGCGCCGGCTCGAGGCCATCCAGCAGATGGAGGAACTCGGCTCCGGCTTCTACCTCGCCATGCACGACCTGGAAATCCGCGGCGCCGGCGAGGTGCTGGGCGACAAGCAATCGGGCGAAATCCACGAAATCGGCTTCCAGCTTTATACGGACATGCTCAACGCCGCCGTGAAGGCGCTCAAGGCCGGCAAGGAGCCGGACCTGATGGCCCCGCTGCAGGTGACCACCGAGATCAACCTCGGCACGCCGGCGCTGCTGCCGAACGACTATTGCGCCGATGTGCACGAACGGCTGTCGCTCTACAAGCGGCTGGCCAACTGCGAGACGGCCGAGAGCGTGGACAACATCCAGGAAGAGCTGATCGACCGCTTCGGCCGCCTGCCGCCGCAGGCGCAGGCGCTGGTGGAGACGCACCGGCTGCGCATCGCCGCCGTGCCGCTGGGCGTGCGCAAGATCGATGCGGGCGAGGCCACCATCAGCATGCAGTTCGTGCCGAACCCGCCGATCGACGCCATCCGCATTATCGACCTCGTGCAAAAGAACCGCCATATCAAGCTGGCCGGGCAGGACAAGCTGCGCATCGAGGCCAAGATGCCCGATGTGGCCGTGCGCGCCCAGACCATCAAGCACACGCTGCGGCAACTGGCGTGACGGTGTAGGATCGCATCCTTGACGAATCAATCATCTTTCCGCCCCATGCCTGCCCACGCCAATGCCCAATCTTCCGCCACCGCAGCCAAGCCGCGCGGCAGTGCGCTCGACTGGACCGAGCGGCTGGTGTCGTACGACACCACGTCGCGCCATTCGAATCTCGGCCTGATCGAGGCCGTGCGCGACCACTTCCTGGCCAAGGGGCTGCGGCCGCACCTGAGCTACAACCCGCAGGGCGACAAGGCCAACCTGTTCGTGACCGTGCCGGCGGCCAATGGCGCCACCGATGGCGGCATCGTGCTGTCCGGCCACACCGACGTGGTGCCGGTGGACGGCCAGAACTGGACCACCGACCCGTTCAAGCCGGTGATCCGCGACGGCAAGCTCTATGGCCGGGGCACCTGCGACATGAAGGGCTTCATCGGCACAAGCCTGGCGCTGCTGCCGACCATCCTGGAGGCCAGGCTACGCGAGCCGGTGCACTACGCGCTGTCGTTCGACGAGGAAATCGGCTGCATGGGCGCGCCGTATCTTCTGGCCGAATTGCGAGACCGTGGCGTGCGGCCGGGCGGCTGCATCGTCGGCGAGCCGACCAGCATGCGCGTGATCGTCGCGCACAAGGGCATCAACGCCTACCGTTGCTGCGTGAAGGGTCAGGCCGCGCATTCGTCGCTGACGCCGAAGGGCGTGAACGCCATCGAATACGCGGCGCGGCTGATCTGCTTCATCCGCGACATCGCCGATGAATTCAAGGCCAACGGCCCGTACGATCAAGCCTTCGACGTGCCGTTCACGACCGCCTCCACCGGCACGATCCAGGGCGGCATCGCGCTGAACACCATTCCGGCGCTGTGCGAGTTCGTGTTCGAGTTCCGCAACCTGCCGGGCGTGGATCCCGAGGCGATCTTCGCGCGGATTCAGGAATATGCGAATGGCGTGCTGCTGCCGAAGATGCGCGCCGAACATGCCGACGCGGGGCTGACGCTGGCGAAGATTGCCGCTGCGCCGTCGCTCGACGCTGCCGAGGCCGACGCCATCACGCAACTGGTGCGCGCGCTGACCGCTGACCGGGACACCAACAAGGTGGCCTATGGCACCGAGGCCGGCCTGTTCCAGCGCGCCGGCATCCCGGCCGTGGTCTGCGGCCCCGGCGACATCCAGCAAGCCCACAAGCCGGACGAGTTTGTCGCCCTCGACCAACTGGAAGCCTGCGAAGCCTTCCTGCACAAGGTGGTGGACAGCCTGCGCGTGGCCGCCTGAGCTGCTTGAGCGTTTGAGCAGGAGGGCGGTGCGCTTACAATATCGCCTTCCTCGCTTTGCGCGCCCCGCCCCGACTTCCCCCTGCCGTCATGCCCCTGATTCTCCAGAGCCTGTCCCCGCTGTCGCCCGCCGATCTCGACGCCATCCGCCCCATCGCCGACGCTTCGGCCTTCACGCTGCGTGCGGCCAACGTCGCGGCCGCCGATGACTGCGCCCCGCTGACGCCCGCACTGCACAAGGCGCTGGACGAAGCCTGCGGCCCACGCGGCATCGACTGGGCCGTGGTGCCGGCCGGGCGCAAGCTCTCGGACTTCCGGCTGGTGGCCATGGACATGGACTCGACGTTGATCACGATCGAGTGCATCGACGAAATTGCGGACTTTTGCGGGCTGAAGGCCGAGGTTTCGGCGATCACGGAAGCCGCCATGCGCGGCGAGATCACCGATTTCAATGAAAGCCTGCGGCGCCGCGTGGCCCTGCTGAAGGGGCTGGATGCCAGCGTGCTCGACCGCGTCTACGCGGAGCGCCTGCGCCTGTCCCCGGGTGCCGAGCGGATGCTGCAGACCGTGCAGGCGCTGGGCATGCGCACGCTGCTGGTGTCGGGCGGCTTCGTCCATTTCACCGACCAGCTCAAGCCGCGCCTGAAGCTGGACTTCACGCGCGCGAACACGCTGGAGATTGTCGATGGCAAGCTCACCGGCGAAGTCGTCGGCGAAATCGTCAATGCGGACGTCAAGGCACGTACGGTGCGCGAGGTCTGCGCGCAGATCGGCGCCGATGTGTCGCAGGCCATCGTCATGGGCGACGGCTCGAACGATCTGAAGATGATGGCCGTGGCCGGCCTCTCCGTCGCCTTCCGGGCCAAGCCGGCGGTGCGCGCGCAGGCCAGCGTGGCGTTCAACCACGTCGGCCTGGACGGCCTGCTGAACCTCTTCCCGCACTAAATCTCCGCCCCCCCCAGCCCGCCCGGAGATTGGCTCCGGGCGGCGCCCGCATCGCATTTCCCCTAGTTCTCCACCCCCGTTCGGCCGCCGAAATGTACCGCAACGTATTGATTTCCTTGTGAAAACAAATACGAATCATTATTATTCGGAGTTCCAACCATTCCGATGTTGCCCGCATGCAAGCGTTCGCTGTATTGCTAGGACTGGCGGCGGCTGCGTGCTTGTACCTCGCTGCGCCGAACCAGGTTCTGTTTGTCTCCGCCGACGGTGAAGGCCGCGCGCCCCTGCCGCCCCGGCTGCTGGGTTGGCTCGGCCTGTTGCTGACGGTCGCCAGCGCCTGGACCATGAGCGTGCCCGAAGGCTGGCCCGTGGCCATCGCCGCCACGCTGGTCTCGCTGACCTGCAGCCTGTCCCTGTGGCCGTTCATCGGCACGTGGGTCCACCACCGTCGCGGGCTGGCCCGCCGGGAAGGAAGCGCAGCATGATGGGCACGAAATGGCTTGCCGGGACACTGCTGGGCCTGCCCCTGGCCCTCGCGCTGTGCACGCTGGGCATCCTCTGGCTGCCGGGCGGCTGGCATGGCGGCGTGGTCGCCGCAGTGCTGCTCAGCTTCGTCGCCTGGGTCACGCTGATCAGCCTGAGCCTGCTGTTCCGCACCAGCACGGCCGCGTGGCTCTGGCTGGGGGGCGCCAACCTGATCTGCTTCGGCCTCCTGTGGGCGCTGCGCCTGACGAACACCATGCCCGCCGCGTCCGCGCTGGCCGGGTCGTGAGGACCTCTCCATGAAACCCAATACCCTCCGCCTTTACCAGACGCTGCATACCTGGGTCGGCCTGATGGCCGGCTGGGCGCTCTTCATCGCCTTCTTCGCCGGCGCCATCACGATCTTCCACCACGAGCTGCACATCTGGCAGAACCCGGCCCGCCTGGAAGGCCGTCACGCCACCGAGGTCCACGTGGAGGGCCCGGCCGTCGACGCCTTCGTCCAGAAGCTGGTGGCCGTGCATCCGGATGCCGCCGCCAGCGTCTACGTGGCCCTGCCGAGCAAGGAAGAGCCCGATTTCAACGCCTACTGGCAGGACAAGGCCGGTGCGTGGCACACCATCAATGGCACGGCGCTGAACGGCGACGCCGCCGCGCAGCGCAACACCTCGCTCGACCACGTGACCGGCGAGCTGTCGGCGTTCCTGAACTCCCTGCACTACTCGCTCGGCCTGGGCCAGAACGGCACCTACTTCATGGGCGTGATCTCGGTGCTGTACGGGCTGGCGCTGGTGTCCGGCGTGCTACTGCACCTGCCGCGCCTCAAGAAGGACCTCTTCGCGGTGCGGCCGGGCCGCAACCTGAAGCGGTTCTGGATGGACGCGCACAACGTGATCGGCCTGTTCAGCCTGCCGTTCCACATGGTGTTCGCGGTCACGGGCGCGTTCCTGTGCCTGTCGCTGGTCATGGTGATGGTGTTCAACGCGCTCACCTTCAACGGCAAGCTGTTCGAGCAGGTGCCCACCGCGATTGCGGCCACGCCGGAAATGACGGCGGCCGGACGGCCTTCGCCGACCATGCCGGCGGCGCAACTGCTGGCCATCGCGCGCGAGCATGGCGGCGAACGCTTCACGCCGGAAGCCATCCGCTTCCAGCGCTATGGCGATGCCAATGCCGTGGCGGAAGTCCGTGGCGACAGCGAGCGCGCGCTCGGCAATGGCGGCTCGGTGGGCATCCACGCGGCGGCCAACGAGCCGAACGCGGGCAAGCTGATCGCCAACCAGACCCCCGGCGCGCGCGACACCAATCACACGCTGTATAGCGGCGTCTTCGCGCTGCACTACGGCACCTACGGCAACCTGCCCGTGCGGATCTTGTACCTGCTGGCCGGTCTGGCGGGCGCGTTCCTGTTCTATTCGGGCAACCTGCTGTGGATCGAGTCGCGCCGCAAGACGCGCCAGGCCGAGCAGCCGCGCGTGCATCGACTGCTGGCGCAGGCCACCGTGGGCGTGTGCATCGGCACCTGTATCGGCGTGGCGCTGTGCTTCCCGGCCGCGCTGCTGTGGCCTGAGCGCGCCGTGAGCTATGTGTTCTGGCCGGTGTTCCTGCTGGCGGTGGGCTGGTCGCTGGTGCGTCCGCCGGTGCGGGCGGCCGTCGAGCTGCTCTATGTGGCGGCGCTGGCCTCGCTGACTGTGCCGCTCGCCAATGCCCTGCTGACCGGCGACCACTTCGTCGTGGCCGCCCTGCACGGGCGCTGGGGTGTGGCGGGCTTCGATATCGGCGCCATCGCGCTGGCAGTGGGCTATGTGGTGCTGGCCCGCGCCACCCAGCGGCGCGCGCACAACGGCCCGGCGGAATCGGTCTGGGCGCTGCGCCCGGCTACGTCCGAGCAAGCCGCGCAGCCGGCCCTGCGCAAGGCCGACGCGTCCTGATGTGCCGGCGTCTCTCCCCCTCGGGGAGGGACGCCTTCTGCTTCCCTCTTCAGCGCAGGTGCTTTTCCATCGCCTGTTTCAGGTCCGCGATCAGATCGCGTGAATCTTCCAGGCCGATGTAGAGCCGCACCAGCTCCCCCGCATTTTCCCAGCCAGCCGGCGGCCACGTGCCCGCCGGGCGCATGCCCTCCACGTGGTACGGCACGGCCAGGCTGTGCGCCCCGCCCCACGACCAGCCAATCGCATACAGCTTCAGCGCCTCGACGAAGGCATCCACCTGCTCGCGCCCAAAACGGCTGTGCAGGATGATCGAGAACAGCCCGCTCGCGCCGGTGAAGTCACGCCGCCATTCGGCATGGCCGGGGCAATCGGGCAGCGCGGGATGCAGCACGCGGGTCACCTCGGGCCGCTTGGTCAACCATTCGGCAATCTCGCGTGCGGCGCGGTCGTGCGCGGCCAGCCGCACCGGCATGCTCGCCATGCCGCGCAGGACCAGGAAGCAGTCATCGGCGGACACGCCCCAGCCCATCACCATGCGCGTGCGCTTGAGGCGGTTGTGGAGCGATTCGTCGGCCGTGATCACGGCGCCCATCAGCACGTCGCTGCCGCCCGACTGGTACTTGGTCAGCGCCTGCACCGAGACGTCGATGCCCTTCGCGAACGGCTGGAAGTAGACCCCCGCCGACCATGTGTTGTCGATGGCCGTCAGCACGCCGCGCGCCTTGGCCGCTGCGACGATGGCCTCGGTATCGGGCACCTCCATCGTCACCGAGCCCGGCGACTCGAGCCAGATCAGCTTGGTGTTCGGCTGGATCATCGAGGCGATACTGGCACCCGCCATCGGATGGTAGTAGCGCACGCTCACGCCGAATTCGCGGGCCAGCCACTCGCCATGGTCGCGATTGGGGCCGTAGACGTTGTCCGGCACGAGCACATCGTCGCCCGACTTCAGGAACGCGAAATAGACCAGCGAGATGGCGCCCATGCCAGACGGCAGCAGCAGGGTCTGCCGGCCTCCTTCGATCTGGGCGAGTTGCTGGCACAGCGCCTCGCTGGTGGGCGTGGCGTGCAGGCCGTAGCGCCAGTACGTCTTGGTGGGGTCGCCATAGGCGCGCAATTCGTCCAGATTGCGGAAGACCACGGTCGAGCCGCGATAGGTCGGCGTGGAAAACGAATCAAAGCCCGGCGCGATATCGAGTTCGGGCTGGACGGCGAGCGTCTGGAGATAGCGGGACGAGTCGGATTGGGAATGGTCGGACACGGCGAGTTCCTCGTTTTGCGGGAGGTCGGATCAGACGTCCGAGCTTACCAGCAAATGCCGGGGTGGCCGAGGGGCCACCACGCCGATGTCAGCGCGAGTTGCCGATCGAGATCGAGGATTTCGGCACGAGCGGCGCGTAGGTGACGCCGCTGCTGGGCCGCATGTCGAACGGGGGAATGACGAGATAGCCGCCGAGGGGGCGGATGAAGAACGGCAGCACGATGGCCGGGTTGAAGGCGTCGGTCCAGGTGCCGCTCACCGCGCCATTCTGGTCGATACGGCCTTCCCAGTTGCCCGAGACACGCGTGCCGTCATCGGACTCTTCCATCAGGAAGGCGCCTTCGTTCCATTCGCCGGACAGCAGGCGCACACCGCCCTTGCCGTCGCCGGACGCGTATTCGCCCTGCAGGCTGTCGCGGGTGTCGGTCTTGGCGCCCACGCGCAGCCGCACTTGTTTGTCGCCGACGTTGCCGACGTAGACCGGGAACTTCGCGTACTCGGAGCGCGGCGCCAGCGAGCCCACCGGGCCCGAAGACAGCGACGTCCCGCGCCGGGCTTCCCCAGCGCGGATCGCGTCGTTGATGCCGAGACTGCCCTGCCCACCCGTCGACAACGACTCGCCGCCAGCCGCCTGGGCGGCCAGCGGGACGAACACCGCAAACGCGGCCACAACGGTCAGGCGGAAAGGCATCGGACGCAGCAAGGCAAACCCCGGATCAGGACTCAGATACGCTCAAAGATAGCAGCAATGCCCTGGCCACCGCCAATGCACATCGTCACGAGCGCATAGCGGCCCTGCACGCGTTGCAGTTCGTGCACGGCCTTGACGGTGATCAGTGCGCCGGTGGCACCGATCGGATGGCCCAGCGAGATGCCCGAGCCGTTCGGGTTGACCTTGGCCGGATCGAGGCCGAGCGCCTTGGTCACCGCGCACGCCTGGGCGGCGAAGGCTTCGTTGGCTTCGATTACATCGAGATCCTTGACCGTCAGGCCGGCGCGTTCGAGCGCGATCTTGGTGGCCGGCACCGGGCCGATACCCATGGTCTTCGGGTCCACACCGGCGTGGCCGTAGGACACCAGGCGCGCCAGCGGCTTCAGGCCGCGGCGCTCGGCTTCGGCGCGCTCCATCAGCACCACGGCGGCGGCCGCGTCGTTCAGGCCGGACGCATTGCCAGCCGTCACCGTGCCGTTTTCCTTGACGAAGACCGGCTTGAGCTTGGTCATGTCGTCGATGGTGGCGTCGTGGCGCACGTGCTCGTCGGTGTCGAACACGACATCGCCCTTGCGCGACTTCAGCGTGACGGGAACGATCTGGTCCTTGAAATGGCCGGCCTTGATGGCGGCGGACGCGCGGCGGTGCGACTCCAGCGCAGCCTCGTCCTGCTGGGCGCGCGAGATGTCGTACTCCTTGGCCACGTTCTCGGCCGTCACGCCCATGTGGATGGCGTGGAACGGGTCGTGCAGCGCGCCGAGCATCATGTCGACGAGCTTGGCATCGCCCATGCGCGCGCCCCAGCGCGCCATCGGCGCCACGTACGGCGCGCGGCTCATGCTCTCCGCGCCACCGCCGATGGCCACGTCGGCATCGCCGAGCAGAATGGTCTGGGCAGCGCTGATGATGGCCTGCAGGCCCGAGCCGCAGAGACGGTTCACGGTCAGCGCGGGGGCGTTGATCGACACCCCGCCGTTCACGGCCGCCACGCGGCCCAGGTACATGTCCTTGGGTTCGGTCTGGATCACATTGCCGAATACCACGTGACCGACGTCATCGCCGGACACATTGGCGCGGGCCAGCGCCTCGCGCACGACCAGCGCGCCCAGATCGGTCGGGGCCAGGTCCTTCAGGCTGCCGCCGAAGGTGCCAACTGCGGTGCGCACACCGCTGACAACCACCACTTCACGCGTCATGTCTTGTCTCCATGAGTTCATGTTGCGGCGCACAGTATAGTCCCGGCCACCCCAAAACGAACGACCGTACTTTTACCTAATGTCCCGGACCCGACAGTGATCTTTAGACCACTTCACCCCACAGGTCGTGACCATCGGCACCGGTGATCTTCACGTGGACGAAGTCGCCGGTCTTGTAGCGTTGCGAGGGCTTCGCGGCCGGGTCGATATAGACCAGACCGTCGATCTCGGGCGCATCGGCCGACGACCGACCCACGCCGCCATCCTGGTTCACTTCGTCCACCAGCACGCGCAGCGTTTGGCCAACCTTGCGCTGCAGGCGGCGTGCGGAAACTTCCTCGGCCACTTCCATGAAGCGCGCGCGGCGCTCCTCACGCACGGCGTCCGGCAGCGCGCCGGGCAGGTTGTTGGCGGTGGCGCCGTCCACGGGCGAGTAGGCGAAGCAGCCCACGCGGTCCAGTTCGGCTTCGGCGATGAAGTCCAGCAGCGTCTGGAACTCTTCCTCGGTCTCGCCCGGGAAACCGGCGATGAACGTGCTGCGGATGGTCAGCTCGGGGCAGATCTCGCGCCAGGCGCGGATGCGATCGAGCGTCTTTTCGGCATTGGCCGGGCGCTTCATGCGCTTGAGCACGTCCGGGTGGGCATGCTGGAGCGGCACGTCCAGGTACGGCAGCACGTTGCCCTGCGACATCAGCGGAATAATCTCATCCACGTGCGGATAGGGGTACACGTAGTGCAGGCGCACCCAGGCACCGTACTGGCTGGCCAGCTCGCCCAGCGCGCCGACCAGTTCGGTCATGCGGGTCTTGAGCGGACGGCCGTTCCAGAAACCGGTGCGGTACTTCACGTCCACGCCATAGGCGCTGGTGTCCTGCGAGATCACCAGCAGTTCCTTGACGCCCGACTTGAACAGGTTTTCCGCCTCCAGCATCACTTCCGCCACCGGACGCGATACCAGATCGCCCCGCATCGACGGGATGATGCAGAACGAGCAGCGGTGATTGCAGCCCTCGGAGATCTTCAGGTAGGCGTAGTGCTTGGGCGTCAGCTTGATGCCGGCCGGCGGCACGAGGTCCGTGAACGGATCGTGCGGCTTGGGCAGGTGCGTGTGGACGGCCTGCATGACCTCGCCCAGCGCATGCGGGCCGGTCACGGCCAGCACCTTCGGGTGGACCGACGAGACGATGTCATGCCCGGCCGCATCCTTCTTGGCCCCCAGGCAGCCGGTGACGATGACCTTGCCGTTCTCGGTCAGGGCCTCGCCGATGGCGTCCAGGCTCTCCTGCACGGCTTCGTCGATGAAGCCGCAGGTGTTGACCACGACCAGATCGGCATCGTTATAGGTACCGCTGATCGCGTAGCCTTCGGCACGCAGCTGGGTCAGGATCTGCTCGGAATCCACGAGCGCTTTCGGACAGCCCAGGCTGACAAACCCCACGCGGGGCGAATTGGCTACGCCGGCCGCGTAAGCCGTTGATTTTTCGTCACTTTTCACTTGTACTTCCTGACTGCATCTTGTGGGGGCCGGCGCAAGGCCGAAGGTGGGGCGAATTCTAACCCAGGGCGGGCAATTGGGCGTCGTGATGCAGAAGCGGGAGCCACTCGCTTCATGACAAACGACATCGCCGCGCGCGCCTCATTCCAGG